>NZQM01000151.1 GCA_002695905.1 Parvibaculum sp.
CATGACCGACCGTATTCTGATTATTGATTTTGGCAGCCAGGTAACCCAGCTCATTGCCCGCCGGGTCCGTGAAAGTGGCGTTTATAGTGAGATTGTTCCGTTTAACTCGGCGGCAGAAGCGCTTGAAACCTTCGATCCAAAGGCGATTATTTTGTCGGGTGGCCCGGCGAGTGTGACGGGCACCGATACGCCGCGGGCTCCTGAGGCTGTGTTCACGGCGGGTGTACCGGTCCTTGGCATTTGTTACGGCGAACAGACAATGTGTGCCCAGCTGGGCGGGCGCGTCGAGGCCCATGACCATCAGGAATTCGGGCGTGCCGACATTGAAGTGGTTGAAGACTGCGCACTGTTTGATGGCGTGCTCAAGGCTGGTGACAAAGAACAGGTCTGGATGAGCCATGGCGACCGGGTGGTAGACCTTCCCGAAGGGTTTAAGACCGTCGCAGTCTCTGAAGGGGCGCCTTACGCCGCCATCGCGGATGAAGCGCGGAAGTTCTATGCGGTTCAGTTCCACCCTGAAGTCGTGCACACGCCCCGTGGCGCCGACCTTCTGAAAAACTTCACCCACAAAATTGCCGGGTGCCAGGGCGACTGGACCATGGCCGCCTTCAAGGAAACCGAAATCGCCAAGGTGCGCGAACAGGTAGGCTCTGGCCGCGTCATCTGCGGTCTTTCTGGCGGCGTCGATTCCTCTGTTGTGGCGGTGTTGCTTCATGAAGCCATCGGCGATCAGCTGCAATGCGTCTTTGTCGACACCGGCGTCATGCGGGCAGGGGAGGCGGACGAAGTCGTGAACCTCTTCCGCGACCACTACAACATTCCTCTGATCCATTCGGATGCGAGAGACCTCTTCCTCGGTAAGCTTGAGGGGGTGTCAGACCCAGAGAAGAAGCGGAAGATCATAGGCGCAACATTTATCGACGTCTTCGAAGAAGAAGCAAAGAAGATCGGCGGGGCAGACTTTCTTGCCCAAGGCACGCTCTATCCGGATGTGATTGAAAGCGTCTCCTTCACAGGGGGCCCGAGCGTCACTATCAAGAGCCATCATAATGTGGGCGGCCTGCCAGAACGCATGAACATGAAATTGGTGGAGCCTCTCCGCGAACTGTTCAAAGATGAAGTGCGCGTGCTGGGGCGTGAACTGGGCCTGCCCGAAACATTTGTCGGGCGTCACCCGTTTCCGGGACCGGGTCTTGCGATCCGTATTCCAGGTGAGATCACTCGCGAGAAAGTGGATATCCTGCAAAAGGCCGATGCGGTCTATCTGGAAGAGATCCGCAAGGCGGGTCTCTATGATGAGATATGGCAGGCCTTTGCCGTCCTGTTGCCCGTCCGCTCAGTGGGCGTCATGGGCGACAGCCGGACCTATGATTATGTCTGTGCACTGAGAGCCGTCACCTCAACAGACGGCATGACCGCTGACTATTACCCGTTTGAACATTCTTTCCTGGGGCGTGTCTCGACACGGATCATCAACGAAGTCCGCGGTATCAACCGGGTTGTCTATGACGTGACATCCAAACCACCCGGAACCATTGAGTGGGAATAGCAATTGAGTCTGCAGATTTATATGGGTTGAGGAACGATGAGAGATAAACCAATCAGCATTTAAAGAGTTAGCTTAAGGCGGGCGCAAAACTGCCTGTTGATTGGTTAGCGGCTGACAAATTTCGATTTAGCTTGGAAAACTAACCCTCATTTGATGAAATAGTCCATTCAATGTGGAGGTGCGCTATGAAGCTAAGAATTGGAATCCTTGTCGCGGTGGGTCTTTTTTTGACCGCGTGCTTCCAAGCAGAACCAAAGCTAGATGCTTCAAGTGAGGAACGCTTCAATGAATCGATGCGCGCGGTAAGCGACTCACTTAACCCTGAAATTCGGGAGCGTTTTGCTAAATCACTTTTCGCTATTGCTCTTAATCCAAATGGTGATGAGAAACCGGTTCTTGCTCAACTCGTGGAGTTGGCAAACAATAACGACAACTCATCCAATATGATCTTTCTTAGAGCAGGAGCGATTGTAGACCGCAAAACGGGAATGCAAGTCATCGCGCTCGCAGACCAACGGCGATTGGAGAACTACAAACGTCAACTGTCAGCGCTCAATGACGAGATAGAGACGCTTCAGGAAGACCTTGATGCCGCAAAAACAAGAGCTGAAGAATCAGAGCGAATTCTAAACGCAATTAGCATTTCGGGCGCGCTGTACTATTGGAACAATGATAGGTATCTGCGTTCGCCTGCGATTGATTTCAATATCGAGAATAATGGCAGTTTCGCAATCAAACGGATATTTGCACACGGTGTCGTAGAAACGCCCGGGCGCTCAATTCCTTGGATTGACGAAGACTTCAATTATGAGTTCACTGGCGGCCTTGAGCCAGGTGAAAGTAAAGCACTCTCGCTTGCTCCAAACCAATTTGGTTCTTGGGGAAAAGCGGAGTTGAAGGATCGCACTGACCTTGTCATGAGCATAACGTTACTGGACCTGGAAAATGCGGCGGGCGAAAAAATGGTGAACCCTAGGGGTGCGCTGAGTGTTCCAGAGATTCAATCAAACCTTGAACGCAAGCTTGAGCTAAAAGCTGAGGTTTTGGCAAAAATCACTGAGGTCCAAGCGACGCTAGGCATCCAAACGGTGAACTAGGTTTGAGCATCTGAAGTGGTTATCATCTGATAAGCTACTGTTGAGTGGGACAAGCTTCAGATTGGAGTAGACCCACCCACCACTGTTTCTAGTCGTTGGATGGCGATTGGGGCTGGACGGCTCTGAGGAGGGGAACACCTACGCTAGATCATCAATGATTTCTGAGATCCGCTGAAAAAAGTGGAGACCCTGATTGATCTCTTCATCAGTCATGGTCTCAATGATGCGCTGAATAAAGGCATCTCCACGGCGGGTCATCCCATCCACGAACTTTTCACCAGCACGCGTGAGGGTCACGACCTTTTCGCGGCCGGAATGGGCAGCTTCCTCCACAGTCAGCAGCGAGAGAGGTTCCCTCGCCATGCCTCTGATTGCCTTTGTGATCGCCGCCCCGGAAATTTCAAACCAGGCGCCTAGATGGCGCTCAATATCTTTCCGGTTCATCAGCCTACCATCGGTGCCTTCCGAGTGGATCAACCACAGAATGGCGACCTGATGACGTCCTATTTCACCCCCGCGCATGGAATCTTCCACGCGCAAACCGGCTTTATAGTGAATTGGATAGTAGAACTCGAGAAAACGTCTCGCTGCGTCTGCCGGAGCTTGTTCACCCCGTTCCTTTGTTTTGTTCTTAGACATGAATATCGCCAATCCCTTGGGTCTTTTGAGGAAATTCTAGGTCGCTCTTGAGTGTTCGTCAGGCTTAAAAAGTTTACAAAAGAAATAATTTATGATGTAAATTAAAAATCTTATGGGGGAAGAAAAGATGAACGCATCCGAAATCGCAACTGATTTGGCGCGTCTGACCGCGCCGTCGACCATCGCAGACCCTTACCCACTATATGACCGATTGCGATCTGTGTGTCCGGTGAAGGGATATGCGGATTACCCACCAGGCACCGTGCCCGGTCAGGATGAGCCGGTGTCGGCCTGGGTGCTTCTTTCCTACGATCATGTTGCTGCCGCGGCGCGCGACCATCGCACATTCTCTTCGAGGGATCCGTTGCAGGAGGCGTCTTCAGCTCCAACACTCATGCTGGTCAATCACGACAATCCGGAACATGACCGTTTGCGGGGGATCGTGAACCTGGCCTTTTCACGCAAACGCATAGAGGCGGAAGCACCTGCTGTTCGAGCGATTGTTGAAGAACTGTTGAGCGAACTGGAGCCGCAGGATGTCGACGTGATGGAAAAGGTGGCGTCAGTCCTGCCAGCACGTGTGATGGTGCACTTGCTTGGGCTGCCACCCGCAGACGCAGATCGATTTCGTCACTGGGCGACCGCCTTTATGCTCTCTGCGGATTTGACGGCAGAACAGCGTCAGGCGAGCAATGAAGAGCTTGCAGCCTATTTTATTGAAAAAGTCTCCGCCATGGCCGGTGCCATCGCAGCCGGAGAGGCCGTACCAGATTGCCTGATGCGCGCACTTCTTGAGGCCGAAGCGGATGGAGAAAAACTCTCGGTAGAAGAGGTCATCCGGTTCTGCATAACCCTCGTAGTGGCCGGTGCTGAAACCACGACCTTTTTGATCGGCAACCTGCTCTACAATCTAGCGACCATGAAACAGGTACACCAACGTCTGAAAGACGACCCAGCGCTTCTGCTGCCTTTCATCGATGAAACCTTGCGTCACTCTGGGCCGCCGCAGCGTCTTTTCCGGATAGCAACCGAAAATGTGTGTGTTGGTAATGCAGACATCAAGAAGGGTGATTGGGTGGCGCTCTTCTTTGCGGCCGCCAATCACGATCCCGCCGTCTTTCCAGACCCTGGTCGTTTCGACATGGACAGGCCCAACCTCAACAAACAGCTCACATTAGGTATTGGCATTCACCATTGTCTCGGATCAGCACTGGCAAAGCTGGAAGCGCGTGTGCTGTTGGAAGGCGTTTTGGCCCGTGGTGATGAGATCATGTTCGGCGGATCTTTTCCCGTTCCCCAGACTGCGAGCCTGTTGAATCATGGCTTTGAGCGATTGGTTCTACGGTTCGTCCGCAAGGCAGAGGAGGCCGCATGATGGATAGCGAGCAGAATATTGAGCAAACGCAAAAACTCTTTGAAGCCTTTGGCGCAGGAGATGTTTCTCGCATACTCGAATTTGTTACTGACGACATACTGATTGAATTTTATGGCCCTGAAGACATCATTCCCTATGCGGGCACCTACAAGGGGCGCGATGAAGCCAGATCCTTCTTTGAGACGGTTCTCTCTTCAGTCAACATTCACGTGTTTGAGCCGGAGGAATTTCTGGCGGACAAAGACAAGGTGATTGTCACGGGACACCTGCACCTCACGCCAAAGGCAACAGGGGGCACCATCAAGTCGGATTTTGTTCACGTGATTACAATGACGGGGGGCAAGTGGTCGCGTTTTCGCGATTTCATGAACACCGCCGTGGCCGCAGACGCATTTTCCCGCTGACAGGCTGTTCCCACACTCCCTAAAGGCAGGTAGTCTTTCGCCAAGATCGGTTGCGGTGAAGGAAGTGGCATGCGTGGAATGCAAGGTTTGTTGATTATTGGGGTGCTGCTGGGGTCCGTCGGTGCCGTTCACGCGAATGGTGTGGAAGACAACAATAATTGCTACGAGCAGTTCCGTGGCGGCGACATGAAGCTCGCCATTTACTATTGCAGCAGAGCCATTCAGTCCGGCGACCTGGAGCGGGGCGACATGGTGGTGGCCCTGCTCAATCGTGGTGTTGCCTATAAAAATACCGGCAATCTGGAAATGGCTGTTGTGGACTATTCATCCGCGCTTGAGCTGTCGCCCAGCGACGCGCTGCTCTTTTCAAACCGCGCCAACGCCTACCGCGAGTTGAATAGGCCCGTAGAGGCGATGAGCGACATCAATCGGTCGATTGAGCTGAACCCGGAGAACCCCGCAGCTTTCTATGTTCGCGGTCTCTTGTTTGAAGCGATGGGCGATCAAGAGAATGCGCGTCGTGACTTCTTGCGCGCGCACGAAATCAGCCCGGACGACAAAGAGTTCCGCGAGCGTGCAGAAGCGCTGGGTGCTGGCGGTCAATAAGGAAATAGGGGCAGGGGACAGTATATGGCAAAGCTCGACATAGTTGGGACGGTGACGGAGTCTTATAAAGGCGCCTGGTCTCACTTTGGCGATATGGTGAAACTCGTTTGGGCACCGGTCGTGGTCTATATCGCGGCAAACATTCTCCACTCACTGTCGGTTCAATCGATCACAGAAGAAATTGACCCATCAGATATGGAGGCGATGTTCCAGGCCAGCGGGGGGTGGCAGGCTGCCGCTGTGACTCTGCTGGGACTGTTTCTATGGCCGATCATCGCAGTGGCGTGGCACCGGTTCATCTTGCTGGGTGAAACAAGTTCCTCAGCTCTCTATTTCAAATTTGGCCGTCGGGAAGCACGGTTTTTACTGACATCAATCTTCCTATCGCTTTTAGTTGTCCCAGGTGTGTTGGTCATGATTGTGGGAGCGGGTACGGCTCTGTCGGTTTTCGCGGTCCCCGTGGGGCTGGTGCTGATGGTTGCGGGGCTTGCCTATGCGCTGCGTCTCTCACTCCTGCTTCCTGCCGTGGCAACGGACGCGGCCGTTGATGCGCGGGCGATCCTTGAGGCCACGCAGGATAATGTGCTCCGCATTTTCGGAGCTCACATCCTCAACATACTGGCTCTCCTGGCAATCGCGATTGTCGTCAGCATTCTTATTGGCATCGTCGCCTTGGTAATGGGCCCAGTGATTGGGATTATTGGGGGCGCGGTTCTTGGTGTGTTTGCGCAGATCATTTCTGTCGCCATTCTCTCCGTCATGTACAGAGATTTGGTGCTCTCCGGGCAGAGCGCGGTGAGCCCACCGGATATCCAGGTTCACTGACCCGATTATACTCCGGGCGGTCTCCGTCATTGAAAGACCGAAACCGGCGAGCTGTGCCTCACCATTCTCACTAGATTGCGCCAACGCAATTTATGGAGAAGGTTGAATGGTGAAGACAAACAAATCATGCGAGGGCAAGGTCGCTATTGTGACAGGAGCGAGTTCCGGTATTGGACGCGCGACAGCTTTGCGGCTCGCATCGGAAGGAGCCGCAGTGGTGGCAGGCGCCAGACGCCAGGTTGAACTCGACACCCTGACTTCTGAAATTGAATCAGAAGGTGGAAGAGCTGTCGCAGTCGCCGGAGACGCCACCGAAGAGCCTTTTGCCAGTGAGTTGGTGGAGCGCGCCCGTCTGGACTTTGGCGGTTTGGACATCGCCATAAATGCGGCGGGAACGCTTGGGCCCATGGGACCGGTGATCGATTTGGGCCACGATCAGTGGGACTCAGTCCTGGCGACAAATCTCACCAGCGCATTTCTCGGCGCCAAGCACCAGATCCCAGCAATGCTCGAACGCGGGGCAGGGTCGATCATTTTTGTGAGTTCATTTGTTGGCTACACAGCCGCAATGCCCGGCGTCGCAGCCTATGCAGCCAGTAAGGCAGGGATGATAGGCCTCATGAAAACGCTTGCTGTTGAGTATGGCGCAAAGGGCATTCGCTCCAATGCGCTGCTTCCCGGTGGTACCCAAACGGCGATGGCGGACGTCATGGCAGACACAGATGAGATGCGAGAATTAGTTCGTGAGATACACGCACTGAAGCGCATCTCCGAGCCTTACGAGCAGGCTGACGCAGCTCTTTTCCTTGCTTCAGACGCCTCATCCTTTGTCACCGGTACGGCAATGCTGGTGGATGGGGGTGTCTCAATCAGCAAAACATGACTGAAATCGGGCATAAAGTTAACGTGGTAAAGCTATAAGAGATTGAATTCATTGGGAAAAAATGGGTGTCTGCCGACGCTTGACCAAGACCTCCAATTGCCCCATATGCAGGGGCATTGACCGCCCCCCGGGTCATTCTCCGGGCACCCTTTGTGGGTGAAACGCGATCAAATTGAGCAAACGGCGTTTTGTTTTGATTGGATCAACGCAAAACTCTAATTGGAGACCGGATCCATGTCGGTTCACACCAAGATCAAGCGCATTACCGTTCCAGAGATCATGGCGCGTAAGGGCAAGACACCCATCGTGTCACTGACTGCCTATCACGCGCACACAGCGCGCTACATTGACCCCTATGTCGACTTTCTTTTGGTCGGCGATAGCCTTGGAATGGTCATGTACGGCATGGAAAATACGCTGGGTGTGACCATCGACATGATGATCGCCCATGGTGCGGCTGTTGTCCGTGGCACCGAGCGGGCCTTGGTTGTGGTGGATATGCCATTTGGTTCCTACGAAGAATCGCCGGAAATCGCCTTCCGCAACGCCTGCCGGATCATCAAGGAGACGGGCTGCACCGCCGTGAAGCTCGAAGGCGGTGCGCGTATGGGCCCCACCATTAAGTATCTGAGCGAGCGGGGCATCCCGGTGATGGCTCATATCGGCCTCACCCCCCAAAGCACCAATGTGATGGGCGGCTTTAAGACACAAGGCCGGGTTGAGGCAGACTGGGCGGAGATTGAGAACGATGCCCTCGTCATCTCCGAATCCGGCGCCTTTGCTGTTGTTCTTGAAGGGATGGCAGAGCCGCTGGCCGCGAAAATTTCGGGACAGATCAGCATTCCTGCCATCGGCATCGGTGCATCTGCGGCCTGCGATGGCCAGATTCTGGTGCTGGAAGACATGCTGGGTCTCTCGTCTAAGCCACCAAAATTCGTTAAGGAGTTCGCGACTCTGGGCGCTGCGATTGCCGGTGCGGCAGAAGCCTATGCCGACGAAGTGCGGGGTCGGGCGTTTCCGGCGAAAGAGCACACTTATGCCATGAAGAAGGTCGAATGAGCCGACACCGGGGCTGTTAAACTAAATCGTCTTTCCATCCCATTTGGGAGTGGAAGCACGGTTGGCAAGTCATTGAATTGACGTTACTTTACGGCCGCAAGACCGCCATCAGGACTGCCATTGAGGCAGACGCCTCGACCTATTTCGGAGACTATTCTTGGCCGACATTTTTCGCGAAGTCGAAGAAGACATTCGCCGCGACCGCCTACAGCAGCTTTGGGACAAATACGGTATCTATTTGATCGGTCTGGTGGTTGGCATTATTGCCCTCACGAGCCTGGTCGTTGGATGGCGTGCCTATACACAGTCGCAGGCTGAGGATGCCTCAAAGGCCTTTGCAGCAGCAATCGCAGAAGCGGCGCAGGAAGGTGCAGATGCGGCGGCCATTTTTAGCAGTTTGGTAGACCGGTCTCCCAGCGGATATGCAGCACTTGCCCGTTTAAGAGCCGCAGGTGCTCTTGCGGAAGCAGGAGAGGTTGATCAGGCAATCGCGGCTTATGACGCCGTCGCGGCAGACAGCGGTGCGGACGACATCTTGAGAGACCTTGCAAAAGTTAAATCAGGCACCTTGTTGGTTGGCCGCACGAGTTATGACGATCTGGCCATCCGTCTAGTGCCGCTGGCTGGCAATGAAGAGCCATGGCGCAATCCGGCGCGAGAGGCGTTGGGCATGGCAGCCTATGCAGAGCAGAAATATGCTCAGGCACAGAGCTTTTTTCAAAGCATTGTTGACGATCAGACAGCCACACCAGGTGTAAGAGACCGGGCGCATGTGATGCTTGCCTTGATTGCACCTTATGTCCCTGCGCCCCAAACCGTTCCGTTGGAGGCCTCTGAAATCGCACCAGGGGAACCTGCCCCTGCTAGCTCAATAGAACCAACGGGAGAAGCACAATGACAACATGGCGTGTGGTGACACTTAGCCTGGCTGCAGCTTTGACACTTGGCGGCTGTGAGACATTTCAAGACATCATTTCAAGCGAAGACAAAGAGGAGATACCGGGCGAGCGCATCTCTGTTATGGCTCTTGAACGGAAGCTAGAAGCCGACCCGCGGTTGGCTTCCTTGGAGGTTGTTCTTCCGCGCCCCTACGTTAATGAGGATTGGCCGCAACCAGGTGGTTATGCTGATAATGCGATGCATCATTTGCAGGCGTCGGGCTCTTTGGATGTTCTGTGGAGCAGCAATGCCGGGTCAGGGTCGAGCAGCTCTACAGAGCTTGCAACGGCGCTAGTTGCCGCTGCCGGACAGGTTTATGTCCTGGATACAGAAACGGTCGTGCGGGCGTTCAATTCAACGACCGGCGATGAAGCCTGGGAAACAGAACTTGCGCCCGAGGAGGAAGATGCGGATGAAGGCCGCGGTGGCGGAGTCGCGTTTGAGAGCGGCAGGCTTTTTGTCACAACCGGGTTTGGTGAGGCGATTGCTCTTGATGCGGCAAGTGGCGAGGTGATTTGGCGGAGCGACCTTGGAACACCCTTCCGGGCTGCCCCGACGGTGAATGGTGGCCGCATGTTCACCATCACGTCGGATAATCAAATGATCAGCCTGAACACCGAAGACGGGTCTGTTCTCTGGCGGCATCGCGGGATTGTTGAAAGCGCTGGGATTTTGGCCGCAACATCTCCAGCAGTGTCAGGGTCCATTGTCGTGGTGCCCTATTCCTCCGGTGAGCTCTATGCGCTGCGCGTTGAAAATGGCAACTCGCTTTGGTCAGATAGCCTCACGCGGACTGGTAATGTGACCTCTCTAACGGAGCTCAACGACATTGCCGGACGCCCTGTGATCGATAGAGGCCGGGTCTACGCAGTCAGCCATTCGGGTCGCGCGGTTTCGATTGACATTCGAACGGGCGAGCGCGTCTGGACACGCAACATTGCAGGCACACAAACACCTTGGGTTGCTGGCGGGTTTATCTTTGTTGTGACGCTGGATGCGGAAGTCGTGGCGCTCTCGAGGCGCGATGGACGTATTCGCTGGATACAGAAGTTGGAACGGTTTGAAGACGAGGAAGACCGCGATGGTCCGATTGAATGGAGTGGACCTGTGCTCGCGGGCGATCGCTTGGTTCTTGTATCGTCTCTCGGTGAAGCCGTGTCTTTATCGCCATATTCAGGTGAGGAGCTAGGCCGTATTGAGCTGCCGGACGCTGTGTTTGTACCGCCAATTCTGGCCAATGAAACGCTCTTTGTATTGACCGACGATGCACGTATCGTTGCTTTGAAGTAGTAGCTCAGGCGTCCTGGGGCCCAGTGGCCTGGACATGTCTGGAACCGCTATGAAAGGCGGACGGGAAACCAATGCCGTTTAAACTTGCCATTGTCGGTCGCCCCAATGTGGGCAAATCGACTCTTTTCAACCGCTTGGTTGGAAAGAAGCTCGCGCTTGTCGACGACACGCCTGGTGTGACCCGTGACAGGCGAGAGGGTGACGCGAGCATCGCAGACATTGAATTTACCATCGTTGATACCGCCGGCCTCGAAGACGCCAAGGGTGATGTTCTGGAGGCCCGGATGCAGAAGGGGACGGAGCTGGCGATTTCGGAAGCCGACGTCTGCCTACTTCTCGTCGATGCGCGAGCCGGGATCACGCCCGCGGATGCCTATTTTTCCCAGCTTCTGAGAAAAGTGGAGACGCCTGTTATTCTGGCCGCCAACAAGTGTGAGGGCGGCGCCGGTGAGGCCGGGCGACTGGAGGCTTATGAACTTGGCCTCGGCGCACCGCTCCCTCTGTCTGCAGAACATGGCGAAGGACTGGGCGATCTGTATGACGCGCTGTTGCCTTTTGCGAAGGCGTTTGAAGAAGCCGAGGCAAACCAGGCTGTCGAAGATGCATTGGAGAACGACGAAGGCTTTGACCCCGACGCGCCTTATGAGCCTGACCTTGAAACACCCTTGCGTGTCGCCGTGGTGGGACGCCCCAATGCCGGCAAGTCCACTTTAGTCAATCAGTTGCTGGGTGAGGACCGGATGCTCACCGGTCCGGAGGCAGGCATTACTCGGGACTCCATTGGTGTCGAGTGGGAATGGCGCGGGCGCCGCGTCAAGCTGCATGACACAGCAGGGCTCAGACGGCGCGCGCGGATAACAAAGAAACTCGAAAAACTCTCGGCGGCAGATGCTCTGAGGGCTGTTCGCTTTGCAGAGATTGTCGTCATCCTGATTGATGCGACCATTCCCTTCGAAAAGCAGGATCTGCACATCACAGATCTGGTTGAACAGGAGGGTCGAGCGCTGGTCATCGCGGTCAATAAATGGGACCTGGTGGAAACGCCCCAAGAGACCATGGAAGACCTGAAGGAAAAGCTCAGCCGTCTCCTCCCGCAGGTCCGTGGCGTGCCCATTGTCACCTTCTCTGCATTGACGGGGAAGGGCGTTGAGAAATTGATGCCAAAGATTGAAGAAATCCACGGGATCTGGAACGCCCGCATTCCAACCGCAAAACTCAATAAGTGGCTGAGCATGACATCGTCAAAGAACCCGCCACCAGCATCAAGGGGTCGGCCGGTCACACTGCGCTATGCAACGCAGGTGAAAAGTCGTCCGCCAACCTTTGCGATTTTCTCAAGCCGCGCGCATGAAGTGCCGACATCTTACAAACGCTATCTTGTGAATGCGCTCCGGGAAGAATTTGATCTCCGAGGTGTTCCGATCCGGCTGAACATGCGCAAACGCGATAACCCATTCGCGGCAAAGGCGAGCAAGCGCAAACTGGGTTAGAGCATTTCCAGCGCAAGTCGCAGACTTCAGCGTTCGGAAATGCGTTAAGCAAGGAATCTGGAGCCTGTTTTTGAGTTGATCAAACCCAGAAGGCTCTAGTCGGGCCCCAGCCGAACGACATCAGACACATTCATGCTCTCAACAAATATTGGGTCGTGCGACGTAAATAGGAGCGCGCCGCGATAGGCTTTAAGGGCGGTCTCCAATGCTTCCAACGCGTTTATGTCCAGGTGATTACTGGGTTCATCCAACAGGAGCAGTTGAGCAGGTTCTGGGCAATTGAGCAGGCGTACGAGATCAGCTCGCAGGCGTTCTCCAGCGCTAAGCTGGTCGAATGCCGTCACTGCTTTCTCTCGTCGCAGGCCGACACGGGCAAGGCTTGTTCGAATATCAGTCTGTGGCCATTGAGGACGATAGGCGAGGCAACGATCAAGCGGCGTTTCCATCGGCGCATGATCTTCTTGTTGCAGCAAATAGCCGATAGGGACCCGTCGAGTCACTGTGCCGTTGTCCGGCGTCTTCCGCCCGGCGATCAGATCTAGAAGCGTTGATTTGCCGCTGCCATTTTCCCCTGCCAGATGCAGCCGCTGAGGCCCTTTGACCGACCAACAGAAATTATTCAACAGGGCCCTGGTGCCATAACCAAAGCAAAGACCCGCTACGTCCAGAACAGGTTGGTGTGGATGAACTTCGCTGGCAGCAGCGTCAAACTGGACAGGAGTTGTTTCTTTAAGCCCCGCGCGGGCTGTGGCAACCCGGTCTTCGGCGGCCGACAGGCGGGCATGCTTGATCTGGTTAAGTCGGCTGGCAGTATGCTGGCTCCGCGCCATTCGACCATCAAGAACGATTTTCGGCTGACTTCCTTTGCTGCGCTCCCTGCGCCCTTTGGCTGCCCTACGTTCCAGACGTTCGCGGGCAACTTGTTGGTTGCGTTGCGCTTGTCGCTCCGCTTGCCGCGCGTGGGCAATACGCCCAATAACTGCTTGCTGTTGGGATGTTTTTTCTTCGAGGTAGTGGGTGTAGTTGCCGCCATAAGTATCGAGACTTGTTTGTGTCAGCTCCCAAATTTCATCGGGAAGGGCGAGCAAATGCCGGTCATGAGAGATGAGCAGCCAGGCAAAAGCTGCGTTGCGAAGCCAGGTTTCAAGCCAGGCGCGGCCAGCCTGATCCAAATGGTTGGAAGGTTCATCCAGAATGAGAAGATCAGGGTTCGACTGTTGAACACCGAGAATTTGCAGTCTTAGCCATTCACCACCACTGAGGTCGGTGACCCGGTGTGTCAGAGAGACATGCCCTAAGCCCAACTCCCGAAGCTGTCGACAAAGGTCATCTTCTAGGCCCCAGTCGTCAGCAACCAGGGCCATGTCCTCTACCGTTGCTACGCCTCCATGGTTTCTTGTGAGCGCATCGAATTTTGCTCCAACCCGGAGATAGTCCACCACACGCAGGCCCCCAGGGGGCGTCGCGTCCTGTGCCAGAAGGGCAATACGACCACCAACGATGAGACCGCCCCGCGCAGGCACAAGTGCTTCTGAAAGCAGCCGGGCGAGACTCGACTTGCCGCTGCCATTGTCGCCGACAAGCGCGACTTTTTGGTGGGGTCTGATGGAAAAAGTGACGTCTGAAAAAAGTTCTGTGCCATCCGGCAACAGGTAGGCGAGTTTATCGCCTGCAACCAAAAATGGTGGCATGGATCAAATCTCCGGCAAGAGGAATTCCTTATGCTCGGTCTATTTGTCCATTGTCCTTTATCCTCAATCGGTTCGCCTGCAGAGGTTCCTGGAAATAAGGTAAGGGCGAGGGCCCTGGATAACAAGGTGTTACACGAAAAGGTACCCGTGCCAATTACGACTGGAAGGAAACAACTTCTCCATGGCGGGTACACGCCTCACTCACCAGGTCGAGAAAGAGCGGCGCAATGTCTTCCGGCGTTCGCAGTGTCCCTGGATCTTCGCCCGGCATGGCTGTCGCCCGCATCTTGGTCGCGATCGGGCCCGGGCTCACCATGTTGATGCGCAGTTCTGTCTTCTCTACTTCATGCGCCCAGGTTTTGACCAAGGCTTCCAGTGCTGCTTTTGAAACAGAATAGGCACCCCAGAAAGGACGGCACTTTTGCGCTGCACCGGACGTCACAAAGACGGCGCGTCCTGCTTCTGCACGCTGCAGCAGTGGGTCCAGCGACCGGATCAAGCGATAATTCGTGGTGACATTCACCGCAAATACCTTGTCCCATTCATCTGGTGAGATGTGACTTGTTGGTGTCAGCGGTCCGAGGATGCCTGCATTGCCGACCAGAATATCAAGCTTGCCCCAACGCTCGAAAATCGTCCCACCCAAGCGGTCAATCGCATCAAAATCGGTGAGGTCGAGAGGCACGAGCGTCGCGGTCCCGCCTGCCTTCCGGATTTCATCGTCGACTTCTTCCAGGGCGCCGACCGTGCGTGCCACCAGGATGACGTGAGCCCCCTCAGCGGCCAAAGCGAGCGCAACAGCTCGCCCAATTCCCCGTGACGCGCCTGTAATCAGCGCGAGCTTGTCTGCAAGTCGTCCTGTCATAGTCTGCTCTGCTCTGCTCTTAAGCGATTTCCGTCAACAGCGATAGCTGCGCGGAACGTTTTTCTTGTTGTTGATCGACCAGTAGCGTCGGGTATTCACCGGTGAAATAATGATCTGCGAATTGTGGGTTTTCATTGTCGCGGCCTTCAAACCCGAGCGCTCTATAGAGACCATCGACGGACACGAAGGCCAGACTGTCGACGCCGATATAGTTCCGCATGCCTTCCAGATCATAGTTCGCGGCCAACAATTGGTCCCGGTCGGGCGTGTCGATGCCGTAAAAATCTGGATGTGTGATGGGCGGGCTGGAAATGCGCATATGCACTTCCTTGGCACCTGCTTCGTACATCATTTTGACAATTTTCGCAGACGTCGTACCGCGGACGATACTGTCATCTACAAGGATGATCCGCTTTCCCTCAACAAGGGCCTTGTTCGCATTATGCTTCAGGCGCACACCGAGCGCGCGAATGTGCTGCGTGGGTTCGATAAAGGTACGGCCCACATAATGGTTCCGAATGATGCCAAGTTCAAAAGGGATATTGGCTTCGGCTGCATAACCAATGGCTGCCGGTACGCCTGAGTCTGGAACCGGAATAACCACGTCCGCCTCTACATGAGATTCCCGGGAAAGCTCTTCGCCGGTCCGGCGACGGACATTGTAAACGCTCTGACCACCGACAACGCTGTCTGGGCGCGCGAAGTAGATATATTCAAAGACGCAAGGCCGCGGCTGCATGGGAGGGAAGGGGTGCAAGCTTTCGATGCCGTCTTTGGTAGCGACAATCACCTCGCCTGGTTCGATCTCCCGAACAAAGCTCGCGCCAATAATGTCGAGCGCAACCGTTTCGGACGTGAGAATAGGACACCCATCAAGTTCGCCCAGGATCAGCGGACGGATGCCGAGCGGATCGCGGGCACCGATCAATTTTTTGTTGGTAAGCGCGACGAGGGCGTACGCACCCTGAATCTGTCGGAGTGCATCAACAAAACGGTTCGTTGTGCGGTCATGTCGGCCACGGGCGACCAGTTGCAGGATGACTTCCGTGTCTGACGTTGACTGGAAGATGGCGCCAGAACGCACCAGATCATCTCGCAGCGTCAGCGCATTGGTCAGATTGCCATTATGGGCAATGGCAAAGCCGCCGCCCCAAAGGTCAGCAAAGAGCGGCTGAACATTGCGCAGGATGGTTTCACCAGTTGTTGAGTAGCGCACATGACCGATAGCACCAGTACCAGCCAGTCGGTCCATCATCTTTGCGCTGGTGAAATGGTCGCCCACAAGGCCCATGCGCCGTTCAGAATGAAAATGTTCCCCGTCAAAGGAAACCAGACCAGCTGCTTCCTGGCCGCGGTGCTGTAGCGCATGCATACCAAGCGCTGTCAGCGCAGCTGCATCGGGATGGCCAAATATGCCAAAGACGCCACACTCTTCGCGCAGTCTATCTGCGTAGAGCTCGTCATGGCTGTCCAGAATGACACTGGCACCTTCACCATGTGCAGGCGTTTTGTGTTGCATTTGAGCTGTGGCCCTGGAGCCAAATGAATCTACCGTGGAACCGTTCTTGGAACCTGTCTCGGACATCTGGGTGATCGTCCTCTATTCCTGTGTGGCTTCGAAAAGTTGATCGAGCCCCCTCCGTTCGGAAGGCTTATACCCTGTCGCATCGTCGCTGTCAGTGTCTGATTTGGGCTCTTCTGTCCCAGGTGTTGCTGGGGGGGCAGTGCGTCGCCCTTCAGGGGTAAAGAAAGGCTCTGTTGGCGCGGTCGACTGCTGCGCCGCCAAGGACGAGAGACCGCCTGCAACAAAGTCCACCAACGGCAAAAGGCGCGCCTCTGCGATCCATTCAGGTTGGTCTTCCCGGTCCGGGACGAGCCAGGTGAAAAGCAGAAAGGCGATGGCAACCACGAGAAGTCCCCGAAATACCCCGTAAATGAAGCCAAGAGAGCGATCAAGGAAGCCGATTTCGCCGCCATGCGCCCGATCAGTCCATCTATATGTCAGGGCAGAGATCGCGATATAAACGACACCGAATATCCCTGCGGCCGATATGGCAAGCGCGAGCCAGTAGGGTTCAGCAATTGCCTGTACAAGCGGGATAAGCAGCGGATAGAGGAGCAGGGCTGCGAGCGCTGCCACGACCCAGGCAAGGATCGACAATATCTCGCTCGCAAATCCTCGCACCATGGCCAGAAGGCCGGAAACGATCATGATCGCGATGACTGCAATATCAAAAAGGGTCATGACGGGTCTGTCCCCCAACTCGAACGCCACATGAGGCCAGTCTAACGCTGTCGTGGGGCTGGGTCACCTTATGCTTCTCGGGCTTGTGGCGCAGATGCCCCACCGGTCGACAGCTTGGCAATCAAATCGCCCAGGTCTTCCAGTTCTGTGAGGTTCATCTTGCCCGCCGACGGTTTCTGGCGCCCTGCGGCTTTCGGCAGGATGGCGTGCTTAAAGCCGAGCTTCTCTGCCTCTTTGAGCCGCGCTTCCATCTGATTGACCGGGCGAAGGGAACCGGAAAGGGAAATTTCACCGAAGAGAACGGTGTCGGGAGGGATCGACAGGCCTGAAAGGGAAGAGATAAGGGCGCCAGCCACAGCAAGGTCGGCAGCCGGTTCTCCTATTCGCAGACCGCCGGCCACATTGAGGTAAACGTCCTGGTTTCCGATAGAAAGCCCACAACGCGCTTCAAGCACAGCCAGCACCATGGAAAGTCGTCCACTATCCCAGCCGATCACCGCGCGTCGTGGGGTGCCGAGGGCGCTTTGTGCGACCAGGGCCTGGATTTCGACGAGGACCGGGCGGGTGCCCTCAATGCCGGCAAAGACAGCAGCACCACTTGCTTCCCGGTCGCGTTCGCCGATGAAGAGGGCAGAGGGGTTTTCGACCTCCATCAGGCCTCCTTCCGCCATTTCGAACACACCGATTTCGTTTGCCGGGCCGAACCGATTCTTCACTGCGCGCAGAATCCGGAAATGGTGACCGCGCTCGCCTTCGAAATAGAGCACCGTGTCGACCATGTGCTCGACCACTTTAGGTCCAGCAATCTGCCCGTCTTTAGTTACATGGCCGACAATGATCATCGCCGCGCCGGACTTCTTGGCAAAGCGTGTGAGTTCCTGCGCCGATGCACGAACCTGGCTCACTGTGCCCGGCGCTGACTCAAGAGCATCCGTCCACATCGTCTGAACGGAATCGATCACAATGGCATCAGGCGTCGGACCGTCTTGTAGGGTCGCAAGAATGTCTCGGAGGTTCGTCTCAGCACCGAGTGACACGGGCGCGTCATCAAGACCTAACCGTCGCGCGCGCATGCGCACCTGGTCAATCGCTTCCTCGCCGGAAATGTAAACCGCTTCTGCACCGCTGCGGGCAAGGACCGCCATTGCTTGCAGGAGGAGTGTGGATTTCCCGATACCCGGGTCGCCACCCACCAGCACGGCTGAGCCAGGGACAAGGCCACCGCCCAGCACACGGTCGAACTCTTTTAGGCCGGTGGTCCGCCGCGGTGTTTCTGTTGCCTCGCCTTGCAGCGGCACGAGGGCAATCTGACGTCCTTTTTTTGTTGAACTCGCTTTGGCGGGGCCACCAGCCACGCCGGAGCTTTCGCCAACTTCTTCAGAGATTGTGTTCCACTCGCCGCAGCCATCGCAGCGACCGGCCCAGCGCGGGGTCTGCGCACCGCAGGATTGACAGACAAATTGACGACGGGCTTTTGCCACGGTCTTCCTTACAGATCGAGAGACGGCGCGTGAGAAACGGCCATCAAGGTTTCAACACATCCATCTTGATGGGTCCGTCAGCGCGACCATGAATGAACTGATCCACATATTCATTGCCACTATTGTCGACTTCGTCGCGGGTACCAGCCCAGATGATCTCTCCCTTATAGATCATCGCAATATAATCGGCGATCTTTCGTGCACTTGCCATGTCATGGGTGATGGAAAGAGCTGTCGCGCCGAGTTTCTGCACACTGTTGACGATCAGGTCGTTGATCACGTCAGCCATAATGGGATCAAGGCCTGTCGTGGGCTCGTCGAAAAAGATGATTTCCGGGTCTGTCGCGATGGCACGCGCCAGACCAACGCGCTTCTGCATGCCACCCGACAGCTCAGCAGGATAGAGATCGCCAATATCGGTGGTGAGACCAACCTGACCGAGCTTTTCGATCGCAATTTCTTTCGCGTCTTTGCGTTTCATATTGCGGCCCTGAATGAGGCCGAACGCGACATTCTCCCAGACCGGCAAGCTGTCAAAAAGGGCAGCATTCTGAAACAGCATGCCGAATTTTGTGAGGGTCTTTTCACGGTCGGTGGTGGAGAGGCGCGTGACATCTTTGCCATCAACTTTGATGCTGCCTTTTTCTGGGCGGATGATCCCCAGAATACATTTGAGCATAACGGACTTGCCGCTGCCCGACCCGCCGATCACAACCAGTGACTTGCCTTTAGGCACTGTCAGAGCAAGATCGTGAAGAACCACCTTTTGGCCAAAGCGTTTGTGAACGTTCTTCAGCTCAATCTTCACATCTTTTGCCGGTACGGAAATATTCATGGGGCCAGCCTTAAGACGAGAAGAAAAGCGACGTCATCACATAGTTCGCCGCAAGAATGAGAATAGAGGAGTTCACAACCGCGTTGGTTGTCGCGCGCCCCACGCCCTGAGCGCCGCCCCGGCTATGGAAACCCTGATAACAGCCCATCATTGCAATGATGAAGCCGAAGACCGAAGATTTGATGAGACCCGATGTCAGATCATCCAGCTCCAAAAAGTCGACGGTGGTTTTGATGTAGACACCGGCATTGAAATCGAGCGTCTGCGTGCCAACCACGAACCCCCCGAAAATGCCGATCACATCGCCGATGAAGACAAGGGCTGGCAGTGTAATAACTGCAGCGACGACACGGGGCACGACCAGATATTTGAAAGGGTTGGTCGACAGGGTTGAGAGCGCATCAATCTGTTCAGTGACACGCATGGTCCCAAGCTCCGCGGCAATGGCCGCTGCTGCGCGCCCGGCGACCATCAGGCCACCCAAAACCGGTCCCAGTTCCCGAGTGATGCCAAGTGCCACAATCGTCGCAACAATGCTCTCAGAGTTAAACTGGTCGCTGCCATAATAGACTTGCAGGGCCAGCACACCGCCGGTGAAGAATGCCGTAAGGGCAACCACGGGAAGCGAGAAGTAGCCGATCCGCATCATCTGCTCGCCAATGAGACGCCAGTAGAAGGGTGGACGAAGAATGTGGGTAATCGCTTTCCAGGTGAACACGGAAAGCCGCCCGGTCTCGCCAAGAGCCGCGATCACAACATTGCCGATTATCGCCAGCGGATTCAAACTTATGCTCCCTCTGCCTCAGTCTTAAATCTGTCAGTCAGCACTGATTCCAACCGATGAAGTGTACGTCCGGTGGTATCGATACCCCAAACGGGTAAGCACTTCGTAACCAATCGTGCCTGCTGCCCGCGCAAGATCCCCCACAGTGACGGATTTTCCAATCAATTCTGCGAAAGTTCCCCGTTTCGGCACCTCCGGTGGCAGATCAGTCACATCGACGGTGATCATGTCCATAGAAACCCGCCCGATGACGGGCGCAGAATGGCCGTCTATCGTCACAGAGACACCGCCGCCATCCTGACTACCAAGCGCTCGGAAATACCCATCGGCATACCCGGCGGCGATGGTGGCGAGCCTGGTGGGACGGTGGGCCGTGTAGGTAGCGCCATATCCAACTTGTTCGCCCGCTTCAATGGTTTTGACCTGCATGATGCGGGAAGTGAGCGTCACGACTGGATGAAAGGGGTGGCCCGGATTAGGAAAGGGATTGGTGCCGTAAAGGCCAATCCCGAGTCGGACAAGATCGTAGTGAAACTGAGGGCCAAGCAGGATGCCTGCTGTGTTGGCAAGACTGGCAGGCGCTTCTGGGAGCCGAGGACGCAACTGGTCAAACAGACCCCGCTGTTCATCGTTTAAGGGATGATCTGCATCGTCTGCGCAGGCCAGATGGCTCATCACCAGGTCGGTCTCAAATGAGGCCGCGAGATCTGTCACCGCGCCAAGATCGTGGAACTGAACTCCCAGACGGCGAATGCCTGTGTCTGCATGAAGTGCTGCCGACAGGGGTCCGGTCTGTCCACAATAAGCAGCCCAATCACGCACTTCTTCCAGGCTCGAGAGGCAGGGGCGAAGGTCTTCTGCTTCGAAAAGGCGTTCGGACCCTTCGTAAAGGCCGTTCAGCACATAAATTGTCGCCTTGGGGAGAAGCGACCGAAGCTCTGCACCTTCCAAGGCAGTGGCGACAAAGAAGGTTGAACAGCCCGCTTGTGAAAGTGTGCGGGCAACGGGCACCAGCCCGAGCCCATATCCATCTGCTTTCACGCAAGCACTCACTTCGGCAGATGTTTCTGATCGGATCAGCCGATAATTTTCCGCGATCGCATCCAGATTGATGTTGAGAGTTCCACTGGATGCAGCCGTACGGGCGCTTTCCATCTCATCAGCTCCGAATCCCTGAGGAGTGCTGTCGGACGGCAAAATCACTCACTCCATATAGTCGGGGAGACGATCACTGTCCGCCAGGTCGCTAAAGCGCGTGATCTCCGCTTCAAACTGCAGGCGCACCGTGCCGGTTGGACCGTGACGTTGCTTACCGATAATGACTTCGGCCTTGCCAAAGACCTGTTCCATGTCGGTCTGCCATTGAAGATGTTCAGGCGTGCCCTCAGAAGGCTCGCGGCGGGAGACGTAATATTCTTCTCGGAACACAAAGGTCACGACGTCCGCATCCTGCTCGATCGATCCAGATTCACGCAGGTCAGAGAGTTGCGGGCGTTTATCATCCCGCGACTCAACCTGACGCGACAATTGCGAGAGCGCCATGATCGGAACATTAAGCTCTTTCGCCAGCGCCTTGAGCCCGGTGGTGATTTCCGTCACTTCCTGCACGCGGTTATCGCTCGACTTGCCAGAGCCTGAAAGCAGCTGAATATAATCGACCACGATCAGGCCAAGCCCGCGTTGTCGCTTAAGCTTCCGCGCCCGTGCAGCCAGAGAGGCGATGTTGAGACCACCCGTATCGTCAATATAGAGCGGGATACCCTCAAGTGCCCGGCTGGCATCAACGAACTGATGCCATTCATTCTCGTCAATCTTACCACGCCTGATTTTGCCAGACGGCACACGCGACTGTTCGGCCAAAAGGCGGGTAGCCAATTGCTCCGATGACATCTCAAGGGAAAAGAAGCCGACAATAGCGCCGTCTTTTACCTCAACCGTGCCGTCCGTGTGGTGCTCCGCCTTGTAGTTCTTCGCCACGTTAAACGCGATGTTGGTGGCAAGCGCCGTCTTGCCCATAGAGGGGCGCCCGGCAACAATGATTAAATCAGAAGGCTGGAGCCCGCCCATCTGCTCATCAAGATCCCGCAATCCGGTAGAGATACCTGAGAGGCCACCATCGCGTTCATAGGCCGCGGCGGCCATGTCCACGGCCATCCGCATCGAATCCGAGAAACTCTGAAAGCCGCCCTCATATTTGCCTTTTTCCGCGAGGCTGTAGAGCGACTGCTCGGCATCCATGATCTGAGCGGATGGTGGATCATCAACACTTGCGTCAAAGGCCCGGTTGTGAATCTCCTCGCCAACCCGAATGAGATCGCGGCGCACCGCCAGATCATAAATTGTACGGCCATACTCAGCGACATTGATAATCGTCGTTGCGGCACCAGCAAGACGCGCGAGGTACTGCGCGCCGCCGACGTCCTGCAGCGCTTCATCCTGATCGAAATAGCTTTTGAGCGTGACAGGCGTGGCGATGTGGCCGCCAGAAATCAGCTTCGACACTGCCTCGAATATGCGGGCGTGAAGAGGCTCATAAAAGTGAGCAACTTCCAGAAAGGAGGCGATGCGATCAAACGAATCATTATTGATCAGGATTGCACCAAGCAATGCCTGTTCCGCCTCGATATTGTGAGGCGCGACGCGATATTCTTCGTCACCAGTTACTGGCTCGTCATATGCAGGCAGCGTGCTTTCCATGCCTCCGTTTTACGTCAATGAACGGAGCCACGGAAGCGAACGGTTGCGATTCGCGAAACTATTTTCGCTGCCTGTGGAAAACGGGGACAATTTTAGGCATTGGTTCTAGATCGCTAAGCAGTCAACCGCCCGAAACACTTTTTTCCTGGACAAGTGGATCGTAATGGTCTCGTTCCCAATCGGAGATGTAGTCGCGGGTGAGGGGGAGAGCATCAATTTCCCGGGTGAGTTGGAATTGAAACACCACCATGCCTTCGTGGCGAAATGACGTCTCTGAACCGGCGAGATAAAATTCCCACATACGCGCGAACTGTTCGTCGTAGAGGGCGACAGCATCATCCCAGCGTGCGAGGAAGCGGTTGCGCCAATGTCGTAGCGTCGATGCATAGTGCAGCCGCAAGACTTCAAGGTCATTCAGGAGCAATTGTTGCCGCTCCAGTGTTGGGGCGACTTCACTCAGCGCCGGAATGTACCCGCCGGGGAAAATGTATTTAGCGATCCAGGGGTTTGTGGCACCTGGCTCATCCAAACGCCCGATCGTGTGAATGAGGGCAATGCCATTGGGTTTGAGAAGCGCGTGAAGCTTGGTTGCAAACTCATCATAATGATGCACGCCGACATGCTCATACATGCCCACGGACACAATTCGATCAAATGTTTCCTCGACCTCGCGATAGTCCTGAAGGCGAAACTTCACACGATCTGAGAGACCGGCAAGAGCGGCTCTTTCAGTCGCGATTTTATGCTGTTCTTCGCTCAACGTGACGCCGGTTACGCGAGCTCCGGTCTCCCGCGCGATGTAAAGGGCCATGCCGCCCCAGCCGCAGCCTATGTCCAGAACATGGGTCTCTGGGGAGAGGTTCAGTTTCGCCGCAATATGGCGCTTCTTGGCAAGCTGGGCCGCCTCCAGGCTCATGTCAGGCGTCTCAAAATAGGCGCAGGAATATTGCTTGTCTGTATCCAGGAAGAGGTCATAGAGCCCCGCATCAAGGTCATAATGGTGGGCGACATTTGCTTGCGCTTTGCCGACCGGATTGAACTGATCAATCCGCCGCTTGGCCCGCCTGATGCGTCCAACGAGTTTCGCGAGCGGATGGGCCCAGGCGATGCCGACATTTGAGAGGATAATGTCCAGTGCATCATAGATGCGCGCAGGAGCGTCTATGGTGAGAGTCCCATCCATATAAGCCTCGCCAAGCTTCAGATAGGGGTTAAGTCCAAGCTGCCATTCAAGTTTCTTTTTGTGGAGTCGGATGGTGACGGGCGTGCCGGAGCCGTCACCAAAATGGCGAGCATTGCCCGACGCATCGACCACCGTCAGGTTGCCGTGTGAAATCAATCGATCGAGTACAAACGCAAACATGTTTCGCCTCCTGAATTTCAGGTGGCCGACAGCGCTTTCCACTTATTTAGCTGCCGAATGTCATTTGCAAGGCGCCAGTCATATGATTGCTGACCTGCGCCCCTAAACGACGAACCACTGGGACTCTTATTGAAGGGCGAATTTCTTCTTAGATCAAGACTGCGGCTCGACTCTCAGGCAACAAAAAAAAGGGCGCCAAAGCGCCCTTCTTCAAACAGGTAGACCGAAAGATGTTTATTCAGCAGGCTTTTCAGCTTCATCTTCCGCCGATGCGTCAGCTTCTTCGGCTGCATCACCTTCGAGCTCCGGTGCTGCATCTTCTTCGAAGAATTCACTGGCATCCAACTCGTCGTCATCATCTTCGTTCATGGCGTTGATGTCTTCGCCGCGTGCCTGCGCTTCAGCTTCTTCCTCTGTGCGCGCAACATTCACAACAACAGTCGATGTCACCTCTGGGTGAAGCTTCACAGCAACATCATAAAGGCCGAGCGTTTTGATTGGTGCCGCAAGGATGACCTGACCACGTGCGACAGAGAAACCGCCTTCGGTCAAACCTTCTGCAATATCGCGAGGAGATACAGAGCCGTACAGCTGACCTGTTTCCCCAGCCTGGCGGATCACAATAATAGAATAGCCTTCAAGCTTTTCATGAACCGCTTCCGCTTCTTTCTTCAGCTCAAGATTGCGAGCTTCCAGCTGAGCGCGATCTGCTTCAAAGCGTGAGAGGTTGTCTTTGTTGGCGCGCAATGCTTTGCCACGTGGCAGCAGGAAGTTGCGGGCATACCCGTCTTTGACCTGAACCACATCGCCCATCTGTCCGAGCTTTTCAATTCGCTCCAGAAGAACCACTTCCATTAACTTATCTCCTTGCCCGTCGGGGCCTCAGATTGTGCGAACCGGGCGCGCAAGGCAGCCCAGGGTTCCGCGAGTCCGATCAGGCAGACCGGTACGATCAGCCATCCGGTAAAAATCAGCAAAACATAAAAAACGCCCAGAAGTGCGATCCGGGCCGTCCAAGCGCGCGAAATAGCATGGATTACCGCCAGACCCAACAGAAAATATGGGACAAGCAGTGCAATCATGATCGCACCCCCTAATTGAGCCGCAGAACCAGGGATGAGCGACAGGATCAGCGCTGCCAGAAAGAGGGCCAGGAGGAAAGGGGGATACTCAATGTCCAGCAACGTTGGCGTTGGCCGCAGATTGTGGCCGGCGCGCGCCAGAATGACCTGAGCAAGCCACATATTCCCCAAATTGAGCAGGCTCCAGGCCATAACCACAAAGGCGGGCAGCGCGATCACGATCAGGCTGAGGATGCGCTCAGGATCTGCGCTGAGGCCAAGGTCTCTGAGCCCCGCTTCAATAGCGCGCCCCTCAATGAGATCTTCAGCCAGAAGCATCCTGAGGGCGCCTTCAAGGCCTCCCTCAACACCCATGGCCATTGTTGAGAGGCCGGAGACAACCAGGACACCGACGGCAATGAGGGCGGTCCAGACAGCCAGTGCGCCTGCGGGATACCATTCAGTAACGGCCGGTTTTTCGGCTTCTTCGGCGGCGGGGGAGTCTGTTTCCGGCGTTTCTCCTTTGCGCGCCAAACGAGCGGCTTCCGCCGGTGTTAAGCGCGGAGCGGTCTCTAGATGGTGAAGGAGGGCGAGATGGACGAGCCAAGCAGGTGCCAGACCGTCTGCGACAAGAAACACCAGTCCGGCTGTAAAGCTGGATGTGGATGAGAGAACGATAAAGCCTGTCACCGCAGCGATGAGGGCCGATCTGGCCCCCCAGCCAAGCCCTGCCAGGAATACGGGAAGGGCCGCAAAAAAAAGCGGAAGCCCTAGAATGGGCGAGCCGACTCCGGCTGTCAGAAACAGCAACGCCCCGATAAGACCGGCCCCAACACCGATGGCCCAATATGGCGGCATGGGAAGATCTCCGAGGCGATTACGAAACGTCGAAAAAAAAGGTCGGGCAGAGGCGGTGCCGTCTGCCCGACCGGGAAATTTTAGCTGATCAGGTAAGGCAGCAGGCCGAGAAAGCGGGCGCGCTTAATCGCACGGGCAAGCTCACGCTGCTTCTTGGCTGATACGGCAGTGATCCGGCTTGGCACGATCTTGCCGCGCTCAGACACATAACGCTGCAGCAGTTTCGTGTCCTTATAGTCGATCTTTGGCGCATTGGAGCCAGAGAAAGGACATGTCTTACGGCGACGGAAGAAAGGCCGACGAGCGGCTGTTTGTGGGACACTCATTCGCTTTTCTCCTCAACAGCGGCAGCAGCTTCGGGTGCTGCAGCTTCACGGGGGGCACGGTCTTCGCGGGGCGCGCGATCTTCACGCGGGCCCCTATCATCACGAGGGCCACGGTCACCGCCACGGAAGCCGCCCCGATCACCACGATCTCGGCCACCACGGCCGCGGTCGTTGCGGCTCTGCATCATTGCTGATGGGCCTTCTTCATGCTCATCAACACGCAGTGTTAGGTGACGCAAAACATCTTCGTTCAGGCCCATCTGGCGTTCCATCTCAGCAACAGCTGCATGGGGCGCGTCAATGTTCAAAAGCTGATAGTGGCCTTTACGGTTCTTCTTCACCTTGTAGGCAAGGTTTTTCAGACCCCAATATTCGCTTTTCGCGATGGTGCCACCATTTTCGGTGATGATGTTGGAGAATTGCTCCGTCAGGTTTTCAACCTGCTGTGCGCTCACATCCTGGCGCGAAATAAAGACATGCTCATAAAGAGGCATATCGGCCTTCCTTTCTCTAAGCGGTCCGTCTGTAGACGTCGCTCAAAATACGGACCCCGGCGCAAAGCCCCCTCTGAGCCCCGGAAGGCTCTAAAGGTGCATCAAAGAAGCGGAGACACCGGAAGCGCGGAGACATCTCCTGCCAAACTCTCAAAAATATAGGGTTTGACGCTTCCTTCAGCCCCCAACCGGGGCCTCTCTGAAGCGGCGCACTATAATCAGGAAAAGGCAGGACGCAAGGGGTTTCGGCACTATTCGAACGCCAGTTCTAGCTGGCGTTCCATCAGCTTGACTCCCCTGAGCCACCCTGTATCTCTGTCCGCCTGACTTTGGCCCTATTTCAGGGGTTTTAAGGGTCACGCATGACCAAGAATAAAGCGGGGACGCATGACACGGGCATTTACCTTTCCAGGACAGGGATCGCAGGCAGTCGGTATGGGCAAGGAACTGGCAGACGCCTTTCCAGCCGCCAAGGCTGTTTTTGACGAAGTTAACGACGCACTGAGCCAGGATCTGACGGCCCTTATGTGGGGTGGCCCGGAAGATGAGCTCACCCTCACCGAAAACGCCCAGCCCGCCTTGATGGCGGTCTCGGTCGCTGTGATGCGGACCCTGGAGAGCGAAGGCGGATGGTCTCTGGCAGACAAGGCAAGCTTTGTCGCCGGTCACTCCCTGGGTGAATATTCCGCGCTCGCCGCCGCTGGGACTTTCACGTTGGCGGATACAGCGCGTCTCCTCAGGATCCGTGGACGCGCCATGCAGGCAGCGGTGCCGGTCGGCGAGGGCGCGATGGCCGCCATGCTGGGACTTTCGTTCGAAGACGCTCAGGCTGTCGCGGCCGAAGCAGCGGCAGGCGAGGTCTGCTCAGCGGCCAATGACAATGCAGACGGTCAGGTGGTGATTTCAGGTTCCAAAGCAGCCGTCGAGCGCGCTGCCGTGCTTGCCAAGGAGAAGGGCGCTAAACGCGCCATGCTTCTGCCCGTGAGTGCGCCGTTCCATTGCTCGCTCATGCAGCCCGCGGCCGACGCCATGGCGGAGGCACTGGCAAGTGTGGACATGAAAGCGCCATCTGTGCCGGTGGTTGCCAATGTGACAGCGTCCGCTGTGTCTGACCCGGATGAGATCCGCAAGCTCCTCGTGGAGCAGGTAACAGGCATGGTGCGCTGGCGCGAAAGCGTCAAATACCTGGCCGCGCAAGGTGTTACTGAATTGGTTGAAACAGGCGCGGGCAAGGTGCTGACCGGGCTCACACGGCGGATCGACAAATCCGTTGGGGGCGCTGCTGTGGGGACACCGGCGGATATTGCCTCAATCCTCGAAACTCTTTGATTTCAAATAGTTGAGCGCAACAGCTCAAGGAGAAACTCATGTTTGATCTAACCGGAAAAACCGCGCTGGTGACAGGCGCATCGGGCGGGATCGGGTCCGCCGTCGCCAAAATGCTCCACGCCCAGGGGGCCACGGTGGCGCTCTCAGGCACACGGGTTGAGGCACTGGAAGCAGTAGCCGCAGAGCTTGGAGACCGCGCGCACATTCTGCCTTGTAACTTGAGCGATAGCGCGGCTGTGGACGCTCTCCCGAAGCAGGCTGAAGAGGCCATGGGGCAGCTTGATATTCTGGTGAACAATGCTGGTGTCACCAAAGACAACATCTTCATGCGCATGAAGGACGAAGAATGGGACGCGGTCCTGGCGGTCAATCTGACAGCTTCCTTCCGTCTGGCGCGCGCCTCCATGCGGGGCATGATGAAGCGCCGCTGGGGCCGTATCATCTCCATCACGTCTGTTGTGGGCACCATGGGCAATCCTGGTCAGGCTAACTATGCCGCCTCTAAGGCAGGTGTGACCGGCATGACCAAGTCGATTGCTCAGGAAGTCGCCTCCAGAAATGTCACGGCCAACTGTGTCGCCCCTGGTTTCATCGCAACTGCCATGACCAAGGTATTGGATGAAGGTCAACAGGAACGGGTCAACGGAATGATTCCCATGGGCCGTATGGGCTCAGGAGATGAAATCGCCGCCAGCGTGCTCTATTTAGCCTCAGAAGAAGCTGCCTACGTCACAGGTCAGACAATTCATGTGAATGGCGGCATGATCATGATTTAAAGGCAAGCAAAATCAAAGGCTTAGATATTTGCTGTTCGGTCGTTTTCGCGGACGTCAAAACTGGCGCAGGGCCAAAAAGTGTGTTACCTAACCGGCGATTTTTACTTGCGAAAGCGGCGTGAAGAGGCCAGAACAGCCGCCACGTGGTAACAGGGAGAAGATGAGGCGCTAAACCTCACCCACCACACGAGTTTCCAAGCGCGTCTGCGCGAGGCCAGCCATCCGGTGCCAGCAAGGTGCCAGCAAACAATCCTGGGCGAGAGCGCCGGGGAAGAACACGAAGGATCTGAGGACAGAACATGAGTGACATTGCAGAGCGCGTGAAGAAAATCGTTGTTGAGCATCTCGGTGTTGAAGCCGACAAGGTGCAGGAAAACGCAAGCTTCATCGATGACCTTGGCGCAGACAGCCTCGACAATGTCGAGCTGGTCATGGCTTTTGAAGAAGAGTTCGGTGTTGAAATCCCAGACGATGCGGCAGAAACCATTCTGACCGTTGGCGATGCGGTGAAGTTCATCAGCGCGAATTCCTAATCGAATTAACGATGTCGGGCGCTGCATCCAATGGTGCATGCGCCCGTCGTCTTTTCAGCGTAGGCTGGAGCATATTCCCGAAAAGTGTCCGCGGTTTTCGGACAAGAATATGCAATAAAATGTCGGCGGGTCTGATGTCCCGTTGAACGAATATTATCCAACTCAGCTTGGCTAAAGAACCAGGAGTGTATGCGAATGCGGCGTGTTGTTGTTACAGGCATGGGAATGGTCACACCTCTTGGGTGTGGCGTCGACACCACCTGGAAACGCGTTCTGGATGGCGAGTCCGGCGCTGGCATGATCTCAAAGTTCGACACCAGTGATCTGCCTTGCAAGATCGCCTGTGAAGTCCCCCGCGAAGGTGAGGGGGCCTTTATCCAGGATGACTGGGTTGAGCCAAAAGAAGCCAAGCGGATCGATGAATTCATCATCTATGCCTTGTCGGCTGCCGAGCAGGCGATCAAGGACAGCGGATGGGAACCCAAAAGCCACGAAGAACAGTGCCGCACTGGCGTGATGATTGGGTCGGGCATTGGTGGTCTTCCGGGCATCGAAGAAGCAGCAATTACGCTCCGCGACAAAGGCCCGCGGCGGGTGAGCCCGTTCTTCATTCCAGGTCGTCTGATCAATCTGGCGTCGGGATATGTGTCCATTAAATATGGCCTTAAAGGTCCGAACCACTCTGTCGTGACAGCCTGTTCAACCGGAGCCCATGCCATCGGCGACGCATCGCGGCTGATCATGTTTGGCGATGCCGACGTCATGGTCGCAGGCGGCGCGGAATCTGCCATCAGCCGTCTCGGCATTGCAGGCTTTGCAGCCTGTCGCGCTCTCTCCACGGGCTTCAATGACACACCGGAAAAAGCTTCCCGTCCCTACGATGAAGGCCGTGATGGCTTCGTCATGGGCGAAGGGTCAGGTGTGGTTGTTCTCGAAGAGTATGAACACGCGAAAGCACGCGGCGCGACCATCTATGCAGAGGTTGCAGGCTATGGCCTTTCCGGCGATGCCTATCACATCACGGCTCCTGCTTCTGATGGGGATGGTGGTTTCCGGTCAATGCAGATGGCGCTCGGACATTCAGGTCTTGGCGTTGCCGACATCGACTATGTGAACGCACACGGCACATCCACTCCTCTGGGAGATGAGATTGAGCTCGGCGCAGTGTCACGCCTCTTCGGAAATTCAATCGAGACCATGTCCATGTCATCGACCAAGTCTTCTATTGGTCATTTGTTGGGCGCGGCGGGCGCTGTTGAGGCCATTTTCTCGATCCTCGCAATGCGGGACAATATGGTGCCACCGACCATCAATCTGGAAAATCCGTCGGTTGAAACGGACATGGATCTGGTCCCGCTCAAAGCCCGTGAAAAACCAGTGAACGCAGTGCTCACGAACTCCTTCGGGTTTGGCGGAACCAATGCGTCACTCGTCATGAAGACCGCTGACGCTTGAGCAGCACGCCGGACGACCCAAAGCCAGAGGTTTCTGCCGAAGCCGACGACAGTGCGACGTCTGAGCAAAACCCCGCAGACGCTGACAAGGCTGCTGGCGTCGGCGAGCAGACACTGAGCGATCCAAAACCGCCACGACGATGGCTGCGTTGGGCCCTGATTATTGGCCTGGCGGGGCTGCTGGTGGTTGCGGGCACGGCGGTTGGCGCATTCTACTACGCCAAAGACCAGTTTGAGCGCGAGGGGCCAGCCGAGGCGGACAGTGTCTTCCTGCTGGAAAGAGGCACGGGCCTCAATAAGGCAGCAGCACAACTTGAAGGCCAGGGCCTCATCAACAATGCCTTGATTTTCCGGATTGTGCTCCAGGTTGTGGACCGGGCGGCTACCCTGAAAGCTGGTGAATATCTCATACCCGCCAATGCAAGCATGGTTGAGGTTGCAAACATTCTCCGTGAAGGAAAGTCAATCCTGCACAAGCTCACGCTGGCCGAAGGCCTGACCAGCTGGGAAGCGATGCAGATCATTGCTGCGGACCCGGTGCTCATTGGAAAAGTGCCTGACATCCCCGCAGAAGGCGCATTGCTGCCGGAAACCTATCTCTTCACCAGAGGCACAAGTCGCGCCGATATTGTTACTCAGATGGAAGCAGCTCATGTTGAAGTGGTTGAGCGTCTCTGGGATGAGCGGGCGGAAAATCTGCCCATTACCTCAATTGAGGAAGCCGTGGTTTTAGCTTCCATTGTCGAAAAAGAAACTGGTGTTGCAGCAGAGCGGCCCCGTGTGGCGGCCGTTTTCATCAATCGGCTGAGACGCGGCATGCGCCTGCAGTCTGATCCGACGATTATCTATGGGATCACGAATGGTCAGGGTCCCCTGGGGCGTCCCATTCGCCGATCAGAAATCGACCGAAAAACCGCCTACAACACCTACCAGATTGATGGCCTGCCTCCGGCACCAATTGCCAACCCAGGCGAGGCATCCATTGCGGCGGTGCTCAACCCGCCAACAACAAATGAGCTTTATTTCGTCGCGGACGGAACCGGTGGCCATGTGTTTTCGAAGACACTCGCGGAACACAACCGAAATGTCGCCAAATGGCGCCGGATTGAGCGCTCTCGCCGCTAAGCATTTTCAACAAAAGTTGCGGGACTTTTGTGGTTCGAAAAGGCTTTCGAAGACGTAGAGGCCATTGAGCCCGAGCATTGCTATACTGCTCAAAGCGCATATCGCGCACGTGTTGATTCCCAATCTGAGGATGTTTCCATGGCCTTGAAGAGCATGACCGGCTTTGCCCGCACAGAGGGCAATCATGGCTCTTATCGATGGCATTGGGAGATCCGGAGCGTGAATGGCAAAGGGCTCGACTGCCGCTTTCGCCTGCCTTCCGGGTTTGAAGATTTGGAATCTCCTTTGCGCGACGAACTCAGCAAAGCGATCAAACGCGGCAATTGCCAGGCCGCCCTTCAGATGGACAAGTCAGCAGCAGAGACGACAGTGCGTGTGAATGACACGATGCTGCGTGACGTCTTGCTGGCAAGCAAGACAGTGTCAGCGGCTGCAGCGGAGCAGGGCGCGGAAATAGCGCCGCCAACCACTGACGGCTTGCTTTCTATCCGCGGTGTGCTCGAAACAGCCGATATTGAGGAAGATGAAGCCGACCAGAAAGCCCTGCGTGCTGCGCTGACATCGTCTTTCGCTGAAGTTGCAACTTCATTGGCGAAGGCCCGTCGGGACGAAGGCGAGAAACTTAATGAGATCGTGAAGGGTCAAATAGACCGGATCGAAGCGCTGACGAATGAAGCCGCCAAATCCACAGCCGGTGGCACTGAGGCATTCCGCAAGCGACTAAAGACCCAAGTCGCGGAACTTCTGGATGCCTCACCCGCATTGCCCGAGGATCGCCTAGCCCAAGAAGCAGCGCTGCTGGCAACGAAGGCGGATGTACGGGAGGAACTGGACAGACTGACGGCCCATGTGGCCCAGGCGCGCGACCTCTCTGTGAGTGACGAACCGGTAGGCCGTCGACTTGATTTTCTCACCCAGGAGTTTAACCGGGAAGCCAACACGCTCTGTGCAAAGGCCGCAGACAATGACCTCACCCGTATTGGTCTCGACCTCAAAGCCGTGATCGACCAATTGAAAGAACAGGTGCAAAACGTCGAATGAGCGAGATTGATATTCATCGCCGGGGATTGATGCTTGTGCTCTCTTCACCATCAGGGGCCGGGAAAACCACATTATCTCGGCGGCTGCTTGAGAGTGACGGCGAGATCACCATGTCTGTTTCCGCCACCACCCGTAAGCCGCGCCCGGGCGAGGAAGAGGGCAAGGACTATCATTTCCTCACCACCGAGGATTTTGGTGTGATGCGCAACAAGGGCGAGTTTTTGGAACACGCCAAAGTCTTCGATAATTACTACGGCACACCAAAAGGGCCTGTCGAAGAGGCACTCTCTGCTGGCCGCGATGTCATGTTCGACATTGACTGGCAGGGCACGCAGCAGCTGGAAGAATCTGCCTCCAACGATCTCGTGAAAGTCTTTATCCTGCCACCGAGTGGGCATGAGTTGGAAAAACGTCTCAACACGCGCGCGCAGGATCCGCCAGACGTGGTCGCAGGCCGTATGGCGAAAGCGTCTGATGAGATCAGCCACTATGCGGAATATGACTACATCATCGTCAATGATGACGTAGAAAAAGCGCTGAAGGAACTGACGGCCATTCTAGTGGCCGAACGAGTACGCCGGGAGCGCCGGGTGGGCCTTCGCACCTTTGTGCAGCAGCTGCAGCGGGCGCTTTAAACCAAGATTAGTTTGAGAGGCACGCCCTTCGAGACGGATCTACGGTCCTCCTCAGGGTGAGGTTCTGTCTGCACCCTCATGGTGAGGAGGGCATGAGCGCAGGCGAAAGGCCCGTCTCGAACCAGGTTGGTAGAGCTTAGGAGAGAGGTTTTTTCAGAAGCTCTCTTTGCCGACCAGCTCATCAAACGGCACCATGACAGCCTGCTGGTATGCGGGGCGGTCTTTCAATAGCTCGTACCAGGCAGACACATGAGGCAGGTCAGGCCGCTCAATATCTTTCATTTCGAAGAAGCGAAAAAGACAGGTTCCTGCCGGAATATCTGCCAGAGTGAAGCTGTCACCGACGAGATGGTCATGGGTCGAAAGTTCTTTGTCCAACAGGGTGAGCGCCGCGATGGTTCTCTTCAACGCGCGATCCACAAACGCCGCGCTTTGTTTTTCTTTGGGCATCCGAACGCCCGCCCAAAAAAGATCGAGTGCTGCGGGAAGAAGGATCGTCTGCGCCCAATCCATCCATTGCGCGGCAAGCGCACGGTCCTGGACATCATCTGGGATAAGCGTGGGAGCGTATTGCTCCGCCAGATAGCGGACTATGGCCTGGCTTTCCCAAAGCACGAACCCGTCATCATCAATGACAGGGATACGCCCATTGGGATTGCGGGCGAGGAAGTCGGGGCTATCAAGGCCTCCAAAATCACCGCCCGCATCAATTCGTTCATGCGATTGACCCGTCTCCAACAAAGCCCAATAGGCCTTTTGAAGATTGAAAGCGCTGGCGCGTCCCCAAATACGGATCATGAATAGCGTTTCCAAGAAAAGTGCGCTTGCGGTTTTTTTTGTCCGGAAACGCGACGAGAAAAGAAACGATGGCCCGGTTTCAGCGAGAGTTAAAACCGGGCGTTATTGCTTAAGGTTTCAGAACAACCCGCCCCATGACGCCACCTGTACGCAGATCATCCAGCGATTTGGTCGCCTGGTTGAGCGGACGTTCTTCAACGGGGATTGGATCGATTTCACCAGCTTTGACCAGGTCCATCATGTCGATGGTTTCCTGAAGCGACCCGACATAGGAACCGCCAATACTGATCGCCCGCATAGGGAACATCGGGATCGGCATGGAGAAGCCACCGCCAAAGAGACCAACAACGATCACCTGGCCACCTTTGCGGACAATCGATGAGGCAAACTGCAACGACGACTCAGAACCTACAAAATCAACCGCGGCAGGGACGCCGCCATTGGTATCCGCCAGCACCTTTTTGATCGCGTCATCATCTTTTGGGTTGTAGACAGCGTGTGCACCAGAACCCATGGCCGCCTGCAGCTTGTTCTCATCAACATCTGCGCCGATTGGTGCTGCGTCAAAGAGTGTCTTGGCGAATTGCAGACCCATCATGCCAACACCGCCGAGACCAACAACGGCAACCCGCTCTTCAGGGCTGATGTCGCCGAGCTTTTTCATCGCAGAGTAAGCGGTGAGGCCAGAGCACATATATGTTGCTGCGAGGCCTTTGGAAACGCCGGCATAGTCCAGCAGGTAACGCGGGTGAGGCACGAGGGCATGAGTGGAATATCCACCAGCGACCTGAATGCCGAGGTTTTGCGGCTTGTTGCAAAGGTGCTCTTCACCGCGTCGGCAGGTGGGGCAGTCACCGCAGCCAATCCATGGATAGGCGACGCGCTGGTCGCCAACCGCAACACCTTCAGCGTCGGGGCCAACAGCGATCACCTCGCCTTCAATCTCGTGACCGAGCGTGAAGGGGAGTTTCCGTCCGCCGCGAACATCGAGCTTATTGCCACCGCCCATGTCGAAATGCCCGTCATGCAGGTGAACGTCTGAATGACAAACACCGCAATGGGTAACTTTGAGAAGGACTTGTGAGCCTTCAGGCATGGGCAGTTCGCTCTCAACGGACTGCAGAGGGGCTCCATATTCAACAATGGCTTCAGATTTCATGACGCGTTCCCTGTTTGGCTTGATTGCCCATATTTGTTGGGGCGCAATGTGGCACGGGGAGAGGGTCGGCTCAACTCTGTTTCAGGGTAGAGTAGGCACGGGCAAGAGCTGAAAACTCCTCAATGGAGAGCCTTTCAGCGCGGGCAGACGATTCGACACCGGCACGCTCGCAAAGTGCCAAGGGATCAACGGCCAGCGCCTTAAGGCTCGCCCGCACCATCTTCCGTCGCTGGCCGAAGGCGGCTTTGACAACCCGTTGCAGATCGCCAATCTCAGCTTCTGCTAGTGGCTGATCTCGAGGTTCCAGATGGACAATGGAGGACGTAACCTTGGGCGGCGGCGTAAAGGCCATGCGGTCAACATCGAACATTTTCTGGGCAGTACACCGCCACTGCGCCAGGATGGAGAGCCGTCCATAGGCCTTGCTCCCTGGCTGCGCCACGATCCGTTCAGCGACCTCTTTCTGGAACATCAAGGTCAGGCTTTTGAACCAGGGCGGCCAGGGCTCCGTCTCCAGCCATCCGGTGAGCAAGGGCGTTGCTATATTATAGGGCAGGTTGGCAACGACCCTGACGGGCCCAGAGACAAGGCTCTTATGATCAAGCTGGAGAGCATCCCCCTCAACAATTGTAAGACCTCCAAGATAGGCGTCTGTGATCTCTTGCAAAGCCGACAGGCAGCGTTCATCGCGCTCAATCGCCACAACCTTGCCAGCACCTTCGGACAGGAGGGCACGCGTTAGGCCGCCGGGGCCAGGTCCGATTTCCAGCACGGTGACATCTTCAAGAGGACCAGCCGTCCGAGCGATCCGCGCCGTCAGGTTGAGGTCCAATAAGAAGTTCTGACCTAAGGATTTCTTGGCGTTCAATCCATGCGTCGCCAGGACGTCGCGCAGGGGTGGAAGACCATCGGCGTCGCTCATGGGGCAATCGCACGGTGCGCAGCGATGGCGCTCGCTTGGCGCAGCGCCGCGATAAAACTGTTGGGGTTAGCCTTGCCGGTCCCTGCAATGTCGCAAGCTGTCCCGTGATCCGGCGACGTGCGCACAATAGGCAGCCCCAGGGTCGTGTTGACCCCATTGTCGAAATCAATGGTTTTAAGCGGAATAAGAGCCTGATCGTGATACATGGCGAGTACCGCATCATACCCGCGCCGGGCTTCCGCATGAAACATCGTATCTGCCGGGAAAGGTCCAGTCGCATTGATGCCAACATCACGAAGCATCTGCACAGCCGGTGCAATGATCTGCTCCTCTTCCAGACCAAGGGCTCCATTTTCACCAGCGTGGGGATTAAGCGCTGCGACCGCAATGCGGGGGTGAGCCAATCCAAAATCATGTTCCAGCGCGGCGGCCAGTGTGCGTCCCCTCGAAACGATAAGCTCGCTGGTCAGCTGATCTGGAACATCGGCCAGGGGAATATGGATCGTCACTGGCACGACCCTGAGGCCGGGACAAGAGAGCATCATTACCGGAGTGCCGCCAGTCGCCTCTGCCAGAAATTCGGTGTGTCCCGGGTGCTCAAATCCTTCTGAGTAGAGCATCTGTTTGTGGATGGGATTGGTCACAATGCCCGCTGCGTCGCCGCTCAGCGTGTAGGCCAAGGCCCTCTTGAGCGATGCAATCACACTTGGTGCGTTCCGCCCATCGAGGCTGCCTGGCTCGGCCGGGATAACAAGAGGTTGGGGGAGAACCGGTAACGCATCTGGAAACACGCTCTTTGTTTCATCAGGCGACGAGATCGTTCGAATAGGGATATCAAGGCCCAGGAGATCGGCGAGAGCACTGAGCCGTTCTGGAGCATCAATTGCAAAGAAAGGCGGTAGGGTTGCTTCGCGCCGTTGCGTCCAGGCAGCCAGAAGGATATCGCCACCAATGCCAGCAGGGTCCCCCATAGTGACCGCGAGTGGGCCAACGGAGCCGGCATCATCGAAAGACATCATCGGCCCTCCCAAAGGCTGGGCCCCAAAAGGATAGATGGGGGGTTACCGGTATTCGATAACAGCGTCACGTCGTAGGTCGCGCAGGTGCCGCCGCGCCATCATGGAGACTTCCTGATTGAAGAGCGTGTTTTCAATGGAATCTCGTGTTGGCTGGTTGCCGACATCATCTTTACGGTCGCAAACAATCAATGCCTCGATGCCACGTTCCGTTCGACCGATAGGCACCACAGTGCCTGCCTCTGTTTCGAGCATCTGATCGCGGATGGGGTTGCGGAGCTGCGCGGCCGTCACGGATGAGGGTTGGCTGATGCGTGCGCCCGGGTACGCCGAGATTTGCTCTGGTGCGGACGCACACGTCCGGAAATCAGACCGGAACTTGTTGGCTTGGGCAACACGTGCCTGTAGCGCGCGTTCTGGTGCATCTTCAGCCAAAGAAAATATCACTTGCATGACCTGGAATCGGGTTTCCAGCGGGTTCGGCCCCAACCCTTGTCGTTTTGAGCGCAACTGCATGATGTAGAAGCCATTCAGAGACCTGATGGGGCTGGAGACGGCGCCGACATCCATGCGTGAGACCGCTTCAGCTATTTGCGGCGCCAACTGGCTTTCCGACACCCATCCAATATCGCCGCCAATGGCAGCAGAGGCTGCTTGGCTGAATTGTTGAGCTACATTGGGAAAGGGGGCACCGGCTCGTAACTGTTCGACCAGCCGTTGGGCGCCTTGCGCCATTTCACGTTCCTGGCTGGGGTTATCGAAGCTCAGATAAATCTCTGCGAGCTGGAATTGAACTTGGCTGGCGTCGTTGTTAATGCGGGCAAGCGTTTCGTCAATTTCGTCGTCGCCTATCTGCACCAGAGGCGCAAAGCGGGCGCTGATAACGCGGTTCCATGCGACATCTGCCGTGATTTGTGTTCTGAGTGCGGCTTCGTTAACGCCGTTTTCGTCGAGATATTCGACGATTTCCTCGGACGACATGCCGGCGCGTTGGGCAATGCCAGTAATCGATTGGTCAACTTCCTCGTCTTCAATCTCTAATTCAAGACGCGCGGCTTCCTGCAGTTGGAGCTTCTCGTCTACGAGCGACCGAAGAACCTGCTCACGAATGCGTTCGATGTTTTCCCGCGTCGGCTGAATGCCTGATGTGGCGACAACAAGACGGACACGTTGGTCGAGGTCATATTTTGAGATCACGGCGTCGTTTACGATGGCAGCTATGCCGAGTACTTCACCGGCAGCGCGTGTTGGCAGAACCGTCATCGAGTAAACAAAACCAACGGTGACCAGCAATTGACAAAGAGCTGAGATCAATTTTTTTGTAGTCAACAGATCTGTACGCAGGGACACTTGGGTCATTAAATTCTCAACTAGGGAAATTGGCTCAAACATGCGGCATTGAGAGCCGCAAAGCAGTGGTCACACCATACAATTTTTGTCCGCTGAATCAACTTGTTAGACAGATTAGCTGCCCGAACCTGAGCCCAACGCGTTAGAGAATTGCGTCCCGCCCAGATTCTTGAGGACGATGGAGAAAATAACCGTATTTGCGGGCTCAATGTCTCTATCACGTGTAAATGTCTGCGAAAACCCAAGCCCAACAGTCATACATTCATCTGCATACCCAATGCTGAGCGAGTTGCTGAGCGTTTGACGGCCTTGAATATCTCTTCTGGTCGCGGCATTGACCGTCCAATAATCGGTCAACCTGTAGGCCGCACTTCCGGTGAATTCCTCGCGTTCGCCGAGGGCGGAAGACAGGCTCTGATCGAAGAATGCATATCCTAAAGTCCCCGAAAAGGGTCCCCAACGCCCTGTCGCATCAACCTCATTACGCCGGAAGGTGAAATCATCCTCGTCCAGCCGGAACCGATGATCAATCGACAGGTATTCTGAGGGCACTATGGAGATGCGCCCTACATAGTCCGATTCCTGATTTCTCAACCCTGAGGCCGCGTCAAACGTCTTGTTTTCCCGAAGCCTGAAGGTTTGTCCGAATTCCAAAGTGGCTGCTCCGCCATCCTCGCCGTAAATTGAGGCACGTATTCCAACATTGGCGCGAGGCCCGCCTTCCCATCTGTCTAGTCCGGCAAACCGGCTGGCGTCGAAAAGATTTGACGTATCAAATTCAAAGCTGAGCGAGTCTTCGTCAGGAATGTCGTCGCGATCACCCGTGTTTGGCGCATAGATCAGTTGCGCGATAGGTTCGACCACCTGTCGTGTGGTGCCTGCACTTCGCACCAGCGGCCATCGCCATTCTGCTCCAAGGGTTGGGAGGGCCCGCGCAATGGTCGTGGGCGTGGAGATTTGTCCGCTATCCAATACGACATTGTCTGTTTGATAGATGTCGCCACGCATATTGGCGAAGAGGGAATAGACTTCGCCTGTTGACGTGATGGTCTCTGTGTCCCATCCAAGGTCCATCGACAAGCGACGAGAGTCAGCACCTTCGTTCCTGTTCAGCACCAATGCGTTGACATCCAGAGTTGCTGTGCCGCCCAAGATGTCGCCATCGAACTCGTGGTAATAGTTTATTAACGGCGCAATGATGGGCGTCTGTCGTGCATTGTCAGACGCGCGAAGACCCTGAAAGTAGAAACTTTCTGCGGTAAACAGGTTGCGCCCGTTTTCCGCTTTGACATAGACCGTGCTGGTCAGGTCCGTGTCATATGCAAGATCAAAGCGGCGAAGAAACGTGTCGTCCGTTGTCAGCTCAGTCTCGAACCCCCAGCTCCATTGGTTATCGATTTTGAACTGACCGTTGGCAAACAGACTGCCGCGGAAATTCTCATCTGCCGGAGTTCCTAGTATTTCTTCGCTGTTTGGCCAGATGGCAGCGACGTCCGCCTCAAATGCACCGCTTTCGAACGCTTGCCTATATTCAGCTTCAAACAACACCCCTGCTTTGCTGAAATATTTCGGCGCTATGGTCGCGTCGATATAGTCTGATATGACCCAATAATAGGGAACCTGCAAAAAAGTTCCTAAAGTACTGGAGGTTCCGAAAGATGGGGCGAGAAAACCGGACTGGCGTTCTACTGTCGGGTCTGGGTGCGAAAAGAACGGCACATAGGCAATTGGAATACCAAAGAGTTCAAAGAAAGCGTCTTCGTAAATGATCCTCTGTTCTTCCTGATTGTGGATCACACGGAAAGCTTTGATCTGCCAGAGAGGTGTTCTCTTTCCTTCTTCAGCACAGACTTCGCAGGGACTGAAAACCCCTTTGTAGACAGACGTCACATTGCCATTGCGCCGTTGGGCTTCGTTACCGGCAAGCCGCGATCTATCCGCCAACAAAACCTGTAATGTATCGACCACGCCCTCGCGCAACTCATCAGAAAGTTCCGCCCGCTCCGCAAAAATCACATCGCCGCTCGGCTCCAGTAGGACAACATTACCAGTGGCGACGACGACCCCCGTTGCTTCGTTGTAGGTCATTTTGTCAGCTGTCATAATGCGGTCGCCATAGGCGACCTCAACATTACCGGTCGCTGTGACTGTTTGGGTTTCCTGATCATAAGACAGCTCATCAGCCTGCATCAGGACGTCGCCGCCTGGTTCAATTTCCGCCGCGGAAACACCGTTGGAAAAGACCAGTAGGATAGTTGCAAAAAACCATGCGCAAGGTCTGGCTCTAAAGAAGTGCAGCCACCTCAAAACATTCATCCCCGCTCGTCCCAACGCACACATCCCCCAACCCATACAATCTCCCCTTGTCTACCAGACAATCAGATTCTCTTGCAGACCTTCTCCAGTCCTTTTGGTCTTTTTCTGACGATTCAGCCGTCTTCCAGGTGGAAAAGAGCCGAAAGGCCAAGAAGCATAGCGATAAGTGCAGGGGCCCAGGCAGCTAGTATTGGGGGAATGATACCTGAGCTGCCGAACGCAAGAGAAAGCCGGGTGAGAAAAAAGAGCATGAAACCAGCAAAAATGGCGGCGACGATAAGTTGACCCACGCCGCCAAGGCGCGAAATGCGCATGGAAAAAGTGGCGGCGACCAGAACCATTGTGGCGAACAAAATCGGACTTGCGAGCAGGGAGTGAAAATAGATGCGATGCTGCCGTGCCGAAAAGCCCGCCTCCTCAGCAAGGTCGATAAACTGCGGAAGGTCCCAGAAAGAAATGGTTTCTGGTCTGTTGAAGCTTTCGTGCACACGTTCTGGTTGAAGCTCAGTCGCCAGCTGAAAGGTTTCATAAAACTTAGGCTGGCCGGATGGCTCTGCCAACCATACATCTTGCAACTGCCAGTAACCCGGGCGCAGGACCGCGCTTGACGCATCCAGACGTCCGGCAAACACATTATCGTCTGTGTAGCGGAAGATGATGACGTCCTGCAACTCTATTCCGTCGGTACTGCTGCCGCGTAACGCATGCACGACGGATTTGCCGTTTTCACCTGACTCTCGAAGCCAAAAACCAGTTTGAGCCACCGATAACAGGCTCGCGCGTCCCTTGATGTACTTGGTCTCCAACTGCCCAAATTGAGAAACCAGTGTTGCGGCAACCGGGTTATAGACGGTCACAGCGATCACGCCGATAAAGAAGGCAACGAAAACGGCAGGCATAAGAAATTGCCAGACAGACACCCCCGCAGCGCGTGCAACCACCAACTCCTGACTACGATTGAGCCGGAGCAGCGAAGCCATGCCACCAATTAGCACGGCAAACGGCATGACTTCCCAACCAAGACTTGGCAGACGCAAAAGTGCCATCGACAGAACGATGCCAATGCTTACCTCCTCTTTGGTAGAGGTTCGCCGAAGCAGTTCAACAAAGTCGGCAAGAAAAATGATTGCGAGGCTGGCAAGAAAAGCGACACCCACGGCATAAAGAAACTGGCGACTGAAATAACGAGAGAATGTCCAGGAGACATGCATGAAATTCAGGCTCCCTCGCTATGGATAACAGGTTTGGACCGAGACGAGATCAGTGCTCGCACTGGAGCAAACAGTCGGCCGACTCGAAGGCCGGAAATTGATGCAGCTGCCACAAAACATATCGTTAGGGGGAACAGATACATAACAAGAGCCACTTCGCTGTAAGTCACCGTGGTGCTGAACAGGACGAGTGAAACAAGGCGTGCACCAAGGGCAAGTACGCCAGCGACACCTAGTCGGAAGGCATATCCGCGCCGGTTGAATTCAGCGGAAATGAGGCTCGCGAGGGCAATAAAAGTCAGCATGAAAGGGTAGAGAATGCCTGCAAGGCGGTCATGGGCCTCAGCAAGGAGGCGGGGTCGGTAGTTGGCCGCGTAAACATCGTCAGGGTCCGGCCACAAAAGGTCTGTCAAATAGCGTTCTCGGCCTTCATAATATTGAGTGGAGCCACCAGATGCGAATTGGCTGAGATCGTAGGTGTATTTGTCGAAATAGAGCAGACTGAGGGTCGTTGCTCCATCTTCTTTGCTTGCACGCTGAATGTTTCCATTAAACATCACCAAACGTGGGCCAGTGTTAGAGAAAACCAGATTCCCGGTTTCCGCCATATATGTAACAGGCTCGATGGGGTCCCGATTGTCGTGAACCAGAATGCCTTCAATTGTTCCATCCAGCTTTCTATTGCGGACATAGACGGTGAGCCCATTAATTGGGTTGTTGAACGCACCTTCTCTGATCATCGCGGACGCAAAATCTGCACGGATCTCATAGAGACGCTTTTTGACTTCTCTAAGGCCCGCCGGAGCGAGGTACACGCTGAGGCTAAGGATTACCACGCTGACGATGCCGGTGAGCATCAGAAGTGGTTTCGCCACATCCCAGCGGCTGACGCCGGCGGAGAACATGACGACCAGCTCGCTGTCTGAATAGAGCCGATGCAAAGAATAAAGCACCCCAATGAAGAGCGAAATAGGCAGCACCAGGGTTAACACGCTGGGAATAGAAAGAAGTGTCAGGAAAAAATAGGTCCCAGCACCCTGTCCCTGGGCGATGATCACATCCAGCAGACGCAGAGCCTGGGTGAGCCAGATAATCCCCGTGAGCGCGAGGGTTGCTAGTAATAGCGGCCCTGTCGCTTGCCAAAGTATATAGCGGGTGAAGCCGCTCATCATCCGCGTGTCGTCCTTAAGTCTTAAAAGCTGCGATGCGAAAAGGCGCTAGGCCCCGAATTCACTCTAGGATAGCTTGCATGTTAAGAATGAATGGTTAATCCATTTTAACCTTTCTGGGAAGCCGCAGAATTCAGCAAGATTCAGCCAGAAAACCCAGAAATGACGTGAAGAAAAGCGAAAATATAGGGGACACGATCCATGAATGTGACTTTTGCCGATTTTTCCTTGCCCAAAACCGGAGCAGTGGCCGTGTTTGCAGCCGAAGGCAAGCCCCTGAGCGGCCGCGCGGCGGAAATCGACAAAAAGACAGGTGGAGCCCTAAAGCGCGCGATGAAAGGCGCTGAGTTCAAGGGGGCCAAGGGTCAGATGATTGACCTATTGTCGCCCAAAGGTCTGTCGGCCGCTCGTGTGGTGTTGGTCGGGCTTGGCAAACCAGAGACGCTCACAACCTCAATTTATGAAACGCTGGGCGGCTCACTTGTAGGTCATTTGGATAAGACAGCCGACAAATCCGTCGCTGTTGCAGTCGACTTGGTTAAAGGCTCTGCAGTTAGCGAAGAAGAAGCGGCTGCGCATCTGGGATTCGGAGCGAAGTTGCGCGGCTACAAATTCGATAAATACCAAACCAAGAAAAAGCGGCCTGCACCCTCCAAAACCAAACTTGGCAAAGTAACCGTTATGTCTGGGGTCACGACGCAGGCTCGCCGCCATTTCTCGCCTCTGGGCAAGATCGCGGACGGCGTTTGTCTCGCACGGGACCTCGTCAACGAGCCGGCCAACATTCTCTTCCCAACTGAGTTTGCTGGCCGTGCAAAAGAACTCGTTAAGCTTGGCGTGAAAGTTGAAGTGCTCGGCGAAAAAACCATGCAGAAGCTTGGCATGGGTGCGCTGCTCGGTGTTGGGCAGGGCTCTGTTCGTGAGAGCCAGCTCGTCACCATGGAATGGATGGGCGGCGAAAAAGGTGACGCGCCAGTCGCATTTGTCGGCAAGGGCGTTTGCTTTGACACAGGTGGCATCTCGCTGAAGCCCGGCGCTGGCATGGAAGATATGAAAGGCGATATGGGCGGAGCCGCCTGTGTGACCGGTCTCATGCATGCCTTGGCGGCACGGAAAGCACCTGTAAATGCTGTTGGCGTAATCGGCCTGGTTGAAAACATGCCAGATGCTGGTGCGCAGCGCCCCGGTGACATTGTGACAGCCGCGGATGGCCAGACCATTGAAGTGATCAACACCGACGCAGAGGGGCGTCTCGTGCTGGCGGACGCACTTTGGTATACACAGGACAAATTCGATCCGAAATTCATGATCGACCTGGCCACACTGACTGGCGCCATTATGGTAGCTCTGGGACAGGAATATGCCGGTCTCTTCTCCAACAATGATGATCTGAGCGAACAACTCACAACATCAGGCCTGTCGGTCAATGAGAAGGTCTGGCGCCTTCCCATGGGCGAACCCTATGACAAGATGATCAATTCCAAATTCGCAGACATGAAAAATGTGGGGAGCCGTTACGGAGGTTCTATTACGGCAGCCCAGTTCCTGCAGCGCTTTGTCGACGGCCGCCCATGGGCGCATATCGATATTGCAGGCACGGCGATGAATTCACCCGCAAGCGCGATCAACACAAGCTGGGGGTCTGGCTATGGCGTGCGGTTGCTGAACAAGCTGGTCGCAGACCATTACGAAAATTGACCGAGGTTCTTTTTTATCACCTGCAGCACACACCGCTTGAGCAGGTGCTGCCGTCGCTCTTGGAGCGGAGCTTGGAGCGCGGCTGGAAGGCCGTGGTTCAGGTGGGCAATCCCGAGCGCCTTAACGCTCTGAATGGGTCCTTATGGACCTACAGCGATGATGCATTCCTGCCGCACGGCACTGAGGAAGACGGACTTTTGGCGAAGCAGCCTGTGGCGCTGACGGCGGAGAGCGTGAACCCGAACGGGGCAGCTGTTCTGTTTTTGGTTGACGGGGCAGTGCCGGGTGAGATCGAATCTTATGAACGATGTGTCCTTATGTTTGATGGCCGGGATGATGAGGCTGTGGGCGCAGCGCGCGGCCACTGGAAAATCCTCAGCGAGGGCAATCATGACGTGACCTACTGGCAGCAAACCGATGCTGGCGGTTGGGAGAAAAAGGCCTGAGCGGAAGGCACAATGGGTAGGATAAAAACATGAAAAAGCTTGGCGCGGTCGTTCTGGCCATTTTGGTTCTCGGTGGTCTTGGATACTATATCGCACTGCTGCAGATGAGTGATGTCGATGAGTCTCTCTACTCAATTGATCTGGACAAGGTTCGCACACTTAGCACCAGTATTGAGGGGCCGCTTCCCTCAAAAGTGAATACGGAAGCGCCGGTAGGGATCGAGTTTCCTGGTGCCGCAGTGATCACCGGGTGGAGTTGGGCGCCGCATCAATTGCCAATCTATGCCTATCAGGTCGTCTATCCAGATGGGCACGTCATGATCGATGCTGCTATGAATAAAGACCAGGCCGCAATTGGGGGAGGCGCTGCTTTCTTCGATGATGACTCCTATGCTCGGTTGATGAGCGCATTGAGCAATGCAAAGCAGATCGTTTTTACACACGAACATTATGACCATGTGGGGGGCGCTGTGGCGCATCCAGATGCGATTGCTTTGCTGGATCGGGTCCGTTTGACAGACCTACAACTCGCTTATCCTGAAAAATGGGGCGACGTGCATTTTCCAGAAGGCGCGCTTGATGATTATGAACCGCTAACCTATGACGGCATGATGGCTTTGGCTCCTGGCATCGTGTTGATCGAAGCCGCGGGCCACACCCCTGGCAGTCAGATTGTGTATGTTCGCCGCAATGATGGGCAGGAATATTTCTTCATTGGAGATGTTGCGTGGAACTATGCCGGGATCGATCAAGTCCGAACGCGCCCCAATCTTGTGAGCTACGGCTTCCTTGGTGAAGACCGCGCACGCACCCATGCGCAGGTGGCGGAGCTGAAACAATTGGAAGCAGAAAACCCAGAACTCGCCATCATTGTTGGGCACGACGCAGGGCGTACCGCCAGCCAGATCGCTGCGGGCGTTCTCGGGGATCAGTTCGAATAGGTCTTCGATTTCGCGTCGTCGCCTTTGGCAATTGCGTCTTTGGCTTGCTCATAAGCCTCGGAGGCCCGGAGCCAGCGATCCTCTGCCTTGTCGAGGGACTTCTGCGCGGCTCCACGTCCACGCACAAGCTCGGCAGCTCTGTCGGGATCCGTTCGGTAGAGCCCACCATTGGCGAGCCGTGCGTCGACCTTCTCGATAAAGGTGCGGGCCTTCTCAATCGCAGCCGTTGCTTCTTCGATGTCCTTCTTCAAAGGCGCGATGGAGGCGCGGGCTTTGGCGGCATCCTGGCGTTGTTGTTTGCGGGTGGCCTCCGGATCGGGCGCATCGGATTCTTCATCGCCTTCAACGTGGGAGAGAGGTCCATTGCGCCGCGCGGGGTCAAGCAACCATTTTTGGTAGTCGGCAAGATCACCGTCCCACCGGGAGACACTGCCATCAGCGATCAACCACAATCGGTCCGCCGTCATCTCAATCAGATGGCGATCATGACTGATCAGGATCACAGCCCCTTCAAACTCGTTCAGCGCCATCACCAGCGCTTCACGCGCCTGAATGTCCAAATGGTTCGTTGGTTCATCAAGGATCATGAGGTGCGGCTTGTGGAAGGTTGCCAGAGAAAAGAGCAGTCGAGCTTTCTCTCCGCCTGACAGATTGCCTGCTTTCGTATCTGCCTTATCTGCGCCGAAACCGGCTGCGCCGGTACGCGCACGCACCTGCGCCTGGGTGGCGTCGGGCATCAGCTCGCGGAAATGATCGTAGGCGCTCCAATCCGCGTGCAGTTCATCAAGCTGATGCTGAGCGAAGTAGGCAACGCGCAGCTTCTTGGATTTATAGAAATGGCCAGTCTGGGTCGCGAGTTTGCTGGACAGGAGTTTGGCAAAGGTCGACTTGCCATTGCCATTGGCGCCCAAAAGGGCGATTCGGTCATCTTGATCAATGCGCAAGTCCATACCGGATAAAACAGGTGCTCCTTCCTCATACCCAACTGAGGCCCTTTCCAGCCGTGCGATGGGAGAGGCGAGCGGCGTTTCAGCATTGGGAAAATGAAAGGGCAGCATCCGGTCCGCCACAATATCCGGGATCGGCTCAAGCTTGGACAGCGCCTTCAGACGGCTTTGAGCCTGCCGCGCTTTACTGGCCTTGTAGCGGAAGCGCTCCACGAACTTCTCCATGTGCCGCTTGGCGTCTTCCTGCTTGTTCTTCATCGCCATCTGCAGGGCTTGCTTCTCACGACGGGTCCGCTCGAACCGGTCATAGCCACCCTGATAATAGGTAAGCTTCATCTGGTCGAGATGGAGGATGCCCTGAACAGAGCGGTTCAGGAGATCACGGTCATGGCTCACAATGATGACGGAGTAAGGATAGGTCTTGAGGTAATTTTCAAGCCAGATGGCGCCTTCCAGGTCGAGATAGTTGGTCGGCTCGTCGAGAAGCAGGAGGTCCGGCTCAGCAAAGAGAACCGCCGCGAGGGCAACGCGCATCCGCCAGCCGCCAGAAAAATCGGAGCAGGGACGTGCTTGGGTTTCTTCGTCAAAGCCGAGGCCCGCGAGAATAGTCGCGGCCCGTGCGGGGGCCGCATGGGCATTCATATCAGCGAGGCGGGTTTGGATTTCGGCAATCCGGTGGGGGTCGGTTGCCGTTTCCGCTTCCTCTAGCAGGGAGGAGCGCTCCGTGTTGGCGGCAAGGACCGTGTCGATGAGGCTGGTGGGGCCCGCTGGTGCTTCTTGAGCAACGCCGCCAATAACAGAGCGTTTTGGGAGCGAGATGCTGCCCGTTTCAGGCTCAAGCTGCTTGGTAATGAGCTTCAGAAGGGTCGATTTCCCGGACCCATTCCGGCCCACAAGACCCACCTTGTGGCCAGCCGGGATCGCCGCCGTTGCATGATTGATCAGCAGGCGTCCATCTATCCGGTAGGTAATGTCGTTAATGTGCAACATGGGGCCAAGGTAACTGGGGCAATGAGGGCAATTGGGCCATTTAGATCTTGTTCGAGCATCGATCTAGCACGCGCCGGTTGCCGATGCCACCAAGCCCCGCTATAACCCGCGCAAATTCCAGCCCAATGCGGGCGCAATCCGGTCCTTACCGACATATCAAGCGTTTCCAGGATAAGTGGAGGCCGGTTATCCGTCCGGAAACGCGCAGTGACAATGACCTGAGCAGCTTCGCGATACTATTTGAGGCGTGAACGGCTCTAGGTGAAACTAAGGAATGCCAAATGGCTCTCGAACGCACTTTCTCTATCATTAAGCCTGATGCGACCCGCCGTAACCTGACAGGCCAGATCATCGCCCGTTTCGAAGAAAACGGACTGCGTGTTGTGGCATCCAAGCGCATCCACATGACCAAGGAGCAGGCTGAAGGCTTCTACGGTGTGCACAAAGAGCGCCCCTTCTTTAACGACCTGGTCGCATTCATGACATCCGGTCCTGTTGTCGTTCAGGTTCTGGAAGGTGAAAACGCCATTGCCAAGAACCGGGAAGTAATGGGCGCAACCAACCCAGCCGATGCGGCGGATGGCACAATCCGTAAAGACTTCGCTGAGTCCATCGAAGCAAACTCTGTCCATGGTTCAGACGCGCCAGAAACAGCTGCTGAAGAAATCAAATTCTTCTTCACAGACGCTGAGCTGGTTGGCTAAGAGCATTTCCAACAAAAGTTGCAGACTTTTGTGGTTCGGAAATGCGATGAGAAAATTCGGCTAAAGCTCGGTTTCGCAATCGATTGAAACCGGGCTCCAATAATTCTCATGAGACTCAGAAGCGGGCCTGCTAGGTCCGGCGCTCAGCTGAGCGCTGGAACGTAGAGTGGGCCCGTTTTTGATTCTGACATGCCTTGAATGGTCACACGCTCGCCTTGAACGCGGGCTTTGCCTTCCGCGACAAGACGAACCGCCATCGGGTAAATTTGATGTTCAGCTTCCAGCACGCGCGCCGTCAGCGTTTCGACAGTGTCATCGGGGTCTACAGGGACCGCAACCTGCGCCACAATCGGCCCTTCATCCATTTCATCGCGCACAAAATGGACGGTGGCTCCGGTCAAACGCACACCTGATTCCATAACCCGATCATGGACATGCAGGCCCTTGAAGGCGGGCAGCAGTGACGGGTGGATGTTCAGCTGCCGATTGTGCCAGTTTTTGACGAAGCCACTGGTGAGAATGCGCATAAAGCCGGCATTGCAGACCAGCTCTACACCCGCTTCTTTCAGTGTGGAATCAAGGGCTGCATCAAATGTGTCGCGATCCTCAAACTCTTTGTGATTGATCACCTGCACCGGAATACCAGCCGCCTCCGCGATGGCAATGCCTTCGGCATTCGGATTATTCGAAATCGCGATGGCGATCTCTGCCGGATATTGCTCTTGCTTGCAGGCGTTGATCAGTGCACCGAGATTTGTACCGCGACCAGAAAAGAGAATGCCAAGCTTCATGTAGCCGATCCCAGCTGGCCATTGATCATAACTTCACCGGTTTCACCCGCACGCAATGTGCCGATCCGAGCGACGCTTTCGCCTTCTGCTTCAAGCGCTGCCGTGACGGCGTCTGTACTCGCTGCATCCACAACAACCACCATGCCGATGCCGCAGTTAAAGGTCCGGCCCATCTCCGCATTGTCGATGCCGCCAAGCTCAGCGAGCCATTTGAATATGGGCGGTTGTGACCAGCTGGCGCCATCAATGTCAGCCGCAATATTGTCAGGCAGCACGCGGGGAACATTTTCCGTAAACCCACCACCGGTGATGTGAACCAGCGCCTTGATCCCGTCCGTCGCCTTCATGGCGGCGAGCAACTGTTTGACGTAGATGCGCGTCGGCGTGAGAAGAACGTCGCCGACCGTTTCACCAGCACCACTCTGGGCCGATGGGGGAAAGGGCGCATTAAATCCGATTTTGTGATCGCTCAACAGACGCCGCACGAGAGAGAAGCCATTGGAATGCACACCACTTGAGGCAAGTCCCAGAAGCACATCGCCAGGCCCAACATCAGACCGGGGCAATACAGCGTCGCGTTCCACAGCGCCGACGGAGAAACCAGCAAGGTCATAATCGCCTGCAGCATACATGCCCGGCATCTCAGCTGTTTCGCCACCGATGAGGGCAGCACCTGCCATCTCGCAGCCTTTGGCAATCCCGGCAATGACGGCTTCTGCCTCATCAAGCTCCAATTTGCCGGTCGCGAAATAGTCGAGAAAAAATAGGGGTTCAGCACCTTGAACAATGAGGTCATTCACGCACATGGCCACCAGGTCAATGCCCACTGTGTCATGTTTGCCCGTTTCGATGGCAATCTTAAGCTTTGTGCCCACCCCATCATTTGCGGCAACCAGAAGCGGGTCCTTGAAACCCGCCGCTTTGGGGTCAAAGAACCCGCCAAAGCCACCAAGGCTCGCATCTGCACCTGCGCGAGCTGTGGCCCGCGCCAGAGGGGCAATGGCCTTGACCAAGGCATTGCCTGCATCAATATCGACCCCAGCGTCGCGGTAGGTATAGCGATTGGGGCGGTCGTCGGAAGAATCGGTCATAGGGTGGGAAGGCCTTGCGTCAGGTTCGAAGGAATCGACGAGGAACACCCTCGAAGTTCGCGCTCAAAACACCGTAAAACGCTCTGTGATGCAAGGCGAACTTGACGACAAATTGCCCCATTTTAGCCCTCGTACCGCTTCATGGTCGGCGCTCAATGTTGTAGTTTGCGCAGAACCAGAGCATCGCTGGGCGCAAATTGCTCCAAATTGGGGAAATAGAGTGAGTATGAGACCGCAAATCAGAAAAATCAGCACTGTGGCAAACCTCAGTGCATTGGCAGGTTTGGTCCTGCTGTTTGGCACGCTGGGCAAGCCAGCTGTTGCTGCGGATGTCTTCACTGTCACAGGCGTCTTCATTGATGCAACGGCGGAAACCGCCACACAGGCCAGAAATGCCGCGGTGGCCGACGGACAGCGCCGCGCTCTGGAAGTCCTGTTGAAGCGCCTCGCCCTCCAGGAAGACTGGTCGCTTCTTCCCACAGTGGACACCAATTTGGCAGAAGGGATGGTTCGGTCCTTTCAGGTGGCAAATGAGAAGCGATCCGCCACCAGGTATCTAGCCAGTCTGAGTGTGAAGTTTCAGCCCTCGGCTGTTCGAAACCTGTTCACAGCTAGGTCAATACCCTTTTCCGAGAGCCGCGAAAGAACGGCGGTGATTGTGCCGGTTCTGACCGATGCAACCGGAGATCGTCTCTGGGATGAAGGGAACGCCTGGACAGCTGCTTGGGCGGGCACTGATCTTGACAATATCCTGACACCGATGGTTGTACCGCTCGGCGATATTGGCGACATGACAACCCTTACAGTTGAACAGGCGCTAGGCGGCGACAGGCCAGCCCTGTCGAACTTGGCAAGCCGCTATGGTGCAGATCGGATCATGATCGCTCATGCGCAGACAGGTGATACACCGTCGGCGCTGTCTGTCCGCATTGTCACCTACCCAGCCGGGGAAGGTGCGCCTAAGTCTTGGATTGGGAGAGAGACAGGCGCACCGTCTCTTCAAACGGCGGCATTGCGATTGGCTGGACGATTTGTAGATGCCACCCAGGCTGACTGGAAGAGAGAAAGCACGGTTCGGTTCGCAGAACGTGCGGTGCTCTCTGCGTCCGTTGCCTATGAATCAATTGGAGAGTGGCAGGCGATCAGAAACCGCCTGGCTCAGATTCCCCTCATCCAGAAAACCACCATCGTTGCGATTTCCACAGAAGGCGCGCAGGTGGAGCTGGACTATGTCGGCACCATCGACACTCTGGAACTGAACCTGGCTCAGAAGAGCCTAACCCTGAACAATCTTGAAGGTTATTGGTATCTTGCAGCTATACGTTAAAGCCAAGCATCCCACCGAGAACCAAGGACAAGACAGATGACCATTCACCGTCAGGCACTGATCTGGGTCGCCGGGATTTTTGTGGTCATTGTGCTTATCTGGTTGCTGAGCGGCGTCTTGCTGCCCTTTGTTGCAGGGCTGGCTGCCGCCTACCTGCTCGACCCTGCAGCTGACAAGCTCGAAGAATGGGGCTTGTCTCGCCTAGCGGCCACCTCGGTCATCACAGCACTTTTCATCCTGCTGTTCTTTGCCTCTCTGATTGTCCTCATGCCTGTGGCCTATGAGCAGATGTTAGCGCTGCTTGAAGCAGCACCGCGCCTGGCAGAGCGTGCCAAGACACTGGTCATGAGCTTAAGCGAGGGCAGGCTGGCCCAATTGCTCGCAGGTGAGGGGCAGGATACCCATGCAGCCATCAGCAGAGGAGCCAGCAGGGTGTTGGACATGCTGATGGGATCGCTTGCGGGCCTGTGGCAACAGGGCATGGCGATCGTAGGCCTGGTGTCTCTCTTGTTTGTCACCCCCATTGTCGCGTTCTACATGCTGCTTGACTGGGACAATATGGTGGAACGCGTTGATGGCCTCTTGCCGCGGGACCATGTGGCTACGGTCCGGGCGATAGCGCGGGAAATAGATGAAGTTCTGGCAGGCTTTGTGCGCGGGCAGGGCGCTGTCTGTCTACTGCTCGGCAGCTTTTATGCCATCGGCCTGACGGTTCTGGGGCTGGAGTTTGGGTTTATCGTGGGCGCAATCGCCGGGATCATCAGCTTCATCCCCTATGTCGGCACCATTGTCGGTTTCGTGCTGGCCATGATCATCGCAGTGGTACAGTTCTGGCCTGACTATGGATGGATCATTGCCATTGCGGGTGTCTTTGGTGTGGGGCAGTTCATCGAAGGAAATTTTCTGACGCCCAAACTGGTCGGTGATCGGGTCCGACTGCATCCGCTTTGGGTCATGTTGGCCCTGTTTGCTTTCGGCTACCTTTTTGGCTTTGTGGGAATGTTGCTCGCTGTGCCCGTTGCCGCCGCCATCGGGGTGCTGGTCCGCTTTGCCGCCGCCAAGTACTTGGTGAGCTCTCTCTATCAAGGGAATGGCGGAGACAGTTCGTGACGTCATCGCAAATCCCTATGGATCTGCCTCATCGTGTTGCCTTTGAGCGGGAAGATTTTCTGGTTGCAGAGGCGAATAGAGCGGCAGTCGCGCTGATCGATCAATGGCCTGACTGGCCGACACCTGCTGCCATGCTGGTTGGTCCTGCTGGGGCCGGGAAAAGCCATCTGGGAGCAGTATGGAAGTCTGCAAGCAAAGCTGCCTCACTTACCGCGGCTGAACTTGAAGAGGCCCGTGTGCCGACTCTCTGCGCCGCTAAGGCTGTGTTGTTGGAAGATGTAGATCAACTAAAGTCCGAGCGCGAGACGGCGCTCTTCCACCTCATGAATCTTGCCAAAGAAGAGGGGGCTTATCTTTTGATGACCTCCAGGGAAAGCCCCGCCAATCTGGCGATTAAGCTACCCGACCTTGCCTCACGCTTGAGGGCAGTGGTGACGGCGGAACTTGGATCTCCCGACGATGAGCTCCTTCGGGCTGTCCTCGAAAAGCTCTTCCAGGACCGGCAATTGCGAGCGCCAGAACAGGCATTGAGCTATTTGGCGACCCATATGGATCGGTCAATCGAGACGGCGCGAAAGGTAGTGGCGGCTGTCGATAAGGCGGCTCTGGCGGGAAAACGGCGAATTACAGTACCTTTGGTCGTTGAAGTGCTCAAGGAAGCCACGCCATCGTCATGACTCGGTCACAAATTTGAGTTAGTTTTCAAGGGAGTAAGACCACCTATTGGCCCTTTGAATGAAGTCGGCCCAGCAGCCCGTGAGAAACCAGTATGAGCACGCCACGACCAGCCGATGCCGCTAACGAAGACGTTCAGTCTGGCAACAAGGCTGATGAAATCGCACCATCTGTCGCCCCGATAGACCCAGAATCGCCTGAGCGCTTTATGAACCGCGAACTCTCGTGGTTGGCATTCAACAAACGTGTGCTTGAAGAAGCGGAAAATAGAAACCACCCGCTTTTGGAGCGGCTGCGCTTCCTGTCTATCTCGGCCAGCAACCTGGATGAATTTTACATGGTCCGCGTCGCGGGCCTGCGCGGCCAGGTCAATGCAGGTGTTGAAACCCGCAGCCAGGATGGTCTTACAGCTGCTCAGCAACTGACGCGGGTAAACGAAACCGCTTATCTCCTAATGGCAGAGCAACAGCGTCAGTGGGAAGAACTGCGCACTGAGCTCCGGGCAAACAAGATTTCGGTGATTGATGCAAGCGAAGTCGCACCCTCGGAATTCTCCTGGCTTGAAGAGCGTTTTCTTGAAACAGTGTTCCCTGTGCTGACACCTCTGGCGATTGACCCGGCACATCCCTTTCCGTTTATCCCCAATTCGGGTTTCTGTTTGGCATTGCAGTTGCGTCGTGTGACGGATGGGAAGCTGATGAACGCGCTTCTGCCCGTGCCACAACAGATTGAACGATTTGTGCGTCTGCCACAGGCAGAAAACGCAGACGGAGAGATCCGGTTTCTCAGTCAGGAAAACCTGATCCGTCTCTTCCTAGACAGACTCTTCCCTGGATATGAGGTGATAGGCCAGGGCGCTTTCCGCGTCTTGCGCGACAGCGATATTGAGATCGAGGAAGAAGCCGAAGACCTGGTGCGTTTCTTCGAATCTGCCCTGAAGCGGAGACGCCGCGGCAGCGTCATTCGACTGAAGATGGAGAAGAACACGCCCGAAAGCCTCCGCAAGCTGGTGATCCGGGAGCTCGAAGTCGGCGACGAAGAACTCGTGCTTGTCGATGGCCTCATTGGCCTGGCGCAAACGGATCAGTTGATTGTCGACGATTATCCGAGCCTCAAGTTCCCCGCCTACAATGCGCGTTTCCCAGAACGGGTCCGTGACTTTGGCGGCGACTGTTTTGCCGCCATTCGAGCGAAAGACTTTGTGGTTCACCACCCATATGAAAGCTTCGATGTGGTAGTCCAGTTCCTGCGTCAGGCAGCCGCAGATCCAGACGTTGTGGCCATCAAACAGACTCTGTACCGGACGTCTAAAGATTCGCCCATCGTTCAGGCATTGATCGAAGCTGCCGAAGCCGGCAAGTCGGTGACGGCTTTGGTCGAGCTCAAGGCGCGCTTCGATGAGGCTGCCAACATCGTCTGGGCGCGAAATCTGGAACGCGCCGGTGTGCAGGTTGTCTTCGGTTTCATAGAGTTGAAAACACACGCCAAGATGAGCCTCGTGGTGCGCCGAGAAAGCGGTCAGCTACGTTCCTACGTGCATCTAGGCACTGGGAACTATCACCCGATTACCGCGAAGATCTACACAGATCTGTCCATGTTCACAGACGATCCGGCTATCGGGCGCGATGTTGCTCAGGTCTTCAATTACCTCACAGGGTATGCCGAGCCTGAACGCCTTGAAAAAATTGCCATGTCTCCGAAGAACCTGCGCGCCCGCCTTCTGGGACATATCCAGAAGGAAATGGAGCATGCGCAAGCAGGCCGCCCTGCGTCGATCTGGGTGAAGGTGAACTCCCTTGTTGACCCCATCATTATTGATGCGCTCTACGCCGCCAGCCAGTCGGGCGTCCAGATTGATCTTATTGTACGCGGCATCTGCTGCCTGCGTCCGGGTGTCCCCGGTCTGTCAGACAATATTCGGGTTAAGAGCATTGTGGGCCGCTTTTTGGAGCATTCACGAATCGTTTGTTTTGGCGACGGACATGAATTGCCATCTGATGAGGCGAAAATCTATTTCTCCTCAGCCGACTGGATGCCCAGAAATCTGGATCGCAGGGTGGAAAACCTTGTGGCTGTCACGAACCCAACGGTCCATGAGCAGATTTTGGACCAGATCATGGTTGCTAATATCAAGGACAATGAGCAAAGCTGGTATATGTTGCCGGACGGTCGCTATGAGCGTATTGAGCGGCAGTCAGGGGTGGAACCGTTTAACGCACACACCTTTTTTATGAACAATGCGAGCTTGTCGGGTCGCGGCAAATCCCTAAAGCGAAACGAGCCTTCCTCCGGTGACCACCCTCCAGCGTAAATTTGATGGATCAGAGCTCGACAAACGAGCCGAACCGCATACGCGCATTGAGGGACGTTTTGGGATCATCGATATCGGATCGAACTCTGTTCGGCTGGTGATCTATGAGGGTACAAAGCGCAATCCCGTACCGATTTTCAACGAAAAAGTAATGGCCGGGCTCGGCGCCCAGCTTAGCGAGACAGGACGCCTTGATCCCGATGGCATTGGGCGGGCTATGAGAGCCTTGAAGCGTTTCTCTGCTCTTATTGATCAACTAGACGTCGCGCAAACTGCCATGGTTGCCACAGCTGCAGTGCGCGATGCCACAGATGGCGCAGAATTCGCCTCACAGGTTGAAACTGCAACAGGCATCAAAATGCGCGTCTTGTCGGGCAAAGAGGAGGCGGCCTATGCCGCCCTCGGCGTGCTTTCTGGCATCCCTGACGCTGATGGCATTGTCGGCGATCTGGGTGGCGGGAGCTTAGAGCTTGTTGACCTGAAAAAAGGGATAATGGGGAAGGGCGTGACACTGCCGTTGGGTCCCTTGCGTCTTTTGGGGAGCGGCTTATCGCAAAAGGAAGTTCTGAAAGAAGTCGATAAAACATTTGACCAGGTTGAATGGCTGGATAGGGCGCAGGGGCGCACGCTATACGCCGTGGGCGGCGTCTGGCGAAATCTTGCTCGTATTCATATGGCGCAGCATGACTATCCGGTTCGGGTGCTGCATGAATATCAAATGCCGGCCGCAGAAGCTGCAGACCTTGCCAAACTGATCGAGCGGTTAGGACCAAAGTCGCTGGCAAAAATTCCTGATGTTTCTTCAAGACGGGTCGGTGCGCTCCCTCTCGGAGCGATGGTGCTCAGTCGGTTGATTGAGGCCACCAAAGCGAAGAAGGTGGAAATCTCCGCCTATGGTCTCCGCGAAGGTGTGTTGTTTGATCAACTATCAGAGGCGGATCGCGCAGGCGATCCGTTGCTAGCGGGGGCAAGTGATTTGGCAACGCGTTTGGTTCGCTTTCCAGAGCACAGGCACGAACTAGGAGATTGGATAGCGCCTCTCTTTGGGCCAGACGGTCTTGGCGAAACCGAAGCGCAAAGGCGGTTGCGGCTCGCCGCATGCAGCCTTGCAGATATCGGTTGGTATGTGCATCCAGATTACCGCGCTATGCATGCATTTGAACAAACCCTGTTGGCGCCATTGGCCGGTGTAACCCATGCCGAACGCGTCTTTCTGGCGCGGGTTGGCTTTCACCGTCATGAAGGAACGGGCGAACCTTCGGGCTTCGGCAACCTTTCAGGCCTGCTTGTGGAAGAAGAACACCACCGCGCGCAGGTGATGGGCCTTGCGCTGCGTGTCGCCTTTACGCTTTGTGCCGCGAGTATCGGCGTGTTGCCCTATACCCGTCTTGTCCTCACGAAAGACGCACTGACATTGAACGTGCAAAGCTCACATCAGGCTTTTTGCGGCGAAGTTGTTGAGAAGCGCTTGAGCGCCCTGGCCCGCGTGATAGGCGTGCAACCTAAGAGGGCGCTAATTTGAACCAACCCACAAAAAGGCCGCTCCGAATGAAGCGGCCTTCTGATTTCTTGATTTGTTTGATGGATTAAGCTGCGCGGATTGACGAAACAAAATCGCCGACCTGTTTGCGCAAGCCTTCGGCTGTCTTGGAGAGTTCTTCTGCAGAGCTCAACACCTGATCAGCCGCCGTCCCGGTTTGCTCCGCTGCCGTGCGAACGGTGTCCACACTTGAAGAGACGTTCCGGTTCATCTCTGCGGTTTCCTCCGCGCTGCGTGAGATTTCCTGCGTAGCGGAACTCTGTTCCTCAACCGCTGCAGATACAGCCGATGTGACCTGATTGATTTCGCCGATTTTATTGGCGATGCCGGTCATGGCTTCAGCGGCGGTTTTGGTTTCTTCCTGAACACGGTTGACGTGATCTGAAATTTCCCCGGTCGCTTTCGCGGTCTGGTTGGCCAGGTCTTTGACCTCTGATGCAACAACCGCAAAGCCTTTTCCGGCTTCACCTGCCCGGGCCGCCTCAATGGTGGCGTTCAGTGCCAGCAGGTTTGTTTGCTCTGCGATCTCCTGAATCAGTTCCATGACAGACCCAATGCGGTTTGCTGCCTCAGACAGGTTTTTCATCTGCACATCCGTCTGTTCAGAGGCGGCGCGCGATTCCTCCGTCAACGCTGCAGATAGCGAGATCTGCTCTGTTACCTCGCTAATGGCGTTTGACAGTTGCGTCGCAGCAGAGGCAACAGTTTCGACATTCTGTGTTGCCCCGGTGCTGGTATTGCTCACGGAAATCGCTTCTTCATTGGTGGTGCCAGCCAGCTCACTCATGGAGCGTGCCGTGGATTCCAGTTCAGTTGAAGAAGCCGTCAGGCCATCAATCATTTGGCCGATCGAGGATTCAAGGTCGTCAGCCATCTTGTTGAGGCTTTCGCGTTTCTCTTCTGCAGCCCGTTTTTCGGCAAGCTGCTGTTCTCCTTTCAAACGCTCAGCCTCAGCGCCTTGATCTCGGAAGACCTCAACAGCACGGGCCATGTCTCCTATTTCATCGCGGCGATCAGCGCCAGAAATTTGAACATCGAATGCACCGTCAGCCACATCACCCATCACATCTTGTAGGGTAGCCAGAGGCTTCGTAATGGACCGGCCCACAACATAACAGGCGACGCCAGCAACAATTAGAGACCCGATAGATGTGGCCAGGGTAACAAGCAGAGCCATCCAGGCAGAACTCAATGCGCCATCCGCTGTTGCGAGAAGTTCCTTTGAGACATAATCCTCAACCTGCGTGATGAGGTTGATCTTGGCAGTAATCCCATCATACCACTGGATGTCCGTGATCTCGTCGTAAAGCATGTCATAGCCGGCTTCGACAGCGATATCACGCCAATATTCGACATCGTCAACTTGTGTGCCTACGACCGTTTCGTCGTAGAAAGCGACAGCTTCCGGTGAGCCGTAGGCGCGAAAAACTTCCATGTAGGAATCTTGCTGGCCAATGAGTGTCACAAATTCGGTGTGTGTGAGCGAGTCAAATGCCTTTGCACCATACCCTTTGGCACCCATGGCACGTTCCAGCCCCGCCCGCTCCTTGATTTCAAGAAGGCTCATATAGGCAATGCTTTGACTCTTGATCTCTGCATCATCAGCGAGAGACGAAACGAGTGAAGCGATGTCAAGCAACTGCCGAATGGTTTGTGTGTAATATTCTGCAGTTGCCTCAATCGTCGTACGCGCTGTCTGTGTGCGCTTCCGAAAACTTTCTAACTTTTCAAATTCGGCCAAAGCCGCTGTCAGACGTTCTTCAACCTGTACACCGTAACTCGCAGCTGGAAATTCCTGCATGAAGGGCAGGATTTCTGTCAGGACGGCATCGGTTGACGCAAATTGCTCCTCGAGACGTCTCGACCAGACACCACTACCTCCGGAGGAAAGATATGTTGCGGAGACACCGCGCTCACCCTGCAATTCGTTAACGACCGCGCTGATTTTCGGAGAAACCGATGCCAATGTGTGGAGTTGGCTTAGCGATGAATATCGCTGAACTTCCGCGCTGACAATGTATGCCGCAAACAACGCAATACCCACAATAGGCACGATTGCAGCAATAAAAATCCGTTTGCCAATATTAGCATTGAAAATTCCACCTAACATTTAGATCCCCGTCCCTGAAATATCCCGTTCGCAACAGGATCAACGGAGAATTCTAAATTCTAGTTAAAGGCAATAAGTCAAAATTCACTTGGTGAATAAAATCCTGCCGAAATAGAAATTAGGGTTTAGACGTGCAGCGATTGTCCGCCGCGCTGGCGGCATTCTCACATTCAGGCGAAAGGTTATGGAAGAGGCTGGTTTAGCTCTGGATCAGCGCATCCATGATAAGCCAAATACTCAGTATTAGGCGCTGACCTTTGTGTCCAATCGCGTCAGCTTGAGTTGCCGACCACTTGCTGAGATCGCAAGCTCGCCATTCTTCAGGGCCAATGCGTCGCTGCCAAATATCTCTCGACGCCATCCTTTCAAAGCATTGACGTCGGCGTCTTTGAAAGCGGCGATTTGTTCCAGATCGGAGACCGTCGCGATCAGCTTCGGCGCCACATTGTGCTCCTCGCACCGCATTTTCAGAAGCACTTTGAGAAGCTCAACCAAGGGGCCGATGCCTGACGGCAGTGGGCGAGGGTCTTCGATATCTGGAAGGTCGGTCTCATTGCGGTTCACGCCCGTCTCAATCGCTTCGAGCAAGCTCGCCGCGGATCGACTGTTTGAGAAACCGCGCGGTACGGCGCGAAGTCGGTCCAGCCCTTTAAGATCTCTGGGTTGTTGATTGGCGAGCTCGAAGAGGGCGTCATCCTTCATAATGCGATTGCGCGGGGTGTCGCGCTCTTGCGCCTGCCGTTCCCGCCAAGCGGCGACCTCCATCAGCACGCCAATAGCCTTGCGGCCTTTTACCCGCATTTTCATGCGTTTCCAGGCTGCTTCAGGCCTCAGGGCGTACGTCTCAGGGTTTTGCAGGATGGCCATTTCCTCGCCAACCCAGGCGATGCGATCATTCTCAGCGATCTGGCGGGCCAGCACGTCATAGATCTTCCGTAGATGGGTTACATCAGCCATTGCGTAGTTCAACTGCTTGTCCGTAAGGGGCCTGCGGCTCCAGTCTGTGAAGCGGGAGGATTTGTCGACCTTTCCATTGGCGAGCTTGCGGACAAGGGTCTCATATCCAACCGACTCGCCAAACCCGCACACCATGGCAGCCACTTGACTGTCAAACAGCGGGTCTGGGATGGCTCCGGCCTCGTGGTAGAAAATCTCAATATCCTGGCGCGCTGCATGAAAAACCTTAATGACGTTTCGATCAGTCATCAGCTCATAAAAATGCGCGAGGTCGATGCCCTCAGCCAGGGGATCAATAATGTATTCATGCCGAGGTCCAGCGACCTGGATCAGGCAGAGAATCGGCCAATAGGTCGAATCCCTCATAAACTCAGTGTCGACAGTGATGTAAGAGGCCTTCGCCAGGTGGCCGCAGGCTGCTTCCAGCTGGGCCGTCGTCGTAATAATGTCCATAAGGCCCCTATACCGCAATCTGGCAGGTCTGTCGCCCCCATCCACAGGCCCTGTCAGGTTGTAATTGCCGCCTGACGACGGTTGAGGCGGCAGACCTTGACAAATCAGCTGTCTCATGCGCTTTTCGGCACCCAGAACTGGGGTCGGCATCCGCCTGAGACCCTGTAATTCCTGCCTTTTTTCAGGGTTGAAGCCAAAATGCACCCTTATCGCAGCCACACATGTGGCGAGCTCACCAAATCAAATGTCGACGAGACTGTGCGCCTATCAGGCTGGGTCCACCGGAAGCGTGATCACGGCGGTCTGCTGTTTATCGATTTGCGCGATCATTATGGTCTGACCCAGCTGGTATTTGATCCAGATATGGGCGACGGCTTCAAGCTGGCTGAGCGTGTCCGCGCCGAATCTGTCATGCGCATCGATGGACCTGTGGTCGCCCGGTCTGAGGACACGGTGAACGCCAACCTCCCAACAGGCGCGATTGAAATTCTGGTAAAAGACGCTGAGATCCTGTCGCAAGCTCAGGAGCTTCCGCTGCCTGTATTCGGTGAGCCTGAATATCCCGAAGATATTCGGCTGCGGAACCGTTTCCTGGACCTGCGCCGCGAAGGCCTTCATGAGCGTATCGTCTTGCGTTCCAAACTCATTCGCGCCATGCGCAATTCCATGGAAGATCAGGGGTTCCTTGACTACCAGACCCCGATCCTGACGGCATCGAGCCCAGAAGGCGCGCGCGATTTTCTGGTGCCGAGTCGTCTGCACCCGGGTAAATTCTATGCTCTGCCACAGGCCCCTCAACAGTTTAAGCAGCTGACCATGGTTGCAGGCTTTGACCGCTATTATCAGATCGCTGCCTGCTTCCGCGATGAGGACGCGCGCGCGGACAGGTCAGCCGGTGAGTTCTATCAGCTCGACGTTGAGATGAGCTTCATCGAGCAGGACGAAGTCTTCGACGTGATGGAGAAAGTGGCTGCGGACACGTTCGGCGCTTTTGCAGGAAAAATGGCGACACCGCGGTTGGCCGACAAAGCACCTTTCATCCGCATTCCGTACAAAGAGTCGATGCTGAAATACGGCAATGACAAGCCCGACTTGCGCAATCCGATTGAAATCGTCGACATCACGGAATTCTTCACACCCGAGGAAGTCACCTTCAAAGCCTTTAAAAATGTGATCGCTCAAGGCGGGATCGTGCGTGGCATCCCGGCACCAGGTGCGGGGGATCGGCCACGCTCCTTCTTTGACAAGCTCAACGATTGGGCCCGGAAGGACCAGGGCGCCGCAGGCCTTGGCTACATCGTCTTTGAAGAGGTGGACGGCGCGCTGGCGGGCAAGGGCCCCATCGCCAAATTCTTCCCTGCAGATATCCTTCAAGGCATGGCGGCAAAAGCAGGTATCAAAGCCGGCGATGCACTCTTCTTTGCTTGTGACAAGGAGGCTGCCGCTACAGCTCTGGCAGGCAATGCGCGGACCCGGATTGGGACAGAGCTTGATCTGATTGAGAAAGACGTCTTCCGCTTCTGTTGGATCACCGATTACCCGATCTACGAATTTGACGAGACGGAAGGCAAGGTCGACTTCTCTCATAACCCGTTTTCTATGCCTGTGGGCGGTTTGGAAGCCCTCAACACCCAGGATCCGCTGGACGTGATGGGCCAGCAGTATGACCTGGTCTGTAATGGTTATGAGCTGGGCTCAGGTGCTATCCGGAACGCTGACCCGGAATGCATGCTGAAAGCGTTTGAAATTGCCGGGCACGCTCGGGAAGACACGGAGAAGAATTTCGCAGGCATGTTGAATGCCTTCCGTTTCGGTGCGCCCCCTCACGGAGGCATTGCTTTGGGCGTAGACCGCATCGTAATGCTGCTGGCAGACCAGGCCAACATTCGCGAAGTGACCATGTATCCGATGAACCAGCAGGCGGAAGACCTGCTGATGGGGGCACCATCCGAGCCGACCAATCATCAGCTGCGTGAGCTGCATCTCCGTCACATTCCACCGTCATAAGAAAAACCTCACAGCCCAGGGGTCGGCCGACCGCCTCCGCTCGGTGAAGCGCCGTAAACTTGCCAGCTTCTGCTTCATCTGCCGCGCGTCAAGAAACCGCTTTGCATCTGGAAAGCGGGATCGCATCTCCGTTATATCCGTTAACTGATCATCTGCCAAACCCAGAGTGGCATGAACGATCGACTAGGGCCAATCCCCCGAAGGGGACGCGAGCTTTGGCGTGGCGCTTGAGAAGAAGGACGTGGCAAGGAGAGCGAAAAAAAGCGTGATTGGCATCATGAGGCGACATCCTTTTGTTTCGGTCAGTCTGCCACTTCCACGACGCCATTGTCATGTCTGGATTGGATGGCTTTACTGTCCTCAATCCCAGTCTGTCATCCAGGGCCCACGGGTCTGGCTTGGCCAGCCCGAGGATAAACCCGACCGGGATCCATAGGGCGTATCAAGGCAACATGGACCCCGGATTAGATCCGGGTGACACTAGTGGTCCGTGGCCTATGGTTCGAGACGGCGCAAGCGCACCTCCTCACCATGAGGTAAGTGTTTTAATTCGACCTCATCCTGAGGCTTCTGTTTTTGCCTCACCTTGAGGAGCATTGCGCAGCAATGCGTCTCGAAGGGGTGAAGGATCACCCAACCAGCCACATCACCAAAAACGGGCAAAAAATTCCAACGATTCAGGCGGCCATTCGTCAAATTGCGGCGGTCGTCCGTGACTCAGCTTAAGCTTCCATCCTCGGTCCTCGCCGCCAAGGGCGAGCTGCAGCCTCCGCAGGCGCATCGAAAAACGGTGGGAGATGATTCATGAGCCGGTATGAACTCTTCGCCCGCTACCCAAGTGAACGTCTCTGCGACAACCCGCGCATAGGTGCCAAAGGTCGCGCCCAACGTGCGTTGACAAATGGAACAGTGACAATAAGTGAAATCTTGAAGGGTACCTTTGATTTCATAGCGCACGCGTCCGCACGTGCAACTTCCTTAAAGTTTCATCGTTTAATCCTCGACGAAAAGATGCTGGAGTTAGGTGGCTCGCGTGGTGTTTGAACGGCGTGTCTGACCAATTGGAGAGGCATTAAGCGATCTATTTCATGCAGTTATCGTGGAGTGGTGAGGTTGTTCTGTCAATTTCAAGTGAGCAGGGGCTCCTCAAACCCCCTCGACGATAATAACGTCATTCTCTGATGCGCCTTTGCGTTTGGCTTTGGCGGCCTGATATTCCGGCGAGTGGAAGCAGTCCTTTGCAGCTTCGACGCTGGGGAGTTCGACCACGATGTGCCGCTCTTTGGCTTGGCCTTCCACGACTTCAAAGTCGCCACCACGGGCGAGGAACTTCGCGCCGTATTTTTTGAATGGTTCGGCGACGCCGGCGCGGTACTCGTCATATTTCGCCTGGTCGGTGACGGTGGCGTGGGCGATCCAATATCCTTTGGGGGTCTTGGTCATGAGGGCGTGTCCTTTCAACAAGAATGTCACCCTCGTGCTCGACACGCGGGTCCATGGAGCCTTTCGACACCCTATGGATGCTCGGGTCAAGCCCGAGCATGACAGTCGAGATTGGAGCGAGACGGATTAGAAAATCTACTCAGCTACACCCGCTCGTGCTGCCGCACGTGTCGCATTTCAGGCAGGTGCCGTTCCGCACCATGGTGAAGTTACCGCATTCGCTGCAGGCTTCGCCCTCATAGCCTTTCATGCGCGCTTCCACCGCTGCTGACATGGTCCGTGAGATGGACGTATTGCCACCTCCGGCCTGAACGGTCGTTGCCACGGCGATCTGCTCTGTGGCGACGATTTCCGTCTCGGTCATCAGCATGGTTTCGGGTTCAGTGAGTGCCCCGGCGGTCAGGGCTGGGGCAGTCTGGCCCGCCCGCACCGTGGCGGCACCACCGCGCACCACATAGAGGTTTGCGAGCTGCGTGTTCCGCGCAAATCCGGGAGAGGCAATGGCGGTTGCCGGCATCGGCTTTGGAGGCAGTTTGCCTTCATCTTCCCCATCGCCCATGGCGTCGGGCATCAAGTCCGCAGGTTCCACATGGCCAAGGTCATGACGGCCAAGGTATGAGACGGCGAGCTCCCGGAACACATAGTCAAGGATCGACGTCGCATTCTTGATCGTGTCATTGCCCTGTACAAGGCCAGCAGGCTCAAAGCGGGTGAAGGTAAAGGCCTCCACATATTCTTCCAGCGGCACGCCATATTGCATGCCGAGCGAAATCGCGATGGCGAAATTATTCATGAGCGAACGGAAAGCAGCGCCTTCTTTATGCATGTCGATGAAGATCTCACCGATCATGCCGTCTTCATATTCGCCCGTGCGCAGATACACCTTGTGTCCGCCGACAACCGCTTTTTGTGTATAGCCTTTGCGACGATCAGGCAGTTTCGCCCGTTCACCACGCTCTCCATCCGCCATTGCGGCCCCGGCAATTTGAGCTTGCTCAATGGTTTTCGCCGCGAGCTTCTTTGCCAGTGTTGCGGCCTGTGCCGCGGCGGGCTGTTCAATCAGCGTTGGTGCTGCGGCAACAGCCCCCACTGCCATCTCCACGTCTACCATCTCCAAGTCCACATCGTCATCGTCCACTAGCTGGGCATTGAGCGGCTGGGAAAGCTTCGAGCCATCGCGATAAAGCGCGTTGGCTTTGAGCCCAAGCTTCCAGGACAACATGTAGCTTTCTTTGCAGTCTTCTACGCTTGCAGAATTTGGCATATTGATGGTTTTGGAAATAGCACCTGAGATGAAAGGCTGCGATGCGGCCATCATGCGGATATGGCTTTCCACAGAGAGGAAGCGCTTGCCCGTGCGGCCACATGGGTTTGCACAATCGAAGACGGGAAGGTGCGCCTCTGCGAGGCCGGGCGCACCCTCCAACGTCATCGCGCCACAAACATGCAGGTTTGCAGCGTCAATTTCGTCCGCGCTGAAGCCAAGGGCTGCCAGCATGTCGAAATCAATCTCATCCATTGCGCCCGCATCAAGGCCCAGCGCCTCGACACAGAACGCATCGCCAAGCGAATATTTGTTAAAGGCGAACCGGATGTCGAAAGCGGTCGCAAGTGAGCCTTCAACAAGCTCAAGCGCCTCCTGGGTGAAACCTTTGGCTGCCAGCGTTTCGTGGTTCACACCTGGTGCGCCATTCAGCGTGCCGTGTCCTACTGCATAGCCGACAATTTCTTCGATTTGCTCAGGCTTGTAGCCGAGTGTACGCAGCGCCTGCGGCACAGCCCGGTTGATGATCTTGAAATAGCCGCCACCCGCGAGTTTCTTGAATTTCACCAGCGCGAAATCCGGTTCAATGCCGGTCGTATCGCAATCCATGACAAGGCCGATCGTGCCTGTTGGTGCGACAACAGTGGCCTGCGCATTGCGGTAGCCATATTTTTCGCCCATAGAGACCGCAAGGTCCCACGCGGCCCGGGCATGTTCTACCAGATCTCCTTGCGGGCAATGGGACGCATCAAGCGGCACCGGGTTGGTCGAGAGATCCTCATAGGCTGTTGCTTCGCCGTGAGCCGCAGCCCGGTGGTTGCGCATTACACGCAGCATATGGCTTTCGTTTTCGCCATAGCCCGGGAAGGCACCCAGCTCCTTCGCCATCTGCGCCGAGGTGGCATAGGAAACGCCGGTCATGATCGCGGAAATGGCACCACAGATCGAACGGGCTTCTTTTGAGTCATAGGCGATGCCCTGGGACATGAGCAGGCCACCAATATTGGCGAAACCGAGACCCAGCGTGCGGAATTTATAGGAAAGCTCCGCAATCTCTTTCGACGGAAATTGCGCCATCAGCACAGAAATTTCGAGCACCACGGTCCAGAGTTTGGCCACATGCTCAAAGGCTTCAACATCGAAGCGTCCAGACGCCTGACGAAACTGCATCAGATTAATCGAGGCGAGATTGCAGGCTGTGTTGTCCAGGAACATATACTCTGAACATGGATTACTGGCCCGGATCTCACCGCTTTCCGGGCAGGTGTGCCAGTCATTGATCGTGGTGTGATATTGGATGCCGGGATCAGCGCTCTGCCATGCGGCTTGACCAATTTGGTCCCAAAGCTCACGCGCATCAAGCGTCTTGGCGATCGCGCTGTCTGTTCTGTTGATCAGATGCCAGTCGCTGTCGGACTCAACCGCTTTCAGGAAATCATCCGTGACGCGGACGGTATTGTTGGAGTTCTGGCCCGACACAGTGAGGTAGGCATCTGAATCCCAATCCGTGTCATAGGTGCGGAACTCAATTTCTTTGAAACCCTGCTTGGCAAACTGGATAACCCGCTGCACATAGTTTTCCGGGATCATGGCTTCGCGCGCGGCAATGATCGCGCGTTTGAGCGCAGGGTTTTTCTTCGGGTCGAAGCAATCGCCTTCCGGTCCTTCACAATTGACGCAGGCCCGCATCACGGCGCCGAGGAATTTCTCATTGATCTTTGAGCCGGTGACGAGCGCGGCCACCTTCTGCTCCTCGATCACCTTCCAGTTGATAAAGTGCTCAATATCAGGGTGGTCCACGTCGACCACCACCATTTTGGCCGCCCGCCGCGTGGTTCCGCCGGATTTGATGGCACCTGCAGCCCGGTCCCCGATTTTCAAGAAGGACATGAGCCCGGAGGATTTGCCGCCGCCAGACAGTGGTTCACTCTCGCCGCGCAGATGCGAGAAGTTGGAGCCAGTCCCCGACCCGAATTTGAAGAGGCGCGCTTCACGGACCCACAGGTCCATGATGCCGTTTTCGTTTACGAGATCATCATCGACGCCTTGAATGAAGCAGGCGTGCGGTTGTGGATGCTCATAAGCGCTGTCGCTTTCCGTCAGTTCGCCGCTTTGAAAGTCCACATAATGATGGCCCTGCGCCGGACCGTCGATGCCATATGCCCATTTGAGGCCCGTATTGAACCATTGTGGGGAGTTGGGCGCGGCAATCTGTGTGGCCAGCATGAAGCGCAGTTCGTCGTAAAACGCGCGGGCATCCGACTCGGCGTCGAAATAGCCGCCTTTCCAGCCCCAATAGGTCCAGGTGCCAGCCAACCGGTCAAAGACCTGCCGGGCGTCTTTCTCAGGGCCAAAGCGCTCGTCTTCCGGCAAATCGTCCAGGCGGGTCTCGTCTGCTTCATGAGCCCAAAGCCAGGTCGGAATATTCTTATCTTTGACTGGGCGAAGGGCTGCGGGCACGCCTGCTTTGCGGAAGTATTTCTGCGCCAGAATATCAGCCGCAACCTGGCTCCAGTCTGCCGGAACTGCGATGTCATCAAGCCGAAACACAATCGTGCCGTCGGGGTTTCGGATTTCGCTTGTCGTCGTGCGGAATTCGATTCCCTCATAAGGCGATTTGGCTTCGTCTGTGAAACATCGTTGTATGCGCATTTGGCCCCATATTCCTCTTGCAAAGGGTGCTCATCGCTGCCGACGAGACCCAATCTCTTGCCCTTCGGTCAGATCTCTGCAGGCTGGTCCAGGTGGCACATAAGAGGCAGCTTTCCTGCGGTCCCGTGTCCTTAAGCCCCTGACTTAATAGGGAAATTCCCCTATGTCAGCTGCGCAAGGGACGGGCGGAACCTGATCGCCGTCTTATGTCCGGTTGGTACCAGATGCTGTGTCATTCATCTGAGCCGACACAAACTGTGGTGGTCTGAGTGGGGGTCGTCAAGCACTTGTGTCGAATGGCGTACGGGCCTCGAAATATTGGGGGGCGAGGGAGGGCGGTAAGGAATATCTCCGTCGAAAGATTCGCGAATCGACCCTTTCCACCGGATGTGGTTACCAATCAGAAGGGTTTAACGCGTAAAAGAAACGTGCAGGAATGCTTGGTCTTCTTGGTAAACGCCGAGCGAATGACCGCCTGCTGGAGACACGGGGCAAATTTGGGTATGCAAACCGTCGCGGCAAAGCATAGCAACGCCTACAGGCGCGAGCTCAGCACGCTCGATGTATTGGTGGTGGACGACAACTTCCACATGCGTCGGCTTGTTCACACAATCCTGGAAGCGTTTGACGTCAAAACCATCCGCGAAGCGACAGATGGTACCGAAGCGTTGGCTGAAATTAAGATCCGTCAGCCGGACCTCATCATCAGCGACTGGGAAATGAAGCCGATGGACGGCTGCTCCTTCCTTGAGGTTTTGCGGAGAGCCGACAACAAGCCAGCATGTTTCATTCCGGTCATCATGTTGACAGCGCATGGCCGTCCGAGATTGATCCGTCAGGCATTTGAGGCAGGCGCGAGCCAGTTCCTCGTCAAGCCATTGACCCCAGCGAACCTTCTGCACCGGGTTGACTGGATCCTTGGCGACAAACGCCCGTTTTTCGAAGACGAGGGACAGATGCGCCAGCAGCTGACATTGAAGCTTCCAAAAGCAGCCGTCGCAGTCGCCGAGCAAAAAGTCGCCGCAGGCGATGCCTGGGACCTCGATCTCTAGCTGAATCCGAGCGCTATCTGGGTCTCTTGAGGGCTGGACGGAACTCTTGCGGAATGCCATATTCGCCGCGTTTCTTACAAAGAATCTCGTTTGCACCGCGCAAGCGAGATGAAATTCAGGACTTTCCCATGAGCTTTCTGGCGCAGTTCTTCACTTGGTGGCACGGCCAAACGCTGGCTACGCGTTTTCACACCTGGCGCAATGGTGAGTTGATGGGCGAAGACGCACAGGGAAACAAGTATTACCGGTCAAAAGACGATCGTCGCTGGGTGGTGTATAACGGCCTAGTCGAAGCCTCGCGCATCCCGCCTGAATGGCATGGCTGGATGCACAAGACCGTCGATACGATCCCCACAGAGGAAGAGTTTACGGCTCGCGAGTGGCACAAGCCCCACCAGCCAAACCTTACCGGCACTCCCTATGCCTACCGGCCGGAGGGGAGCCTGTCGACCGAAGGCGGTCGTCCCCGTGTGACGGGTGATTATGATGCTTGGTCGCCGGAATAGGGGAAAATCACCGCAAAAAGCTCCCGGAATGGCGCAAGATAGCCACACTCCCGCGCGATACAGGTCTTATTAGGAAATCCCAAACGGAATATCATTAAACCGTAGGGGGATAGTTTGAGTGATTCCGGCGGTGCGCTATCCGTCGAACGGCTCTGATAGGCTCAGCGAGCTTTGAGCGGCCGACAAAGGCAGGGAAGTTAAAGATGGATAACAGCTTTGTCGAAACACTGGTCGGCGGCATCGTAATAGCGATTGCGGCTGCTTTTTTGGCATATGGATATTCGGTGTCCGATGTCGGCAATGTCAGCGGCATTGAGGTGACGGCCGAATTCGACCGCGTAGATGGTCTCGCCACCGGATCTGATGTGCGCATGTCGGGCATCAAAATCGGCACGGTGACAGCGCAGTCTCTCAACACCAACAATTACTACGCTGTTGTTACATTGAACCTGACAGACGAGGTTCAACTCCCATCTGACTCATCTGCAAAGATCACCAGCGAAGGTCTGCTGGGCGGGAACTATGTGTCCATCACGCCAGGCGGATCTGAAGAAATGTTGGCAAGCGGCGACGAGATTCAGTTTACGCAAGGATCGATTGATTTGATCGGCCTTGTCGGGCAAGCGGTCTTCAGTGCTCAAGGTGGCGACGAGTGACCTCAATTATGGGCAGTATGCGCAGCGGCGCTTTAGGGGTGGCATTGCTGGTGGCATCAAGCGTCACCGGCAACGCAGAGCCTGTGGGTGAGACCGCCATATTCACGGGTCTCGACAAAATTACAGCGCGGATCACGCGCCTGGAAGTGCCTGTCGGCGAACGGGTTCAATTCGGGACCCTCGAAATTCTTGCGGACAGTTGCAACAAGCGCCCGCCAACCGAGACGCCGGAAACAACAGCGTTTGTTGAGGTGTTCGATGTCGGCAAAACCTTGGCCCATGAGCTTGCGGAAAAGGACACGACCGAACCTTCTCTGCCGCGGCCACCAGAACGTTTGTTCTCTGGTTGGATGTTTGCGTCCAGCCCCGGGCTGAATGCCGTCGAGCACCCTGTCTATGATGTCTGGTTGATCGACTGCAAAATGTCAGCAGCAGAAACGTCTCTACCCCCCGCCTCGATTGAGTAAAAATCGCCTGGTTCGCCGGTGAGAGCATCTGCAAGACGGGATTTATAGTCGTCGCGCGGAATTTCTATCGCGCCAAATTGCGAGAGGTGGGACGTAACGAATTGTGTGTCCAGCAATACGTAACCGCCCTGGATCAGCCGCGCCGCCAGATGCACAAGCGCCACCTTGCTTGCATCCCGCACGTGGCTGAACATACTTTCCCCAAAAAATGCACGTCCGAGCGAAACGCCATATAGACCGCCAACGAGCTGACTACCTTGCCAGCATTCCACAGAATGCGTGTGTCCCTGTTCGTGGAGCTCTGAATAGGCTTTGAGGATTGCCGCATTGATCCAGGTGCCACCACGGCCCGGCATATCTGCTGCGCAGGCTTCCATCACAGAGCGAAAAGCTGAGTCGACCTTAATGGTAAACGGTTCAGCTTTGATGGTGCGTGCAAGGCGCCGTGGGACGTGGAAGGTGTCGAGGGGGAGGATGCCGCGAAGTTCCGGATCAACCCAATAGAGCGTGTCAGAGCCGCGGGCCTCCCCCATGGGAAAAACACCATACGCATAGGCGCGGAGTAAGGTCTCTGGATTGATCTCATCCATCGAAGTGTTTCGGTGCCTCACGAGCGATCGAGAAACTCTTCTAGCCAGTGAATATGATAGTCACCATTCATGATGTCTGGCTCATTAATGAGTTCCTGAAAGAGCGGAATGGTTGTATCCACACCCTCGATCACAAACTCATTCAAGGTCCGACGGAGTCGCATCAGGCATTCGTTGCGGTCGCGACCATGAACGATCAGCTTGCCGATCAGACTGTCATAATAGGGCGGGATCCGGTACCCGGTATAAACACCACTATCGACACGCACACCCAGCCCACCGGGTTGGTGGAAACCTTTAATTGTGCCAGGAGAAGGTGTGAAGGTCTTGGGATGCTCAGCATTGATCCTGCATTCAATCGCGTGGCCAGAGAATTCAACATCCTCTTGGGTGAAACTCATCTCAAGCCCCGCAGCAATGCGGATTTGCTCGCGCACCAGGTCAATGCCGGTAATGGCTTCCGTGACCGGATGCTCCACCTGTAGACGCGTATTCATCTCAATGAAATAGAACTCACCATTCTCGTATAGAAATTCAATGGTACCGACGCCCAGATAGCCGAGATTACCGATGGCGTTTCGAACGATCTCGCCAATCTCTGCACGCGCTGCGTCATTAAGGGCAGGCGAGGGCGCTTCTTCCAGTACCTTCTGGTGACGGCGCTGGAGGGAGCAATCGCGTTCGCCGAGATGCGCCACGTTCCCATGGGTGTCGGCAATCACCTGAACTTCAATATGGCGCGGTTCACCGAGATATTTCTCGATATACATGGCGTCGTCGCCAAAAGCCGCTTTTGCTTCCGTGCGGGCCGTATGAAGCGCTTCGAGAAGATCGTCTTCTGTGGGCGCGACTTTCATGCCGCGGCCACCGCCACCAGCCGCAGCTTTCACAAGGACCGGGAACCCGATCTCTTTCGAGACGCGCATCGCTTCTTCATCGGTCGTCACGCCACCATCCGAACCTGGAACGACGGGAATGCCGAGGTCTTTGACTGTCGTTTTCGCAGCGATCTTGTCGCCCATCAGATTGATGTGATCGGCAGTGGGACCAATAAACGTAATGTCGTGAGCGGCCAGAATTTCAGCAAAGCGCGCATTCTCTGAGAGGAAACCGTAGCCGGGATGTACAGCATCCGCGCCGGTAATTTCGCAGGCGGATATGATGGCCGGAATGTTCAGATAACTGTCAGTTGCTGAAGGAGGGCCGATGCAAACACTTTCATCGGCAAGGCGCACATGCATGGCATTTTCATCAGCCGTGGAATGCACCGCGACAGTGGAAATGCCCATCTCTTTGCAGGCCCGGTGCACACGAAGCGCGATTTCGCCGCGATTGGCGATGAGAACTTTCTCGATCATTGGGGCGCGGGCTCCGGCTTTATTCGATGATGAGAAGCGGTTCGCCGAATTCTACCGGCTGTCCGTCTTCCACAAGGATTTCCTTCACCGTGCCGGACGTCGGCGCTGGGATCTGGTTCATGGTCTTCATGGCTTCAACAATGAGCACAGTCTGCCCTTGCGTGACCTGGGTGCCAACACTGACGAAAGCGGCAGCTCCTGGCTCAGCAGCCACATATACAGTGCCAACCATGGGGGAGAGAACGGCGCCTGGATGGGCGGCTTTGCTGCTGCCCTCAGGAACGATCGCAGCCGGCGCTGCGGCGGCAGGTGCAGCAGCGATTGGCGCCGCGACATTCACAACTTGTGATTGGCGTGCGACACGTACTTTCAAATCATCCGTTTCAACCTCAATCTCGCTGAGATCTGTTTCCGTCAGAATATCCGCGAGTTGCCGGATCAAATCCTGATCGACGCCTTTTGTGCTCATGTGGCTCTATGCCTTCTTTTGTATTTAGCTGCCCAGATGTGTCGCGAGAGCCTCGACCGCCAATACATAGCCGATCGGACCCAGCCCGCAAATCACACCAAGAGAAACCGGTGAAACGAATGAATGGTGGCGGAACTCTTCCCGCTTGAAAATGTTTGAGATGTGAACTTCCACGACGGGAAGCTCAGATGCGGAGATCGCATCCATCAGGGCGACAGATGTGTGGGTATAGGCGGCGCCATTCAGGATGACGCCGCAAGCTTGTTCCCGCGCTTCCAGGACCCAATCAACCAATTGACCTTCGGAGTTGGATTGGCGGAAGTCAATGCTGTGCCCGAGGGAAGCCGCCCGCTCAGCCGTCATTTTTTCAACGTCGGCGAGTGTCTGCGTTCCATAGATTTCAGGCTCACGCGTGCCAAGCATGTTCAAAGTTGGCCCGTTCAGCACATAGATTGGCTTAGCCATGCCCCGTTTCCATCATCTCATTCAGCCCATAAACGGCAGTAAACTGCCGAAAATCGAAATGCCCATCGGGCATGCTTATCTAGAAGTCGAAAAGGGCGAAAATGTGGTCCGCCCCCCAAAGTATCTTGTGACCCCAGGACCCTACGCGCAATCCAGCCTCGGTGGGTTAACACGCGGGTGTTGGATTAACGCGAGTCGCCCCAGAACATGAGTTGTATACGCGTTGGAAGCCGCCAGCACCATCAGTTAAGCGCTTGAATTTCCGAGTAGATCAGGCGGATAAGACCATCTTAAGGGTCTATGACAGGATAAGCCCACCATCGACCGGAATGGTTTGACCGACCACATAGGCCGACAAGGGTGACGCGAGGAAGAGGGCAACGCCCGCCATGTCTTCCGGTGTGCCCAGACGATGCAGCGGAATGTTGCGGATCGTCCCTTCAAGCCGCTTCGGGTTTTCCGTCGTCACCTTTGTGAGCTTGGTATCCACGAGACCCGGTGCAATCCCATTTACGCGGACGCCGTCGCTCGCCCAGGCTTCACCGAGTGTTTTGGTAAGGCCAATCGCGCCGGTCTTCGACGCGCTGTAAGCCGGGTTGCCCCGTGTGGCGTGATAGCCCGCTGTCGATGAGATGGTGATGAGCGAGCCTTTAGACGCTGCGAGCATGCCGTGAAATTTTTCAGAGCACGCCATCAGACTGCCAATGTTTACGTCCATGACTTTGTTCCAGCCAGCCATTTTAAACTCTTGCCGCTTGTAGAGAACGGTGCCCTGACTCAGCACCAGTACATCCAGACTGTCGAACGGCGGCGCATAAGCCTCGATCGCATCAAAGTCGCTCACATCCATCTGGGCATAGTGAATGTTTGAAAGGTCAGACCCGTCATCGTTCGCATAGTCAGACGCCGTCGCCCGCGTCCCCCAGACATGAACTTCAGCACCCGCATCCAGAAACGCACGCGCGATCCCGTTGCCGATCCCGCTTGAGCCCCCAACAACCAGCACGCGCTTGCCTGTAAAATCCAATGCATCTTTCATTGGCTTCGTCCTCCCAATTTATTGTTGGGACCATGGATAGCGCGGGAAAACTCGCCCGTCGAGGGGTGCGCGGGAAGCCTCTGATTCCGCGAGGGAAGGCGGAAATGAAGTCACTTCTCCGCGGGCGACTTGTGTTCCTAGTCAAGCAGGGATAGGACAGATACAGTCATAAAATGCGCACTCTCATCATTGGCGGTACGGGCTTTCTAGGGCCCCAAATTTCCAAGGCTCTTACTAAGAGCGGGACGAAGGTCTTTGCAGCGTCTCGCAGCGGAGCGGTAACACCAGCTGCCAATATGGAGATAGTGCAGCTTGATCGCAATCAGCCGGAAGCCATTCTGGCGGCCGTTCGCACCCACGAAATTGATACGGTGATTGATGTCATTGCCTACGATGTTGAAACGACAGAACCGCTGCTGAACTGTTTGGATGGAAAAATAGACCGCTACATTCTATTGAGTTCGGGGGATGTGTATCGGAACTATGGTTTGTTTCAAAAGAAAGAGACCGGGGCGCCACAGCTAACGCCACTTACAGAAGAGGCAGCACTAAGAGGAAGCCTTTACCCCTATCGAGGCGATGTTCCGCGATCTCCTGACGATCCACTTCAGTGGATGGACAGCTATGACAAAATCCCCATAGAGCGAACTGTAAGACAGTTGGAAACTTCATGGTCTATCTTGCGGCTTCCGATGGTATATGGACCAGGAGACAAGCAGCACCGTTTTCGCTGGGCGGTGGCGCCTATGGCCAGGAAAAAGGACCATATCACGCTGGCGACCGCATGG
>NZQM01000152.1 GCA_002695905.1 Parvibaculum sp.
CTAACACAGTAATAACTATCTACAGTAGCAATGGTACTTTATTGCAAACTATTACATCAACTGGTATTGCAACAGCAGAGTTAATGGAGTTAACAGTAACTCAACAAGCTGACACTATGATTATTACACATAAAAGTTTTTCACCTAGAATTTTACAAAGAACTGGTGCAACTACATTTTCGTTGTCTGTGTTTCAGTTTGATGTAAGTGTTAATGGTGAAAAAACTTATCAACCATATTTTAAATTTGCTAGTGATTCTATAACATTAGATATAGATCAAACCGCAAAAGGTACAACAGGTGTAACATTAACAACATCTGCTGACTATTGGACTTCTGCTTATGTAAATACCAGAATACGATATCATGGTGCAGAAATATTTATCACAGGTTATACCTCTGCAACTGTAGCAACAGGCACATTATTAGATGATGTTGAAATAGAGTTAGATGCAGATCCATTAAGAACCAAGCAAGGTAGTGGTGTAGTAGAAGTAACTATGGCACAACATGGATTTTCTACTAATGCAAGTATTACTATATCAGGCGCACAAGATATATTTGATTCATCAGGTGATGGTTTAGCTACTGCTAATCTTAATGGTACATTTACTATTACTGTTGTTGATGATAATAGATTTACTTATACTGCTGGCAGTAGTGATACAGCAGAAGAATCTGTCGATGGTGGTGGCGCTAGTGTAAAAATAGTAGGTCATCCACCTACAAGAAACTGGGATGAGCAACTGTATAGTGAGCCTAATGGTTTTCCTAGAGCATGTTGTTTTCATGAACAACGATTGTATTTTGGTGGTAGTGCAACCGCACCTGATTATTTAACAGCTAGTAAAGTAGGTTTGTTTTTTAACTTTGATGTTGGTAAAGGATTAGATGACGAAAGTCTGCAAATGCAAATAGCATCAGATCAAATCAATGAGATTAGACATTTAGTATCAGGACGTGTATTAGAAATATTTACTAGTGGTGCTGAGTTTTTTCTTAGACCACAAACAGGCAAGAACATAACACCAACTGACTCTATGATAGTAAGACAAACATCGTTTGGTGTACAACAATCAGGTATGCCAAGACCATTTGATGGCGGTACTTTGTATATACAAAAGAATGGTAAGAACATAAGAGACTATGTTTTTGCTTCAACTACAGAATTATTTGACAGTAATAATACTAGCCTGGAGTCATCGCATTTAATTCAAAGTCCTACTGATACAGCAACAGCTACATCATTGCCAGATAGAACCGAGCAACTATATTTTTTAGTGTGCGGTGATGGCACAATGTGTATTTATAATAGCCAAAAGGAACAAAAAATATTTGGTTGGACACAATGGAATACTGATGGTAAATACAAATCTATTGCTTGTTTATCATCTACAATTTTTTCATTAATAGAAAGAACCATTGATGGTAGTACTGCATATTACTTAGAGCAATTTGCAACTACACAGTTTGATATCCCTACTGATATGTCATTTACCAAAACTATATCAGGTAGTTATCAGCCACATGGTACAGTTAAAAACAAAGGTGCAGTATCTGCTGGTGTTAGTCAGTTTATTATTGATGGTGCTACTGCTAGTCCTAATCAAGGAGATACCTTTCAGTTTGCTGGTACTGGCACAACACATACTATTACAAGTGTTACAGCAACAGGAGGATCTAACGAATACATAATATCAGTTAGCCCAGTTACAGCATCAGTTAGCGATAATACAAACCTAGTATTTTTAACTAGTCGTGTATTTACTGGTATAACTCAAATAGGCAAGACAGTACACGCAACATCAGGGTCAACAGAAGATGGAGACTTTTTTTATTATGGTAGCGCAGTAGTAACAGCAGCAGGTACAGCTACTTTTCCATCTCCAGCAGCGGCTTGTGATATAGGTATAGACTATGATATTACTGTAGAAACCTTGCCACAAGATGTTAGATTAGGTGATGGTGTATTAACAGGTAAGCCACGTAAGATAGGTAAAGCTATATTAGAATTATCAACCACATACAATGTTACGATTAATTCTAATCAAGTTTTGATTGGTAGTAATCCTAATGACGATACAACTGGATTACAATCTTTGACAGGTAAAAAAGAAGTGCATACACTTGGATATGAATTAGATCCAACATTGACAGTATCGCAAACAGCGCCACTACCAATGAGGGTTTTAGGTATAACATCGGAGGTTTATTACTAATGTGTCATCCAGCAGTATATATAGGATTAGCAGGGGTTAATATGATCCAGGCTAGACAAACATTAAAAGCTGAACAAGCGTTGGCTGAACAAGCTTATCGTGATAGACAAGAACAAATAAAAGATAACCGTATGAGTGTGCAGTTAGAAGCAAGGCAAAAAGGAAATATATTAGCTGAAAACTTTGCAGCACAACAAGCAACTAACAGAGCATTATTATCACCTAGTGGTATTGGACAAAGCAATTCTTTTGAAGCAGCTATGATGAATAATAAAAGTCTATTTATGCGTGAGTTAAATGTTAGTGCATTAGATGCTATCAACAAACAAAGTGAACTAGCATACGCATCAAGAGAATCTGGATTAACAAAAGCTGCTGACATGAATAGAGCAAGAGGCAGGTTTAATCAATCAATGATGGACTCATTAGAGATGGGAATGCAAGGTGTAGAAGGCTTAAAAGGTAGTACAGGTGGTCAACAAGTAGGATCTAAGAGTGCAAATTTTAGTAATTATACATCAGCAGATAGAGCTTTAAGTACAAGCTCATCTTTTAAATCGAGGTTTAAAACTTAATGGCATTTAAAAAAACACAAAGTACATCGTTTAACCCAGCATCTATACAAGTCAATAGAGGACAAGGTCTTAGACAATTAGGTGCATCTATAGGTGAATTAGGTAGTGCTAACAGTAGAGGTGTTAATAATTTTATTAACAATCGTTTAAATGAAATGGAAGATAAAGAAAAAAAATTAGGTAAAAAATTAGGACAACGAGCAGAAATAGTATATGAAGATCAAACTTATACTGATGCTACTGGTAACACAAGAACACATAAAGTAGCAGTTAATTATAAAACACCAGAAGAATTATTAACTACATCATGGTCTGCATCAGCATATGATGAAGAAGCGGCTGATACCTATGTTAAAGCTGTTGTATTAAATGCAAAACAAATACTAGATGATGAAAAATTATTAGCTAGACAAAATGTAAAATATACAGATACAGTTGGAGAACATATAGCTATGTTTGATAAATCTGTAGCAGAACCTATTGAAGCATTATTAAGTACTGTTCCATCTGAAATGAGGTCTATTGTAGAAACTGAAATAAATGATGCGGTACGAACACAAAGAACTGATTTAGCAAATAAACAATTTACAAGACGAGTTGCATTTAATGATGCAACTGCTGAAGCATCAAGAAAACAATTTGCTAACATAGCTCCAAGTTTAGCCTTAACTAATACTTCTGCATTTGGAGGGCAGTTAGCTAAAATAACAGCAGAAATGACACGACTATCACAAAAAAGTGATAATCCAAGTAGTGTTGCTTCTTTTTGGTTGCAAGAAGAATTACCTACATATTTGTTAATGGCAAAGACAGGTGAAAATTTAAAATCTTATATTTTACATAACAATAAAGATTCAAAAAGTATAACTAGAGCATCAAACAATATACAAAAAATAAGAATGGGGATAAATAATCCTGCGCAAGTTATAACTTTAGATAACTTAGATGGAACAACGACAGATGTAACTTTAAAATCATTAGGGTTTGGTGATATAGATGGTTTAGATACAACTAAAATAGATAGTTTTTTAAATAATCATAAAACATATTTAGATGATATGTATACACAATCATCAACACAAGAAAAAAGTGTTAATATTTTACAAAGAGAAGCTGCGGCAGGTTATCCAATAGTAAAAACAACAAAAGAATACAATGCTTTAGCAGATGCTTTAAGTGATTTTAACTCAGCAGAAAGTGAAATAACCATAGCGCAATTTGCGTTAAGTTTTAATCCTCCAAGAGAGCATTATACTTCTGAATATTTTACAATGGCACAACAAGGAGCTGCAGGACAAACACCAACTGCAAATACGGCTGATATAGCAATGTATTATGAATGGTTAGCAGCAAATCATGGAGTAATTCCAACTAATTTAGGTGGAGATTTAAAAAGCAGAATATCAGATGTGCAAACTGGAGCAGCAAATAATGTAGCTATTGAAAATTTAGTTAACTCACCAGCATTTGCATTAATGCAAAGTTCAGTAGTAATGAAGGATGGCGTTGTTGATAGTAGAGGTATAATGCAATATTTAGATTTGCCAGAAAATGCAGAAGCAACAATAGAATCTTTAACAAAACATATTAGTAATAATGGCGGAAATGTTAAAGGTGGAGTAGAGGCTTATATGTTAGATAGAAATTTAAAAAATGAAGATGGTTATTATTTTAAAAATAGAGAGTCTTTAAATAAAGCATATAGTAAACAAAATAGTGGAAGCGATCCTTTTTTAACTGTGCTTGAAGAAGCAATCTCAGATGAATTTGCTGATATGGCTGGAATGGATGATGTTATGGTGTCAAGTAATTTTGCAAAAAGAATAACAGAACAAGTCTATTTGCACTATCGTATGGAAAATAATATTCCAAGTGCAAGTCAGTTAAAAGATAAAGCAATAAAAATTGGTAAAAGAATGTTAGAAACAAATTATTTTGGTCAATCAAAACTAGTAGTTAGCAATACTCAATTTTATACCAAAGGTACTGGTGGTGGTCCTTTTGGTATATTTGAAGAAGAATTAGGAGAAGATGCGCAAATAGTGCAATGGCCTATAGATCATCTTTTTTATGTTAGTTCAGAAAGACAAGAATATAATAAACGATTTAAACAAAAATATGGTGAAGAAATTGTAGGTTCTAAAACTCAAGTTTATACAATGGTGCAAGATACAATTAATCAAAGAATACAAAAATTAAATCCTAAAAATGAAGGATTAAGAATAGGTGATAAATTAGTATTAGGAGAAACTGTTTTCTTTGAATGTATAAATAAACATAACATTACTAGACCAGAACAAGCTGTTTATCAATTAAAATATATAAACAAATCTAGTGGGTTAGGAGAAACAGTATATGATGATAACGACAATCCTATTACATATTCACAAAAAATGTTTGTAGATATGTATGAAAAAGAAGAACCGTATTTAGGTGCAACAAATGAATTAAGTATTACTAAACAAACAAGTTTTATAGATAATTTACGTGGTCCTAACACAGGAAGATAATATGAGTGAATTTTTTAAAGCACCTGTTTTTCAAACATCAAGAGAAAAAAGATTACCATATAGACAAGATCCAACTTTTTTAAGTGCAGTTAGTGCTGCTTGGGATTTAGAACCGCTTGGTCAAATAGCTATGGATCAGGGTACATATATGGATAAACCATATGATCCGCCTACTGATATAGAAGATCAAACATTAGATTATCAACAATATTATATGTCAGGTGCATTTGATGATATAAGAAACCAAGACCATTTAGATTATGTAAAAGAAGTAATAGATAAAAATAATGATTCAAGGCGTATAAGAGATCAAGGTGGTTTTATGGCAGAACTAATTGCAGCATTTGGAGATCCATTAACATATGCACCATTTCCAATGGTAAAAACATTTTCAATGGCAAAACGATTTACACAAGGTGCTGGTATTTCTGCTGGTATTGTTGCAGCAGGAGAGCCTGTACGACACAGTTATGATCCAACAGCAACATTAGGAGAATCAGCATTATATGTTGGTGTAGGTTCTTTACTTGGTGGATCTATGATTGCATTGTTTGGTAGGCGTGGACCTAAAAGCATAGGTCATAATACACCACCAGAAAAAAAAGCAGAAAAAATATTAGAATCAATTCACGACACAGAAACAAATGATTTTTCTAGCCCTTTATATAATTTAGATGATCCAAAAACTTATGACATTGAAGGTATTGATAAAATTGTTACTAATGGAGAATATGATTTAGCAGAAGGTCCAGCTAATTTTTTAGGATTAGAAGCAGGAGAAGTTGTAAAAATAGTTCCTAAAGGAACTACATGGAGAAGCAAATTATTAGAAAGAGATTTAATCTTAATAGATGAAAATGCTATAAAAAGAAAATTTGATGATGGTAGTTACATGATTCCAGATGTACGTGGAGCAGGTAAATTACCAGAAATGGCAACCTTTGAAGATTATAAAAAATTTATATTAAAAAAAGCTCATATAAAAGATAAAGGTGGTGCGCCAAAAGGTATTGACAATATTGATTCAGAAAATTTACTAAACCTTGAAGTTAAAACTGAAATGGAAAAAGCTAAAATAGGTAGACAAACTGCTGGTCGTGATGAGGGCAGAAGTTGGTTTGCTGAAAATGTAGACAGATGGATAACTGACATGGGTTCATTGTTAAATAACAAAATAGGTAATAAAAAATTAAATACTAATGTTGCTGAATTTGCAATGAGAATGTTTGGAGATGTAGGCACAGTAGATAGAGCAGCTAAAGCAGGTTACTCAGTACCAATGTCTGCATTGTTAAAAGCAACTGCAAATCATTTTAAAGGTATAGGTGGTTTTAACGAAGCCTTACATAAATCTTTTCAATTATATAGAAAAGGTTTATCTAAAGTTAGCGATCAAAAACTTGGATACAATCCAGGCTCTATTGGTATAAGGGCTGGAGATTTAAAAGATAAAATATTAGAAAAAGTTGGTATTATAGATGCAGATGAAGTAGCTGATGGTGGTATGTCATTTAAAGAATATAGTTCTTTTGTTTACAAAGTTATAGTAGATGATGATTTATATAAAACTGCACCAAAAGAAATACAAGAGTTTGCAGATCAAGTTAGAAATATATATCAAGTAATTGGTGAAGAAGCTGAAAGACTTGGTATGTTTCAAACACAAGGTAGTATAAGAAAATTAAGAGAACAATGGGAAGGTTTAACTGTTGATGCACAAAGACACTTAGATGAATTTACAGCAAAACATCCTAAAGATAAAGCTGGTATAGATGAATTTAAATTGCAATTAAAAAGAGCGGAAGACCATGTTACTGAATTAACAATGCAAGAAAAAAGTATTACAGAAGGATTAGAAAAAGAATTTTCTCCATTAATAAAAAATTATGTAAATCGTGTATACGACATAGATAAAATACAAGATGAAATTTTAAATGAAATATGGGAAGAAGCTGCGTTAACTACACTACAAAAAAATCATTTACCATTTGATGCTCCTGAAGGATTTACTGGGACAATGAATGTTGTAGGCAATTTTTCAACATTAAAAGAAATAGCACAAGATCAAGGTTACAAAGTAAGAACAGGAATATCAAAAAAAGTAAGAGGCGGTAAATCAGTAGGATCATATGTAGACCATAATACAAAAATAATTTACATAGATGTAAAACATATTAAAGAAGTAATGTGGCCAGAAAAAGCACATTTAAATCCTAAAGTAGATGGTGTAAAACCAATAAATAAAAAGTTAATCAAAAATGAAAATGACTTAGTAGAATTTATGATGGCACATGAAGTACATCATATATTGTATAGAAAAAATAAATCAGGCACTAAAACAAAAGCAGACTATGAAAATTATATAAATGAAAAAGCTACCTTAACTTTGTTAGCTAATAAAACTAAAGGAAAAATGGAAGTACGTAATGGAAAAATTATTACTCAATTAGATCAAAGATATTTTACAGTACCTAGACCAAATAGCTTTAGAGGTATTTTGTATGAAAACTTTAAAGGTAATAAACATGATGATGTTGATATTTATATGACTAACTTAGAAGTAGATGAGTCTATAGGTCGTATAACACATGACTCAACACATTTAAATATGGATGGTGATTTAGCCTATACTAATGGTGTAGCAAGACAGAGTGCGTTTCAAAGCAGAGGCATTGATATAGAAGATAAAATCTTAGCACCGTATTTAATTACAGATATAAATTATTTAGTAAGAATGTATTCTGAACGTATGCATAAAAGAATTGAAATGACTAAAGAGTTTGGAGATCCAACAGCAGATGCAGCAATATGGAAACAAAGACAAGATTTATTAAATGGTGAATACAAAGGTGATGGTAACTTAGAAGAAATAAACGCAATCTATAATAGATTAAATGATGCAAGAAATAAATATTATGGCTTATTTAACACAGCCGATCCTGATAGTTTTTTTAAATCAAGACTGCCAGCTACATTAAGAAACTGGGCTAGTACAGCTATGATGGGTAAAGTTGTATTTTCATCTATAGTTGATTTTGCTCGTATACCTATGACACATGGACTATATAATACTTATAGATATTTAAATAGTAAACATCCTTTAGCAGCAGACAACAAAGAATTTAATGAGCAGATAGCTAACAACAAATGGTTAGGTGATGCTTATGATGTAGTAATGAATAATGCTTCTGCAAGATATGTTGGTCAAACAGATTATAGAGTTGGTAGAGGACATAATGCATTTAGTAGATTCTTTGATAGAAAAGTAGGACAAACATTTGAAGATATACAAGCACCTTTTTATCATATGAATTTATTATCTGGTTGGACACAGATGATGAAAGAAATGACACAACATATTTCTACACATAGATTTTTAGAAGATTCACAAAAAGTAGCAGAAGGTACAGCTAGTAAATTTGAAATAGCTAGGTTAGCTAGTTATGGTATAAGCCTACAAGAAGCAAGAGCAATAGGTAAATTGCCAATGCATCGTACTAATAACGGCATGATTTATACTAAAATGGATGAGTGGCATGCTACAAAGAACGGTGAGTATTACGGTAACAAATTAAGATATGCTACATTTGCAGATGTACAAAGAACAATTATTACCCCAAGCATAGCTGATAAACCTAATATGATGTTTGGTGTAATAAGAATACAAAACGAAAAATTAGCAGAAGCATTTGATAATGACGTATTTAGATTTTTAGGTGGGTTTGAAAAAACAGAATATGGCGGTCAGTTTAATAATGGATTTTTAGCTTTACCATTTCAATTTTATGCTTGGTCTTTTGCTGCAAATAGAAAACTTATGTTATCTGGACTATCAGGTAGAGAAATGGATCTTTCTGTAGGAATAGTATCTATGCTTTTATTTGCTGGACTTGGAGATTATTTAAAAAATCCATTATACTACCAACACAAAAGCACAGAAGAAAAAATATATCGTGCTATAGAAATGTCTGGTTTAATAGGATTGCCTGGAGATATGAATTTTGCATTAGAAACTATATCAGAAGGTATGTTTGATACACCTTTAGGCGTAAGGCCAGCATTAGGTATACCAGGCAGATTTGGAAAAGCTAATGCAGTTGATGGAGCAGGTGAATTTATAGGAGCAGGACCATCTCAAATATTAGAATTTATTAATGCATTAGGATCAGATGTTGGACTAGATGAAAAAGCACAAACGTATCGTAGGTTGATACCATTTAACAATGTGATATATTTAGATAGTCTTTTTAAAAAAATAACCAGTGGTGTTACGGAGATTATAAGATGACAATAGCAACAGCTAAGAACACGCCAAGAAATACGTACACCGCTACAGGTGGGCAAACCGTATTTACTATAGGCTTTGAATTTTTTGCCACAGGAGACATTAAAGTATTCCGTAATGGCACAGCACTAACCTATAATGCAGCGCCTAGTAGTGTTGCTCAGTTTAGTGTGCAAGGTACAACTAATGCTAGTGATAGTGCATATGAGTTTGGAGCTGGAGGCACAGTAACTTTAGGTGCTGGTGCTACAGCAGATGACAGCATAGTAATTGTACGAGACATTGTAGTAGAAAGAACCACAGACTTTACTCCAGCCGCATCTTTTGATGTAACTGCATTAAATACACAGCTTGATATCTTAATGGCTATGATGGCAGAGCGAGAAGAAAGTGCATCTAGGTCTATACGTTTACCATTAGCAGAAACAACTACAGGTTTTGATATGCAATTACCTGTACAAGCAAGTAGAGCAAACAAAATACTAGAGTTTGATGGCGATGGCGATCCAGCGTGTACTATTACTGCAACTAATTTATCTGCACTTGGTGCTATAACAACTGATGTTACTGCAGTTGCAGGAATAGCTAGTAATGTAACAACGGTTGCAGGTATA
>NZQM01000153.1 GCA_002695905.1 Parvibaculum sp.
GAGACAATGTTGGAGGTAACGCCCGTGCCGGCCAATTCTTTCGCAAGGCTCACCGTCAATGTGTGGAGCGCGCCTTTGGAGGCATAATAATGGGGCATACGGGCGGCAGGTGTTGTGGACCCGATGGTGCCCAGCTGGATGATACGTCCCCAGCCGATCTTTTTCATGGGTTCCATGAAGTGGCGAACCATGCGCACAGCAGAAAGCACATTCACGTCATAGGCTTCGTGCCACGCCTCACTATCGGCAGACGCCCAACTGGCGCGGTCTGCGGTGCCATAATTATTGATGAGAATGTCGAGGGAGGCCAGCGCGTCAACTTCTGACGCGAGCTGTGCCGCGCCGTCATCACTGCGGATATCTCCGGTCACCGCTTCGGCCTTGCCGCCCGCTGCGCTGATTTCTTCGGCAATAGGTTCCGCTGTGCCTGCCTCAAGACCATGCACCAGCACATGGGCGCCTTCGTCTGCGAAGAGTTTGGCGATTGCTTGCCCTGTGCCCCGGTAAGAGCCGGTAACAAGCACACGTTTGCCGGTGAGATGAAGATCCATGACGCTTCCCCGTTTTTGTTTGGAAATGTCATAGCAGGAAAGTTCAGAGGGGGGAATTTGGAGCCGGGGGCCCGCTAATGCTCAAGCGAGGCAAAGACCGGCGTGCGCTCGTCCATATGCGCGGCGTATTGCACGCCAACGCGGACACCTGCCAGGAAGACCATCATGGTGACGGTCATCAACAGGAGCACCAGAGACATGCGCCGCATTGAAGCGCGCCGTCTCTCTCTTAAAAAAATCATCCGCTGCGCCATCGCACCGATCCTTATTCGCACAGGGTGTGCAGAACTGTCAGAATACGGATGAAAGCCTAATCAAATGCAAAATTCTTCCTTTCAACTTACAAATAAATTGTCAGGATTTTTCCTAGTCTTTGGATATAGGTGCATAGAAGAGATAAGGGCCGACAATGGCGCGAATATCCATCTTGTCGGCCCATTTGGGCGTTTCGTCATGACAATGAAAGCGGCAGGCGCCGTCGATTGGGTCCGGGACGCCCCCGGCGAGCACCTGCATAAAGACGGCCAAAGCCCTCGCGGTTTCCTGTTCCAGCGGATCGGACAGGAGCGCAGAGGCCCAACTCCCCGCCGCCTGCGCAGCGGGGCCCATATCTGCCCCCTCGCTCAGGCCCCTGCGGTTCAATAAAGCCCAGCTGAGCGCCGCCAGCACATCCTCGCTCAAGCCCCGCCCAAAATGAGCCACGGCGGCTCCCAGAACGAGCAAATCCCGACCGCAGATCACTGAACCCACAGAAGGCTGGTCAAAATTTCTCATGGGACTCAAGGCGCTAGATGGGTTTGGCATCATAGTCTGCACGGGCAAGGAGCGGGTCATGGTTCGATCATAGCTGATATAGGTTTATTTTCCTATATTTGTTTTGAGAATTTCAAATGCCGTCACGCAGAGGGCACGTTCAGGATCAGATAGTGCAGGGCGAGGCGAAGAGCGCCGCCGGTGAAATCGCCGCCGGTCCCGGTCACGCGAACAGGTGTCGCGCCATAATAGGCAGTCGGCGTTCCGCTCACACCATTCACGGTGCTGCCAGCGGAGATGCCAATGGAGTTGCCATATCGGCCGGGATCAGCGCTGACCCCGAGAGTCCAGGATGCAGGACCCGTTATGTCCGTTAGCACCCTCCCGGTCACACCAAAAACGATGGCGCGATCTGGAATGGTGAGCGCCGTATCATTGGACGCGCCCGCCAGAATAGTGTGGTCGATCTCTGTGGTCTCAATACGGGTGGCGGCCAAGTTTGGCGTGAGAGCCGCGACTGTCCCCGCGGGTCCGGCGATCCAGACAAAGCCATCATGGATCAACAGGGTTCGGGTGGCTTTGTCCCATGCCTGCCAACCCGATTTGGGGGTCAAAAACGCCCAGGCACCATCAATCCAGGCGGCAACCTTGCCGTCTTCACCGACCCAGGTGCCAGAAGCCCCGTCCCCGACAATCCATCGCCCTCCTTCATTGGGAGATCCTGGCGGCACCGTTTCTGTGGCACTTTCCACGGCCAAATGAACCAGCACGTCCAACCTGGTGAGCCCCTCATTCACCGTCACATGTTTTTGCGCTTGCGCTGCCTCGACGAAGGGCAAGGCCAGATGTGTGCTGTCAGACATGAAGGGTGACCTCTCTGCTGCTGCCACGCCCAAAGGCCTGGCTTAGTTGACTGATGCGAAGATCGAGGGTTGAAAAGGTGTTGCTGCCAAAATCAGTGACCTGATCGGCGCTGGAGTAAATGGTCGAAATGGTTGAAGCTGCGAGCGTGCGTTTCACACTGCCCTCTTCCAGAATGTCGATCTCGTAGGCTTCGATTTCTTCCCCCAAAGGCACATCGAGCCCGACCCAGCTGTCACCCTCCACGCGGGTCCGTCGTATCCAGGAAAGCGCTATGTCGCCCGCCTCGTTTCGTGTTCCCTTTACATGAACGGGCGAGAACGGACGCAGGCCAACACCATTGAAGGCCCGCAGCTCGGTCTTATAGGTCTCATGGTCAATGCCATATCGGCCCGGACCATAGCGCCACTGAATAGCGAGGCCACGCTCCGCAGATGACAATCCAATCTGTTGCACCGCTTCATTTAAGAGCACGAAGCGCGCGCCTGCGCCAAGCGTTTCTGCCATCGCCTTTTCGGTGCCGCCCTGGCCGCGCAGCAGGCCGCTGAGCACGTAAGTGTTCACGTCAACAAGGTCTGCCTCCGTGAATTGGACCACCTCCCAGATGCCCGGCGCCGTTTCCAGAGCAGCAAGGTTCGCTCCATTAAGCACTGCCAGTTCGGAGACACTTTGCAATTCGCCACTCGTCAGGCGTACCTGAACAGCGTTCGCCCTGTCCCACCGGCTCAGTGGACCAGCCGGAAGGTCCGTCAAGGTACGGCCCATGGTTGCTGGCACCTCCACCACGCGGTCAAGCACGAAGCCCGATCCGGTTGTGCTTCGATGGAGCGCGACGCTGCCCGGCCAAGGCACAGCAGTCGCAGCAATGAAAGGCGCGTGTGCCACTTGCTCGCTGTTCAGCATAGGTACGTCGAGAAACGCCACATCAGGCGCGCCAAAACTCAGAACTTTGTCGGGAGATCGTGTGCGGTCGGGCGCAGCCAGAAGACCAAATACGCGTGCATCGGTCTTCACTGCCTCTGCCGCAATCGCTCCCTCGTCAGAGAGGCTGGTGAGGTGATAGTCCACCTCTCGGTCTTTCAGTTCGAGGGTCACAACGTCACCCGGATCAATCGCCAGCCGACTTGGCGGCAAGGCAAGTGAGGCACGTTCCCGTTTCACCCAGGTATTTTGCAACCAAATCTCGGCAATACGCTGAGCATCCGATTGAGACACGACCATGGGCAAGGCAGCCGTCGATACCCGCTGAGACGAAACAGTTGCGCGGCGGGCTTCCACCGCGGCCTGTCGATAGTCAGCCTGCGCATCCAGAAAAGTGAGCTTTGCCGCGACAGGCAATTCGGTTTCCTGACCGCGGGTAAGCGTGAAGCCAGCCCGCGCCGACCCCTCCTCTACCGCCAAGTCTTGAGGTTTCAAGGAGAGAGCAGAGGTTTTCCCCATATGTTGGAATCGAATGACCCCTTCACTTTCCACCGCATCGAAAAAATGGGTGAGCATAAGGGGCTCAATGGCCTGGCGGGGGGACAGAATACGATCCAGCACGAAGCCTTCGACAGTGCCGGTGAGGCTTCCTGCAACAATAGGCGCATCGCCGCCTGCTTTCGCGAGTTCAGGAACAAGCAAGGCAAGGGGCACTGCACCCAGCCGCCCGGTGATCCAATGTCCGAGTTTCCAATTGTCTCCATCTGACCAAACAGAGGTGAGAGAGGGAAAGGAGGGATAAGGCCGCGCGTCCCATGTCCAGATGTAGAGATGATCAGTGTCGACCATGGGTCCGCCATAGACGGGCGATACGGGATTAGCGGTCGCGTTCTGCCAATGGCTCAGATGCGCCTCCAGGAAACGGCGCTGCCCATAATCGTCGCGCATTCCGTTTGAATGGTAGGGCAGATTGCTTTCAGAAGACTTGGGATCGACAAAGACATTAGGTCGGTTAGCGCCTTTGTCGACGGCGGGACATCCCAGCTCTGTGAAACGTATGGGCTTACCCATGGGCACCCAGTTGGTGGCCGCACCACTCTCCACCCCACCTGGACGATTGATATGCGCGTTGCTCCACCAGTTTTTGAGATCCTTATAGCGAAAGACCCAGGGCTTCCCGTAGGCGCCATCTGTGATCGGCGTGCGGATTTGGTTGTCGCGATCTGAAGCGCTGGCATAGTACCAGTCATACCCCTCTCCGCCGTTCACATTGCCCTTCAGATAGTCGAGGTCATAGATGCTTGAGGCCCCCGCGTCGGCATCCAGATGCGCGATGCCGTCCCGCCAATCGGCAAGCGGCATGTAATTATCGATACCGACAAAGTCGATATTGCTATCAGACCAAAGTGGGTCAAGATGAAAGAAAACATCACCGCTTCCGTCGGCTGGATGATGGCCAAGATATTCAGACCAATCGGCGGCGTAGGAAATCTTGGTTGAAGGCCCGAGCAATGCACGCACTTCAGCCGCAAGGGCAATCAGCTCTGCAACCGCCGGGTAGGATGTGGCGCCGTCACGGAGCTGCGTGAGACCGCGCATTTCTGATCCGATCAGAAAGGACTCAACACCGCCCGCCCAGGCGCACAAAGCCGCATTGTGCAGGATCATCCGCCGATATGACCATTCATCTGGACCTGTATAGATGACGCCAGGAACGGCGACGGAAAAATCGCTCGCTGAGGCGGTCCCGAAAAAGGCGGCGACATCTGTTGCCACAGCTGCCGTCTTATCCGCAGAGCCCACAAAGCCCGGTGCCGGGTCAATCGAGATGCGCCCTCGCCAAGGATAGACCGCCTGCTCCTCCCCGCCATAAGGATCAGGCAAGCCATTGCCAGAGGACACATCCATCAGAATAAAGGGATAGAAGCAGACCGAGAGGCCCCGGCTTTTCAGATCTTCAATGGCGCGCTTAACAGAGGCATCAGAGGGCGTGCCCCCGAAGGCTGGGCGTCCTTCGACCTGGCTCACGGGACGGGCGGCCTCGCGCCCTAGTGCCGCAACTTGCCAGTTTTCGGGGATGGTCACTTTGTCCTGGCGGTCGACCTTTGGACGCAAGGAACAAGACCCGCAGCGCAGATCGTCGCCATACCAACTCACCACCAAGGCGGCAGCGTTCAGATTGGGGCATGTCGCCTTCAGGTCATCAAGCGATACCTGCCAGTCGGTTCCGCCGATGCGGTTGTTCATATTTTCTGAATCGCTCACACCATCTGCGAAGACCCGCCGGAAGGCTATTGTGTCATAGCCGAACTCTGTAGCACCGGGAATGATGGTGACGGCTTTGATGTCTTGCTCAATATCACTCAACGCGCGAAACACTTCGATAGAAAGCTGTGGCAAGCGGTTGCCGAAATCAGCGAGCTGCAAGTCGTCAAACACGATATAGGCGAGACCTCGATAGGCCGACACATTGCCCGCACCCTCGACAGCTTCCATGGTGCTGTCAGGCATCTGCGTTTCCGTGCCCAGATAGGTGCGGTAGGAAATCCCGGACAGGTCCAGCAGGTTTCCATCCGCCCAGATGCCGCCAATGCGGGTGATGGGTCCTTCGCAAAGGGCGACGGCGCAGGAGATAGAATAGGAATAGCTGGTCGTTTCTACAGAACGGCCCCCACCCCCACTTCCCTTGCCGCCGCCGCTTGAGCTTGTGGTGGCTGTTTCCTTGAACTTTGTCGACCAGATCACCTGGCCGGACAGGCGTACGCGCCCGTAGACTCGGGGGATTGCCGCCCCTTCGGTGGACGTCTGTACGTCAAGGTCTGACAGCTGCGGTCCGTCCCTGGTGACCGAGGTGCCAAACAGCTGATCATCAATCAGAGATCCGGCGATGGATCCGACTGCATTGCCAATAGCGGCACCGGAAATATTTGCGCCGAGGAAATTCACGCCCGCAGGCAGGGCCGCAGACCCGACGGCGGACCCTGCCGCGCTTAAAAGGACGGAAGCCACTAGTTGCGTTCTCCTGGAAATCGAAAGGCGAAGGCGAGATGGCGCGGCCACCAGGCGCCCATATGTACTTCCGCGACGGCGCGGCCGGAACAGGCATGGATCATGCGACCCTCAAAACTCCTGATCGCGGCATGCTTCGCCGCTGCGCCAGGTGTCATGCGAAACAGAAGCACGTCGCCCGGTTTTGTGTCTGCTTTGTCAAGCTCAACAAGATGCCGACGGGCGGCCTCAGCCATTGTCTCAAGCCGCTCACCGTCCAGACCCGGGGCCTCTGCCCAATCGGGACTGTAAGGCGGTGGCGTTTCCGGCTCCTGAGCATATAGGTCCCGGTAGACACCGCGGACAAGACCCAGACAGTCGGCTCCTACCCCGCATCTGCTTGCCTGATGGCGATAAGGCGTGCCGATCCAGCGGCGGGCACAGTCGACAATCTGGTCGGAGCTTACTTCACCCGTCATACCTGACTGCCCCCGTCATTACTGCTGCCGCGCAGCGGATAAGAGAGTGCGAAGTCATTTCCGGGGATGTGCGGGAAGCCGCGAAACCTGGCAGCGTTGGCGAATTTCACGCGACAGGTTTCAAACTGTTTGTCGCAGCCAGCGGCCACGCTCAGGGTTCCACCTTCTTCAATTGCTTGCGCGGGTGGGTGCCAGACCTCCAGTACGACGGCTCCAGCGCGTTTGGCGTGGCGCTTCACTTCCAAGACTTCATCCTGATTGACGCCGGAGGTGAAGGTCAGCAACCCTCTCGTGAACCAGGCGTCTGCATAAGCATCCAGGCCTGCGACAGTGATCTCTCGATTGTCCGACACGCCGATGATCGAGCCGGATCCCGTGAACATGCTGTCGCTCAGCGATACGCCGCAGCGGGCATCGCCCAGATCCGCATCACAAGCATATTGATAAAGACGTCCCGTCGGCTGGTTCAACCGATGGGAGAGACCGCGCACCTCAGCTGTGAAGCCGGCGGGTCCTCGGCTGATTTCACCAAGATTGCCTTTTCGCATCAAAACCCGCTGATCGATTGCCTGCCAATTCACCCGCCAGATTTCGATCTCCGCATCATCATAGAGGCCAGCGGCGAGATCCCCATCTTCCAGATGATCAGAGGAGAGAGCGCCCAAAACATCCAGATTGTCCACGGCCAATCCGCTGGATGACGAGATAGCGCTTGCTGTAAAGCCAGCAGCTGCCTCAAACAGCGTCCCGTCGAAACTTAAAGTCCGATCATGGTCTGTGAAGCCCATTGTGGTGCCATCGCGGCGCTTGAGCTTCCAACATTGACACAGGGTGGTTGTGCCGCTCTCCAGGTGTGCCTGGAAATCGGGTGAAAGTGATTTCATGTTTTGGGTTCCGTCGGCCGCAGCTCGTCATACTCTGCCGTCATCCCAGACGCATTGGCGATCCGGGGTGACGGTTTCTGATTGTTCAACCCCTGTCCAAAATTCAGGCGCTAAACACGAATTTCAACCAGCGGGATGGAGGGGATGTCGCCTGCGTCAAAGCCGGTGAGAGAAATGTCTAGAAAATCTGTGTCGAACCGCACGGGCACATCAAATTCGAACCCGGCCGTCACACTGAGACCTGGCCCCGGCTCACGTCCGGCCAAAAAGGTGATGAGCCCTGTGGTCACGTCGATTACAAAATCGGATGCTAGTGTTTGCTCCACGCCATTGACGGCGACCCTCACGGTGCCGTCCACAGGCTTTGTGATGTTTCGCGAATAGGTTGCGCTACCGGAGGTGTAGTGTTTGGTCAGATTGAAGAGCGCGTTTACGCCGTCGCCGGTCCCAAGGAATTCGTCGGTGGGTGTTACGGGCACACCATAAGCACCTGAAGCGCGGTCGACGCGGTCCTTCCAGCGAAACCCGTGTAACCGTCCATGGCGGGCTTCAAAAAAACCGATCACTGTATGGAGATCTTCGAGTGACCGGATGCCATAGCCTGCATCATAGCGTCTACGGCTGTCTGCCCAGAGCGAGTTACGCTCTTCATATCCAGATCCAAGCGTCACAATTTCGGTACGCCGCTCCGGGCCGCCAGAAGAGCCAAAACTGACCTCCAGCGGAAAGCGAACTTCATGAAACATCATTACCGCGCCCCTTCTTAAAGATTTCTGGTGCCGCGACTGACCGAGCGCTGAAGCATGGCGGCGATCTGGCTTTCGCTGCGCTTGAAACTCGCCGCGTCTGTCGCGGTGACATTGAATGTGATGTTGAAGGCTTGTGCGTTTCTTTGTGACGCCACCCCGAGCTTTCCATCAGGCCCGCGGGCAAGTGGCAGGATCGCTTCGGCTCCCGCTTCACCGGCGAGCCCTACCCCGCCCTGCATGGGGAAAAGGGTTGGGTTTGACAGGACCCCACCCTTGGCAAAGGCTTGGATGCGACCGTGGGCAAATACATTCCCATTGGCATTGGGTGTCAGGACCGATCCAAACAAGTCACCCAAAACGGAACCAGTGCTTCCACTCTGCCCCCCGCCAACGCCGGTTCCGAAAATGTCCTGCGCGGCGAGTTTCGCGAGATCGACAGCAAGGGATTTCAAGACGTCTTGTAAGGACCGTCCGCCGACCACCAGATCGTCGAAAGCAGAGCCGAGAGCGCGTTGCAAATCCTGACCCATCTTGGACGCACGGTCCCCTTCTCGGGTGATATTGGCAAAGGCGCTCTTGGCTTCTTTCCCCAGCCGTCCGCTGGCGCTCGTTGCCGCGTCAAACTCTGCGCGCAGCCCCCGCAAGTCTGACGACAGTCCTCCCACATCGACACTCTCAAATTCCATTTGGCTTTTTCCTGTCTATTCGTCGGGGAAGCGGGCCATTAGCTTGTTAAGGCCACTTACTGGCATTGGTGGAGCCTCATCACTGGGGACAAATGCCAGAGCGGCGTCCTCCAGCTCACACAGGCTTGCCGACCAGAAGTCTTTCGGCGTCCATCGCAGCACGCTGCAGGCAAAGCTCAAGAGGGCATTCCAGGGAAAGGGGGCAAATGTTTTTCACCCTCCTCTGATCTATTGAGGTCTGCCTCTGTTTTTTCGATGACGCCCGCATCTGTGCCTCCAAAGGTCACCCGCAGCAGGTCTGCCAAGGTACGGATGAGCCCGGCCATGCCGCCCTCGAAGCTCAGATTTTCGAGATCAAGCGCAGCACTCTCGTGACCACCGCCTTTCAGGCCTGCTTCCAACAGGTTCAGGGCATCTCTGCTCGTCAGGTGGCCTTGGGAGAAGCGGTCGGCGAGGGTCAGAATGTCCTCGCCTCCATAGGCTGCTTCCAGGTGGGCGAGCGCGCCGAGGGTGAGGCAGAGCGTATAGCTCTTGCCATCTGCCTTGAGCTCCACTTCGCCGCGATGTCGGTTCACCATGTCATGCACCCGTAAAGAGAAGTTGCCCAGCAGACTCAAGGGCAATTTCAAAGCGGAGCTCATCTTCATGAGACCCAGAATATTCAAGCGAGGTGATTTGAAAGGCCCCCTCGACCGTCCCGAAATCTGGAATGATGACTTGCCAGTCGCGAATGGTGCCGTCGAAGAAATAGCCTCTGACAAGAGCGTCGGAGGCTTCATCCTTGAAGATGCCGCCGCCGCTGAGGCTGGCTGTTTTGACGCCAGCGCCGGCCAGCAACTCCCGCCAGGCGCCTGCTGACTCCGCGTGGGTCACATTGACGGTTCTGGTGTTGAAGGAAATTGCCCTGGCCCGAAGTCCGGCCAGGGTTGTGAAGGTCCCCAGACCATCGCTGTCAATTTTGAGCAGCAGGTCTTTGCCACGTTGAGCGGTCATGCTCCCGTCTCCTTTGTTGGTCTGCGTAAAGATTTCAGGTTGTGGGTTCTGTGTAGGCACGAAAGACAAGGCGACCGCGAAGGGCCTCTGGCTTAGCTGCATAAGAAACGCTCGCGCGCTCCAGCTGTAGATTCACAAGCACATGGCCGGTCATGGGCAGGCTTGCATCCTGCAGCGCCTCATTGATGGCGCTCATAATCTCTTTTGTTTCCCGTCGTCCACGGGCCCGCGACCAGACAGAAAGGGCGAGACGATGAATGGCAGCGCCCTCGCTTTCTGCACCGTCAGGCTCCACCTCTGTGTCGCCAAGCGTCACGAAGGGAAAGGCCGCATCCTGGGGCGGGCGGTCGAACACGCGACCGCCTACCAGGGAAGAAAGGGTGGCGTCGCCGACGAGGCCCCCATGAACGGCTTTTTGGAGCTCCCAGCTGGCAGCCAATGTCATGAAGGACCTCCTTCCTCGCACGCGCATTTGAGCCAGCGGCGGCGGCCCTCCACATCCAGAACAGCGCGAATATTGAAATGTCGTGTTCCCAGCCGGAAGCGCATGTCGGTGGTGACACCGGCGCGATGCCGAATGGTGATCTCGGTGGTGGCGCGCGCACCCATACGATCTGCCGCTTCGCGTTCCCGGCCGCTCTTCTGATGCATGGCGGCCCAAATAATTGCTAGTTCGGTCCAGCTTTCTGTAGCGCCGCCGCCACCATCAGCGAGAGCAGCCCGCTCTTCCAGGACGAGGCGATGTCGAAGGTCCGCAATCATAAGCGGAGCTTTCTGTATGGCGCGAGCAGCCTGCGCACCGGCGGTGTCAACTGATCGCCAGTGCCCAGCGCCATCTCCCGGTTTTCATACCAGTGCGCCACGGTCATAAGGATCGCGTGCCGGATGTCCTGCGGCACATCACTGCCGCTCGGGCCAAAACCGCTCGCAAAGCGCACCACAATGCCCGCCGCAAGGGATTTGGGCCGGGGCCAGGTCGCCCCGTCTGTGCGGACCAACCGTGCGTTGAGGCCCGGTGCCAGATTGTAGGTGTCAGGGCTCAGCGCATTTCCATCAACAGTGACACTGGTGATGGACGTGACCGGTCCCATGTTGAAATCCACAACGGGCCCCGGCCAGGTGTCGAGTACCAGATCCCAGCTCTGGTCCAGCAGCGCCAGACCCGCGTAGGCTTCAATGCTTAATCGGGCGGCCGAGATATAGCCTTCGATCAGTACATCTTCGTCGATGCCATCGACGCGGAGATGCAGTTTTGCGTCGGCCAGATCAACGGGCTCGCTGACCGGACCGGTCACCAATGTGTGGGGCATAGGTTTCTCTTTGCTTCATCCACAATGGTTCGAGACGGGCTCCTCGCATCGAGGAGCCCCCTCACCATGAGGCTTCTGTTTCAAACCTCACCCTGAGGAGCGGTCGCAGACCGCGTCTCGAAGGGCGTGGTTTGTTAGGACACAGGCTTCACCGAGCCATGACCCAACAAGGCCAAAGCGGCGACCGGTGTGCCATTGCTATGGGTTCCGGTGAGTTCCACCTGCACCCGGCAGTAACGGGCATCGCCCACATAGCCGATGGCAAAGGCCTGCCCGTCTTCTGACGAATCATCGACCAGAGCAAAAATGCCGCTGCCATCGACCGCCGCCCCCAGCACGTCGCTGTCGTTCACAATTGCGGTCCAATTGGTGCCATCTTCGCTTTCTTCCAGCCTAAGGGCCAGCGAGACGGAAGGAGACAGAACATCACCGCTCATGCCGAGCGACACGATATGCTCCACACTCTCATAGCCCTGCCGGTCAATGGGCGCGCCCACGCGGGTCGCCGTGGTCACTGCCGGGTCAAGGCTTTGAACAATGCCGAGATTTGAATGTAGATCACGCATGTGCAGCCCTCCTTATGCTGTGCCGAATTTCAGAAGCTTGATCGCTTCGAAATTCTGAATGCCGCCGCCCACACGCTTTGTTGTGTAGAAGAGGACATAGGGTTTTGCCGTGTAGGGATCGCGCAGAACACGAATGCCCAAACGGTCCACAATGAGATAGCCGCGGCGGAAGTCGCCATAGGCAAGCGCGAAGCTGTCGGCGTCCACATCCGGCATGTCTTCAGCCTCGGCAATTGGCACATTCATCAGCCGCGGTGCTTGACCAGCCCTCAGGCTTGGCTGCCAGAGATAGTTGCCGTCTGCGTCTTTGAACTTCCGGATCTGCGCCTGAGTCTGCCGGTTCATGACAAAATGCGCGTTGGCCCGGTAGCCGGACTTCACCGAATAGACCAGATCGAGCAAAACATCAGACGGGCTGGTTGCCGGGAAGGCACCAGAGGCGCCGGTGGCGACATAGCCCACCTTGCCCCAGGCCCAGCTGTCATTGTCGACGGTGTCGTAGGAGAGGAAGCCGCGAGGTTTTCTCACAGCATCGCCTGATAGAAAGGCCGCTCCTTCCTGCTCGGCGAAGGCGGTCTGCACTTCTTCTGCAATCCACTGATCAATGTTGACCGCGCTGTCATCCAGAAGCGTCGATGTGGCTGCCGGCATGGCATAGAGCTCCATCACCGGGAATTCGAGTTCCGAGATTTTTGGTGTCCCGGTTTCCGCGCGCGGCTCTGTTTCGCCAACCCAACCGGTCGCCGCCCCGCTTGTCGCAAAGGGCTTCTTGTAGGATGCCGCACCGATCTGGCGAACACCTGCGATGGCGCGAATGGGGGATGCTTCGGAAACGATCCGGTCGATCATTTGTTCCGTTTCGCTTGGCACCAGATAGCCGCCATCCGGATCAGATTGAACAGATAGCGCCTTTTCTTCCAGACTGCGCAAGGGGCCCGTGCCACCCTGACGCACGTAGGTTTCAAAGGCGGCTTTGTGTTCCCGCGCCACTGGATTGAGCGAAGCCGCAGAGCCGATTTCAGGCCGGGTGAGTGACAGAGCCAGACCCTCAACCGTCTTTTGCTGAAGATCCAGGGCAGCGTTCAGACGGTCCACTTTTTCCGTGGTCACAACGTCGGCTGATAGCTTTCGCTCCACCTGGGACAGGCGATCATCATTGGCCAACTTGAACGCATCAAAGCGCGTCATGAATTCATCCATGGCGTCGCGCACTTCATGCATGGCAGGCGAACTCAAGTCCGCACTTTTCTTTTCCGGCGCGGCGGTTGGCGCAGGACTGCCCAGCGTGTGGCCAATGCGGCCCACACGGGTCTCTCCGTTAAGAGGCATAACTTTCTCCTTAGATGGATTTAGTGAATGAAATGGGCGCCAGCTGCGCGGAAGGTCCGCGCCAAGGCTCCCAAGTCTGTTGAAGTGAAGCCAGCATCCCGCCGCGCCCTCACCGCTTTGTAGCCACCCGCGATCAAGGCGCGGGCGTCAGATCTGCTGAGTCCCGCATCCCGCGAAAGCCAGCGTTCTAGTTCTCGTTCTGTGGGCAGCCGTGCGGATTTCACCGCACTCACACGCGCGCCCGGCTGCATGGGAAAGGTCACGACTGAAATTTCCCACAGGTCCAGTTCCATCAGGTGGCGCAGACCGGTTTTGGCATCACGGACCGCTTTCACCGTGTGGAAGCCGATGGAGAGGCCATCCAACGCGCCTGCTTTCATGAGGGCGTGGACGTCTCTTGCCCGCGCCACATCCAATGTGAGGCGGCCACGCACATAGAGACCACGGCTGTCTTCACGAATCTCGTCCCACGACCCGATGGGGTCTGCCGGGTCATGCTGAAAAAGCATCCGGACCTGATCTGCGCCGCGCTTGGCAAGGCTTGCGCGAAACGCGCCGCGCTGGACCAGGTCGTGGCCCAGATCTTCAGCCCCGAAAAGGCTCGCATAGCCTTCAAACGCCCCGGCTTCGTCGACCTCTGCCACCTGAAAGGCCGCCCGTTTGGTTTCACAGGTTGCACTTGCTGGTTTTCCCTGTTGCGTTTGTTTGTTCATGTTTCTCCCGGCATAAAAAAGCGCCCCGCGTGGGACGCTTGAGGAATTGTGTTTCTTTCAGATCGCTTTGTAGAAGCAATAATGAAGCGTCGCGACATATGCATCCCTCAACCCGTTGTGATTTTTACGGTGACCCCTCACCCGCTCACCGCTATCTCGGCTCGCTTCCCTCTCCCCTTTCAAGGGGAGAGGGATGTCCGAGTGTGAAC
>NZQM01000154.1 GCA_002695905.1 Parvibaculum sp.
CCCCTGTCCTCCTTCAATCGTTCATCAAGCGGTCTGGGTGTATGTGCGTTTTCATCTCAGCCTGCGTGAGGTTGAAGAATTACTGGCTGAACGTGGAATTGAGGTCTCTTACGAGACGGTCCGTCGATGGGCCGATCATTTCCGACCTCAGTTTGCAAAGCAACTGAGAAAGTTCCGCGAGACACCGCACCAAACGCCACCAGGCGTTTGAGTTGCGGCGTGAGATGGTCGCTGCATGAGCAGACCTTCAAGGGCTTTCGCGCGGTAGGAGTGCGGGCTTTGTGACAAAGCCGCCATTTGTTCCCAACAAATTAATATTAGAAATTGCGCATATAATAATATATAGTTCCACAGGCCCTGATTGTAATATCGCACTGGGTATCCAAGCCTGCAGCAATGTGCGGGTGGCGATGAATTTGTAGGTAAAGGACATTGTTATGAGCCCGCTCATTGTGAAAGCCATCGCATGGCCCCGCGCGTCGCTGGCCTTCGCATCCATTTTCAGCCTGTTCATGATCATTCTTGTTGTGGCACCCACATTAGCGCCAGGCGCATTTTTGTTTTTGCAACCACTCAAAGTCGATACCGATCCGGAAAACATGTTAGCCGCCGGTGAGCCTGTGCGTGTCTTTCACAATGCGATGAAGGCCGAGTTTTCCCTTCATGACCTTATTGTTGTGGGTGTTGTTAATGAAGAGAACGAAAACGGCGTCTTCAATGTAGAAACCCTGTCGGATGTTTATGATCTTGCCGACTTCGCAAAAGGTATCCAGTGGGAGGGGGAGGGCGAGCGGCGAGGTGTTATTGCTGTCGATGTCATAGCCCCTTCAACGGTCGATGCCATTGAGCAGGCGGGCCTTGGCTCTGTGAGGTTCAGTTGGCTCATGCCGACGGCGCCTGAAACAGAAGAGGAGGCACTTGGCGTCCGCGATAAAGCGCTGCGTATCCCGACCCTGAACGACACACTGGTCTCTGCGGATGGCCGAGCCATCGCACTTTACATTCCGATCACATCAAAGGATATCAGCTATCAGGTTGCCCGCCAGTTGCGCGAAAAAATCACAGGCTTCAATGGTGACGCGACATATTACATTACCGGTTTGCCGATCGCGCAGGATCAGTTCGGTGTTGAGATGTTCGTCCAGATGGCGGTTTCGGCACCTGTTGCAATGGCGCTCATTTTCGCGCTGATGTGGTTCTTTTTCCGGCGCGTGAACATCATCATATCACCGATGATCGTCGCCATGGTCTCTGTGATCGGCGCGATGGGCCTGTTGGTCGCAACCGGTAATACCGTGCACATCATGAGCTCCATGATCCCCATCTTCGTCATGCCGATCGCCGTGCTTGACGCCGTCCATATCCTTTCGGACTTTTATGACCGCTACCCGGCCATCGGTGACCGCCGCAAAACGCTACAACACGTGATGCGCGAGCTTTGGTCGCCGATGTTATTCACCACGCTCACCACCTGCGCGGGGTTTGCCTCGCTTGCCTTCACCCCGCTTCCACCGGTGCAGGTGTTTGGCATTTTCGTGTCAATCGGCGTCTTCCTTGCGTGGTTTTTCACAATAACCCTTATACCGGCTTACATTATGGTGATACCGGAGCGTGCCTTCGAAGGCTTCGGCATGGCAGCGGGGGGTAAAACTTCCGACCATGAGACAACCGCGCTTGCGCGATTTTTGCATAGTGTCGGCGGGTTTTCCGTCGCGCGCGCCAAGCTGATAGTGGTGGGTTTTCTGGTGGCGCTTGCCATCGCCGGCTATGGCATCACTCAGATCCGCATCAACGACAATCCGGTCAAATGGTTTACGCCGGATCACGATATTCGCGTTGCTGATCGTGCGCTCAACAAACGGTTCGGCGGGACTTATATGGCCTACCTGGCGCTCACGGCGGCACAAGTCGATGACGCAGTCCTGATTGGCGCCGATGCGAGCCGACGTCTTGATGATCTTGGCACGCAGGCAGCGGCTGAACTGAGCGCCGAATTGAAGCGCGCCCTGCGTAACAAGCCCACGGTCGAGGCGCTACTGTCGGACCTGCGCGCTTTTGGCGAAAGGCGCCGGGACGTCGCGGTCGCGGATGAGGATTGGGTTGCCTGGGATGACGCACTGTTAGCGCTGGATGCTGCGGCGCAGGCGGGCGATCTGTTCAAGCAGCCGGACATGCTGCGCTATATTGCGCGTTTGCAAAACCACCTTGAGGCAACCGGCTTGGTTGGCAAATCCAACGCGCTGCCCGATATCGTCAAGACCGTGCATCGTGACCTCTTTCTTGGCCAAGAAGAGGCGTTCCGCATCCCAGAAACGCCCGAAGCGGTGGCGCAGACGCTCATCACCTACCAAAATAGCCACCGACCCCAGGATCTGTTTAAGCTGGTGACCCCTGATTTCCGCAAGTCGATCCTCTGGCTACAACTCAAGAGCGGCGACAATGTCGATATGGGGGCGGTGGTTGCTGCGGTTGACACGTTTATCGCTGACAATCCGCCGCCTACCGAAATTAGACACGATTGGTTCGGCCTCACCTACATCAACGTCGTGTGGCAGGAGAAAATGGTCTCCGGCATGGCAGAAGCGTTTCTCGGCAGCTTCGTCATCGTGCTGATCCTGATGGCCGTCCTCTTCAGGTCCCTCGCCTGGGCGCTCCTCTCGATGGTTCCCCTGACCGTGACGATCGGTGTGATTTATGGGGTGATCGGGCTCATTGGCAAGGATTACGACATGCCCGTCGCTGTGCTCTCGTCCCTCAGCCTCGGTCTGGCGATCGACTACGCCATTCATTTCACAGTACGGAGCCGGGAACTTTATGCCCGCATCGGCAACTGGAGTGAGACTGCCAAGGCCGCGTTCGGCGAACCGGCGCGCGCCATCTTCCGCAACGTGATTGTGATCGGCGTTGGTTTTCTGCCTCTCTTGTTGGCGCCTCTGGTGCCCTATCAGACGGTCGGTGCCTTCATCTCCGCTATCCTTGTTCTTGCGGGTGCGGCGACACTGTTGGGCCTGCCGGCTCTGATTACTCTGTTTCAAACGTTCCTCTTCCAAAAAAGGAGCACCACATGACCCGACCTTTCCTCATATTCCCTCTCGTCGTTCTGCTCAGTATCGCGCTTGTGCCGAAACTTGCTGAGGCAGCCCCGGATGTTCAGGAGATCGTCGATCGCGCCAGCGCCGCAGCCTATTATCAAGGCCGGGACGGGCGCGCCGCCGTTCGCATGTCCATCCTCGATAGCCAAGGCCGTGAACGCACCCGCGATTTCATAATCATGCGTTCCGATCTGGACGATGTCGACAATGGCGAGCAGCGCTTTTATGTCTTCTTCGACCGTCCGGCAGATGTAAATCGAACGGCCTTTCTTGTGTGGAAAAATCCCGATGCCGACGACGACCGCTGGCTCTATCTGCCGGCGCTTGATTTGGTGAAACGGATCGCGCCGTCGGACGAACGCACAAGTTTTGTGGGCTCGCACTTCTTCTATGAAGATGTCTCAGGCCGTGGACCGCGGGAAGACAATCATGTCCTCGAAGAAGAAACAGACATCTATTATATCGTGCGCTCGACGCCGAAGGAATCAGGGACGGCCGAGTTTACGAGCTACCGCAACTGGATCCACAAGGCGACCTTTATTCCGGTCAAGACCGAATATTATGACGAAGCCGGGGAAACCTATCGTACCTATACCGCAAACGCTGTGGAGGTGATCGACGGCTATCCTACCGTCGTTCAATCGAGCATGGAAGATAGGCGGATCGGCGGCGAGACGAAGATGAGCTATTCCAAAGTTAAATACGATCTCGACCTGCCAGAAGAAATATTTACCGAGCGGTATTTGCGGACGCCTCCGCGCAGACTGCTTCGCTGAGGGAAGAACCGATCTGATGCCAGTCCTCCATCTTATTGCCAGAACGGTCTTTGCCACAGGGCTCGCGGTTGGGTTGATGGCTCAAAGCCTGCCGCCTTCCTTACCGACGGGACTGGGTGCACCGGCAGATGAGAAGGGCACCGTGCCGACGCTGCCGCCGGGGCTGGGATCTCCGGCAGCGGCGCGCGCCGACCCTGCGGACAGCGAACGCGGTTTTACCGTCCCATTTGGTCTGACCGGCTTCATCGAAGCACGGCTTGGCGCGCGCATCGTCGATGATGGAACACAAAAGTCGCTTTCCATTGCAGAAACACGCCTTCAGCTCGAACGGGATTTTTATACGCCCCACGCCGCTTTCCGTTTGGTTGGCGACGTCGTCTTAGACAGTGTCGAGAACGACCTCAACCTTGACCTCCAAAGGGGCCGTGGGTTCCTTGATCTGCGCGAGGCGAATGCTGTTGCCAGGCCATTTTCCTTTCTTGACGTTAAAGCAGGTCGGCAAATCCTGACATGGGGTGTTGGAGACCTTGTCTTTATCAACGATCTTTTTCCGAAAGATTTTCGGGCCTTCTTTATCGGTCGCGACAACGAATATCTAAAGGCACCATCCGACGCGGTCCGCATATCGGCATTTTCCGATGCAGCCAACCTAGATGTCGTTTATACGCCGCGCTTGAATGCAGATCGTTTTATCGACGGCTCGCGGCTCTCCTATTTCAACCGCTCGCTGGGAGGAATTACCGGACAAAACGCCATCATCACCGCTGAGACCCCCCATACCTGGTTCAGCGACGACGAAATCGCTGCGCGTCTTCATAGAAATGTTGGCGGGTGGGAGTTGGCTGCCTATGGCTATCATGGATTTTGGAAGGCGCCGGAAGGTGCGCGCGCCGACGGCAGACCTTTTTATCCACGCCTCAGTGTGGTCGGCGCCAGCCTGCGTGGACCGCTCGAAGGCGGCATCGTCACCACCGAGGTCGGCAATTACTTCAGCCATGATGACGCCGACGGCACCAATCCACTCATTCGTAACGGTGAAACGCGCTTTCTTATCGGTTACGAGAAAGAGATTGCGACAGAACTGACAGCGGCGGGCCAATATTACGTTGAAATTCTTTCGGACTTCTCTGCCCTGAAACAAAACCTCACCTCGGGCCAGGCCGCACCAGACCGTGCGCGACACGTCCTGACACTGCGTATGACGCAGCTTCTGTTCAACCAGAACCTGATGCTTTCAGCCTTTAATTTCTGGAGCCCAAACGAAGAGGATGGGCATCTACGTTTTCGTGCCACCTATAAACTTTCTGACGCCTGGCAAATTGAAAGTGGCGGCAATTTTTTCTACGGTCGAAAAGAAAATACTTTCTTCGGTCAACTCCAGGACAATACGAACCTGTTTTTTGGCGTCCGACGCAGTTTCTAATATGGCAGGTTAGTGCAAAGGCTTGGTGCCAACTTGAGTTTTCAACTGACCACTATCGGCTAACACGAGAGGATGATGCAGATCAGCTGTCGCAATCTCCACTCTCTTCCGATCATCTGACAGGTGTTTTGGTACTGGTAGTAAAGCCGCGATGATCGAGGGAGGTCTTGGGGTTTTCGGTGCCAAAAGACCCCATCAGTGTTCGTCCGCGCTCTGGCATCAATAAATCTTAAGAATTCCCAGCATTTTCTCGTCAAATGGGAAAGTCGGGAGTGACAGATTCGCGCGTGAAAGATCAGGGGGATTACCATCACACCCCCGTCTCTCAGAGTTATATTGAATCTCCATTGGTCCCCACCCTGCGGCAAACGCATAAGCATAAATTGGCACAGAATGGGTGGTGCAAATGTTTTCCTAGAACTCTGCCCAAGCTGACTTGTTCCGCCCTGCAATAACCGATACTTCTTCGAGATAAAACGATTTTGAGGACCATCCATGCAGTTTGATGACGTAATTCTGGGCCGTCGAAGTATCCGCGGCTACAAGTCTGATCCAGTTCCGAAGGCGCTGATCGAAGAAATTTTGACACTGGCGATGCGCGCGCCATCGTCAATGAACACCCAGCCCTGGAGTTTCTACATCATTTCCGGCGAACCGCTGGATCGTATTCGCGCGGGGAATACCGAGCGAAACTTGGCGGGTGTCCCACACTCGAGAGAGTTCCGCATCGGTCAGCCCTTCGATGGCAAGCACCGCGAAAGGCAGATAGGTGTTGCCAAGCAATTGTTTGCTGCCATGGGGATCGCCCGTGAAGATAAAGAAGCGCGCCAGGATTGGGTGCTGCGCGGCTTCCGCCAGTTCGATGCGCCTGTGTGCGTGATTGTGACCTATGATCGCGCGTTGGCCGACAGTGATGATACGGCATTCGACTGCGGTGCTGTGACAACGGCGCTGGTAAATGCTGCTTGGTCGCGCGGCCTTGGCGCCGTCATCAACAGTCAGGGCATTATGCAATCTCCGGTTGTCCGCGAACATGCTGGCATTGCCGACGATCAAGTTATTATGAAGGCAATCGCGCTCGGCTGGCCCGATGATAGCTTCCCGGCAAACGAAGTTGTTTCAGAACGCAAGAGTGTTGAAGAGGCTACCGTGTTTGTCGGCTTTGACGAATAGGATCTGGTTAATGGTTCCGTGGGCAACCGTCGCGCAAGGGAATTTCGAAACTCTGGTGTTAGATTAATCGGAGACCCAGGTGCCTTTGATCCCCGCCAAGATTTGATCAGCCTCGTCGAGGGAGCCGATCATTGCTGGGTTGCCGGTCGCTTTCGCAAAACTGCAGGCGGCCGCAACTTTTGGTCCCATGGAACCTTCAGAAAAGCTCATTGTCGTGAGTGCAGCTGGCGTGATCCGCTCCAGCTTCTGTTCGCTCGCTTGTCCCCAATTTTGATAGACACCGTCCACGTCAGTCAAAATGAGAAGCCTATCCGCCTTGAGATTGCGCGCGAGTAGAGCAGCAGTAAGGTCCTTGTCAACTACTGCCTCAACCCCGGAAACCTGACCGTTGGTGCCGCGCATAACAGGTATGCCGCCCCCGCCACCACATATGACCAGGACCCCCGACGTTACTAGCTCTTCGATAATGGGAAACTCCAACAGGTCGATCGGCTTTGGGGAGGGCACGACACGGCGGAAGTTCTCTCCGTCCTCGGCGATGACCCAGCCTCGGTCTCGTGTGAGGTTTTGAGCGTCGCTTTTTGAATAGATGGGGCCAATCGGTTTGGTCGGGTTGCCGAACGCCGGATCTTTTGGGTCTACGAGTGTTCGGCTGAGCAAAGTTGCGATCTTTCTATCGGGCATGCCGTTGCTCAGAACCTGTCCAATCACATAGCCGATCATGCCTTGGGACTCTGCGCCGAGAACATCCAGTGGAAAGGCGGGCGCATCCTTAAAGGCTTCAGCTTCCAAAGCGAGCAGACCTACCTGTGGACCATTGCCGTGCACCAGAACGACGTCATGGCCGTCTGCAACTTTTATCAATGCAGTCGCGGCGCGCTGTATGTTGCGTTCTTGGTTCTCTGCACTCAGCACTTCTCCTCTTTGAAGCAGTGCATTCCCTCCTATCGCAACGACCAGCCTCATGGACGTGTGTCCGGCATCTCAACCTGTCGTCCCGGTTGTTGTTGGGTGATGCAATGAATATTACCGCCCCCTAAAAGGATTTCACGCGCAATGACCGGAATGATTTTTCTATCCGGAAAAAGACCAGCCAATTGCAGAACTGCTTCTTTATCCTTCGGGTCTCCAAATTGTGGGACAACGATGACTCCGTTTCCAATGTAGAAGTTGATGTAAGAGGCAGCGAGGCGATCACCGGGTTGTCGGGGCA
>NZQM01000155.1 GCA_002695905.1 Parvibaculum sp.
TGGACCCTGTTGAAGTACCGCCGCTTCGGCCTGCCATGGGTGGACGGGTTAATCTGATGGTCAATCTCGCCAATGATGCGATCGGCTACATCATCCCCAAAAGTGAGTGGGATAATAAAGCACCTTGGATCTACGGTTCTGAAGAAGAGACCTACGGAGAAGTCGTCTCAGTGGGGCCTGACGGCGCCTCTGCGGTCCATGGCGCGCTTCTGCCGCTTTTGCAGGCGGACGGGCCCGTCCCCTGATACGATCGACCCCTAAAAAACTGAATCATTTCCGGCTGTTAGCCCCTGGCAGCCTTGACAGGAAAGCCCGGACTCCCTATTTCTGCTTCGCTTCGTTGGCACTCATCAAACCCGAGTGCTAACAGAACCAGAAATCTGAGAGAATTCCTGCACTTTTGCAGGCTTCAAGGGAGATATCTCATGAAATTCCGTCCTCTCCATGACCGGGTGCTGGTGCGCCGGGTCGAAGAAGACACGAAAACTGCCGGTGGCATCATCATTCCTGATTCAGCGCAGGAAAAGCCATCTGAAGGTGAAATCGTTGCGGCTGGATCAGGTGCTAAATCTGACGACGGCAAAGTGACTCCATTGGACGTGAAAGCGGGCGACCGCGTTCTGTTCGGCAAATGGTCCGGCACTGAAGTTAAGGTCGACGGCGAAGAGCTCTTGATCATGAAAGAATCCGACATTCTCGGCATCATCGAAGGCGGCAAGAAGAAGAAATAATCATCCGCGCGGGGTTCCCCCAGCGCGGCTTTTTATTGCCTCAACTTCCCCAATGATTGCCGTAACAGAAGGAATAACCAGCTATGGCTAAACAAGTAGTATTCGGCCGTGACGCGCGTGAAGAGATGCTGAAAGGCGTCAATGTTCTCGCGAATGCGGTCAAAGTGACGCTTGGCCCAAAGGGTCGTAACGTCGTTATCGACAAGTCTTTCGGCGCACCGCGCATCACGAAAGACGGTGTAACAGTCGCCAAAGAAATCGAACTGGAAGAAAAGTTCGAAAACATGGGCGCCCAGATGATCCGCGAAGTCGCTTCTAAGACGAACGACATTGCTGGTGACGGCACAACAACAGCGACCGTTCTCGCTCAGTCCATCGTTCAGGAAGGCATCAAAGCCGTTGCCGCTGGCATGAACCCGATGGATCTGAAGCGTGGCATCGACCTTGCTGTTGATGCAGCCCTGGCTGACCTCACAAAGCGCTCCAAGAAAGTTAAGTCAAACGAAGAAATTGCCCAGGTCGGCAAGATCTCCGCTAACGGCGAAACTGAAATTGGCGACATGATTGCTGAAGCCATGTCGAAAGTCGGCAATGAAGGCGTGATCACGGTTGAAGAAGCCAAGTCACTGGAAAGCGAACTCGACGTTGTTGAAGGCATGCAGTTCGACCGTGGCTACCTCTCCCCTTACTTCATCACCAACCCAGACAAGATGACGGTTGAGCAGGAAAGCCCGCTTATCCTTCTGCACGAAAGCAAGCTCACAAGCCTGCAAGCCATGCTTCCAATTCTCGAAGCTGTGGTGCAGTCATCGCGTCCACTGCTCATCATTGCAGAAGACATTGAAGGCGAAGCGCTTGCGACTCTCGTGGTCAATAAGCTGCGCGGTGGCCTGAAAATCGCTGCTGTGAAGGCACCTGGCTTCGGTGATCGTCGCAAAGCGATGCTCGAAGACATTGCGATCCTGACAGGTGGCACCGTGATCTCTGAAGATCTCGGCATCAAGCTTGAAAATGTCACGCTCGACATGCTCGGCACGGCGAAGTCAGTTGGCATCTCCAAAGACGACACAACAATCGTCGATGGCGCTGGCAAGAAGAAAGACATTGAAGGACGCGTTGCTCAGATCCGCGCTCAAATCGAAGAAACATCTTCTGACTATGACCGTGAGAAGCTGCAGGAACGCCTGGCGAAGCTCGCCGGTGGTGTTGCAGTTCTGAAAGTTGGCGGCGCAACCGAAGTTGAAGTGAAAGAACGCAAAGACCGCGTTGACGACGCTCTCAATGCAACTCGTGCTGCTGTTGAAGAAGGCATCGTCCCTGGTGGCGGGTCCGCTCTTCTGCGCGCAACCAAAGCGGTTGCCGCAGTTGAAAGCGACAATGCTGACATTCTGGCCGGTGTGAAGATTGTGCTTAAAGCGCTTGAATCACCTATCCGCCAGATTGCGGAAAACGCTGGCGTTGAAGGCTCCATTGTTGTGGCAACCGTCCTTGGCAAGGCTGGCTCGTTCGGCTTCGATGCTCAGAACGAAACCTATGTGGATCTGGTTGCTGAAGGCATTATCGACCCAACGAAGGTAGTGCGTACTGCACTCACCGATGCGTCGTCTGTTGCTGGTCTTCTGATCACGACGGAAGCGATGATTGCTGACAAGCCATCTGAAGCTGGTGGCGCACCTGCAATGCCTGACATGGGCGGCATGGGTGGCATGGGTGGCATGGGCGGCATGATGTAATCATGCAGTCCAGCCCTTGCGGCTTGATTGAATAATGACAACTCAGGTCAACTGAGGCGTCAAACGGAACCCGGTCCTTGCGTATCTAGGACCGGGTTTTTTTATGGAAGGACCTGGGAAGACACTGGAGCTCATTGCACGCCGACGTGGAGTCGATCACCCTACGGCACCGGCGACTTGATAAACGCTCGGATCATGTACAGTGATATGCTCAACACCGAGAGACACGGACCTTCTTTGCCAACACAAACAAATTTGGACTCAGAACTACCCAGGGGCACGCCTTGGCGCATACACGTTGGAGCTTAGGAGCATCCGAAGCTGATCATTTTATTGTGCAAAGCTTTGCCGCCTTGGCATAGTGTGCAATATCAGCAATCAGGGCGAGAGCAAAAATAAAACATATGACGCACTCTGCAGACGCCTTCACCACGCCAAAACCAGATAATGTTCCAATTATTGGAGCAGGTCCCGCTGGCCTTTCTTGTGCCATCGTGTTGGCTCGATCTGGGGTCAATGTCACCGTTTACGACCGGCGTCCGCGAGTGGGAGCTCGGTTTCACAACGACTTTCAAGGGCTTGAAAATTGGACGCATTCAGCGAACATTTTGGTCGAGATGGGTAACGCGGGAATTGAAGCCACTTTTGATCATATACCTGTGACTTCGGGCATCGCTTTTGATGCCTGGAACAAGCGCTACACCGTCAGCAGCGAAGAGCCACTATATTATCTTGTTAGGCGCGGTGATGGGGCTGGCACCCTTGATCAAGGCTTATTGGAACAAGCGCGCAGCCTTGGTGTAGACGTCCGCTTCAATGAAAATGTGAAGGAAGCACCGGAAAATGCGGTTCTGTCCATTGGCCCTCGGACAGCAGACGTGATTGCTGTTGGCTATGTTTTTGACACCGACATGGCCGATGGGAATTGGGTTTGCTTCAACAATGGATTAGCGCCACACGGTTATGCCTATCTGCTGGTTGCTAATGGCCGCGGCACAGTTGCGACCTGCCTATTTTCTGGCTTCAAAAACCAGAATGTCCATCTCGAACGAACGGTAAAATTTTTTGAGACGCATGCTGCACTAACTATGAAAAATCCAAAGCCCTTCGGAGGATATGGAAATATCCGATTACCGCGCTCGGCAATTCAAGGAAACAAGCCGGTTATCGGCGAACACGCCGGTTTTCAGGACTCTCTCGCGGGCTTTGGTATGTCCTATGCGATTCGGTCTGGCGTCTTGGCCGCCCATGGCATACTTGGAATCTCTGACTATCACGAAAGCTGGCGAAGAGAGCTATTGCCTCTCTTGAAAACCTCTATCGCTAATCGCTTTTTGTTCAATATTGTAGGTGAGCGGGGGCGCCGCATGGCGCTGGCCCGCATATCAGGGAGTGATAGCCGCCGCACGCTGCAAAACCTTTATAACCCCTGGTGGATGAGTAAACTCGTTTTGCCGTTCGCACTCAGATTTTTTAAGGCGCCTTTGAAGGACAAGAGTTGTGATCATGTCGGTTGTTCTTGCGTGTGGTGTGAACATGGAATATCGCAAGCTGAAAAGGAGTGACTATGAGCCCTGCGACAAAACTTATAATTGTTATCGTCGGCCTTTTGTCGATTGCCTATGCTGTGTGGTATTTTCTACCCTGGTCCATGTCCCATCGTGAAAATATGATGCAAAGCGGCTCACTTAATATCCCTCAATTCTCTGCCATCGCACTGCAGGGGAGGGAGATTTTTAATGAGAATTGCGCGAAGTGCCACGGCGAAAACGCCATTGGTACGAACCAAGGTCCACCTTTGCTTCATAATATCTATAATCCCGGCCATCACGGAGACAACTCGTTTCTGCGCGCTACGGAATCAGGTGTGCGCCAACATCACTGGCCATTTGGTGACATGCCTCAGCAGCCGCAAGTAGATAAAGACCAAGTCTTTTCGATTGTGCGATATATTCGAGAATTGCAAGAGGCAAATGGCATCTTTTATCAGCGTCATCAAATGTAGTTGATCAAAAGCGGCCGAGTGATTTGATGCGCGGGTAAGTTGATGTTTCGCTCGCCCTGACCCGACTGGTCCAACATATCTCGCGTGACTGGCGAAAATCTCTCTTGAGAACAGCGTTTTATGAGGGGAATGTGGGTGTCACCTGGATATTCCTGTGAAACCTATCGCGAGATTGGACACCAATGCGAACAAAAAAGGGACGCACACTGTGCGTCCCTTTCAATTTGCCTGCGAGGGCTGTGATCACACGATGATCAGAAGCCGTAGCGCAAACTTGCAACGACTGACTGGGAGTCGATCTCGGAATCTGTATTAACGACGAGATACCTGTAGCCCAGATCAAACGCGACTCTATCTGTGATCTGGTAGGACGCGCCGGCAGCGAGACGATAGGCAAGCTCGGTGCCGTCCGCTGATGCTGAGAATCCAGGAACACTGACCGATAGCTTGGTATCCACAATGCCAAAACCTGCACCTACATATGGCCGGACAACGCTACCTGGCAAGAAATCGAGATATCCACTCGCCATGATACCTGTCTGTTCCAGGCCACCACCAACATTCGTCGATACGCCGCCCGTCGTGAAAGTGTCGTTGTCGGCGTCGGTGTAAAACACATCGATCTCGCCACGAATTCTCCCGCCGTCAGGATCGTCGGCCGTCTGATAGCCGATTGCTGCATTTATTGAATAGCCAGAGTCAAAATCCAGAGTTGAGCCAGCTGCTTCAACGTCGTCGTTCCAAACAAGACCGCCACCAACAGAAACATAGAATCCACCTTCATCGGCCTGGGCAGCGCCCACAAACCCAGAAAGTGCAAGAGCGGCACAAGCGCCAATAGATACCAGATTAAGTTTCATCACATCCCCCATACAATCTATTTAATGGCCAGACGCTAGAGTCCGGCCGAGTTTTCTCTACGGGATCGTAGATGGTCCAATATTTAATCAATAGATTTGTTTGATCAAATAGCCAATTTGTTTTCTGGTGTAACTAAATTGCCACATTTACTGTTGCCGGAACCAACCGCTTAGATAATCCTGCCGGAGACAAAGCCTTGAGGTCTCTATGAGAACGTGGTTTTGTTGCCCCGACCCGACTGGTCCAACATATTCCGCGTGACTGGCGAAAGTCCTCCTCCTTTTTGTGGAGATGGATGTGGGAAACCGCTCTGACTAAAGAGCGAACAACCACAAGGGAGCGCGGAAGCCGATTTCAAAGCCGTTCGCCTGGGCAGCCTTTAAAGAAGAGCTGGCCGGGCGTTTGCCATTTTGGCTTTGAAACGGAGAAACAAGCATGGATCTCAATCGGCTACGCGATGACCTCGCGCACAAAGACCCGGACATATTCTCAGCACTAACATCGGAAGAAGGTCGGCAGCGCAACGGGCTTGAGCTTATCCCCTCGGAAAACTATTGCTTTCCAGAAGTCTTGCCGCTGCTCGGCAGTGCCTTCACCAATAAATACTCAGAAGGCTATCCTGGGCGCCGCTATTATGGCGGACAGCCCAACACTGACACCATTGAGACTCTCGCGCGGGTGCGGGCCTGCAGCCTTTTCAGAGCGGAGCATGCCAATGTGCAACCCCTGTCAGGGTCTCCGATGAACCAGGCGGTCTATCTAGGGCTTTTAGAGCCCGGCGATACGATCCTGGCAATGGACCTGAGCCATGGCGGTCATCTCACCCATGGGGCACCGGTCAGCCATATGGGGCGCCTCTTCAACTTCGTGCGCTACAAGACGGTTGGCGCAAAGGGCGATCTTGATTACGACGCTCTGGAGGAAACCGCGCTTCAGGAAAAACCAAAGCTCATTGTCTGCGGGCACTCTTCCTATCCGCGAGAGGTGGACTATGTCCGGTTCCAGATGATTGCCGACAAGGTTGGTGCTCTCACGATGGCCGACGTTTCCCACGTCGGCGGCCTTATTGCAGGAGACGCGTTACAGAATCCACTCGACCACGGGTTTGACGTCATGACTACAACGACACACAAGTCTCTCCGGGGGCCGCGCGGTGGGCTCATTCTTTGTAAGGCGAAGCACAGCAAAGCGATTGATGCGTCGGTCTTTCCAGGCCTACAAGGCGGACCGCATATGAACCAGGTCGCTGCCACCGCGCTCACGCTGAAACTTGCAGCAGCGCCGGACTTCAGGACCTATGCACGGGCGGTGCTCGCCAATGCACAAGCACTTGCCCAATCGCTTCGGGATCATCAGGTTCGGCTTGTGACGGGCGGCACAGAAAACCATTTGCTGGTGATCGACACTGTTGCAAGCTTTGGGATAGACGGCAGGCAGGCTCAAGAGGTCCTCGACAAAATTGAGCTCACGACCAACAAGCAGGTGATCCCAGACGACCCGAACCCACCCATGCGACCGTCAGGTCTGCGGCTGGGAACACCTGCCCCCACGGCTCGCGGTATGGGCGAGGCGGACATGGCGATTGTCGGACGGCTGATTGCGTCCGCTCTCCGGGCGCCGGAGAATGAAGACCATCTGGCAGGTCTTGCCGAAGAAGTCAGCGCGCTTACCGCCCGCTTTCCGGTGCCGGGGCTTTAGTCCTCTCTGGTCACCGCAATGAGTTCACGCCGGATCATGTCTTGATAGATAGCCATGATCCGGTCGCCCTCTTTTCGGTCAACCGATATCGCCAGGCGCACGGCCATGCCCGTCAGCTGCATGACCAGAAAGCAGGCCGTCTCCAGACGTTTCCGGTCTTTTTTTGGCGTGAAATTTTTGAGCGTCTCATAAACAATCTCACCGTTGGCACGGCTGTCCTCGATATCGAGTGTGTTCAGTGTTTTGTCGGCCTGAATGCCAAACCAGATGTCGCGCGCAACGGGCTCCGCAAGAAAGAGTTGATAATAGGACATCAGCGTCGACGTCAGCGCCTCTTCCCCGTCTTCCAGGGAGGTCACTTCGCCCATTGCGGTCGCAAGACCATCATGCACCAGCTCCATGATCCGCTCTGCGAGCGTAATAATGATCGAGGATTTATCCGGAAAATATTGATAGACCGAGCCAATCGGCACCCCTGCCCTGGTCGCAACATCACTCATCTTCATATGCTCGCTGCCATTTTCCTCGATAAGGCAGCGGGCGGCATCCAGAATCCGCTCAAACCGCTCTTTTGCACGGGCTTGTGTCGGGATTTTGCGCACAGAGGTTCTTTTAGAAGATGCAGAGGCAGCTGACATTTCAGGTTTTGATCTTTTCGGGAAGATTTTTGCTTGATTCTCATAATATGAGGGTTTATCACTTTTTACAAATATGAGGAACCCTCATAATTGGAGCTCGCTATGACAGATTCTGCCATTCGCAATCGCGTTTGTATTGTGGGCGCTGGCCCCGGCGGTCTTGCGCTCGCGCGGACGTTCAAACTGCTCGGCATTGAGTTTGATATTTTCGAACGGCACTGCGATGTGGGGGGCATTTGGGACGCGACAAACCCAGGTTCGCCCATGTACGCCTCAGCGCACTTCATTTCATCGAAGACACAATCGCATTACACGGACTTCCCCATGCCGGAGGATTATCCGGACTATCCTTCCAACAAGCAGATCCACTCCTACATGAAGGCATTTGCGCGCGAGTATGGGCTTTATGAGGACATCACCTTCAATACGGAAGTGACGGACACCCAATTTGAAAAGGGTGGCTGGCAGGTGACGCTCTCCAATGGGGAGACACGCCCCTATCGCTGGCTCATCTGCGTCAACGGCACAAACTGGCATCCGACTTTGCCTGATTGGGCCGATGGTCTCTTTGACGGTGAGGTCCGCCACGCCAACACATTCCGTCACATGGATGAGTTTCGAGGGAAATGGGTTCTGATCGTGGGTGCCGGAAATTCAGGGTGCGACATTGCCTGCGATGCGGCGGTTGCTGCTGATGCAGCGTTTATCAGCCTGCGTCGGGGCTATCACTTCATACCGAAACATCTGATGGGCAAACCCGCTGATGTTTTCGCCCATGAAGGGCCTCATCTGCCGATGTGGCTGACACAGAAGGTATTTGGGCTTCTCTTGCGTTTCATCAATGGCGACCTGACCCGTCTGGGCCTGCCTGCGCCCGACCACAAGGTTTTTGAAAGCCATCCGATCCTTAACACCCAGCTTCTTCACTATCTCGGCCACGGCGACATTAAAGCGAAGGGCGACGTAGTGCGCCTCGACGGCAAACATGTTGTCTTCACGGATGGCAGTCGCGAGGAGATTGACCTTGTTCTCTGCGCCACAGGGTATGAGTGGAAGATCCCTTACGTTGATCCGTCAGAGTTCACCTGGAAGGCAGGCCGCCCGGACCTCTACATGAACCTGTTTGTGAAGGGCCACGCCAACCTATTCTCGCTTGGCTTCATGGAAACCAATGGTGGCGCCTACAAACTGTTCGACAATATGGCGGACCTGATCGCTCGTGTGATTTTGGCGGAGCGGGATCAGCCCAACCAGGCAAAGCGTTTCCACAAGCGGCTCGCAAATCACCAGCCAGATCTGTCAGGTGGTGTCAATTATGTCGGGTCCGACCGGCACGCGACGTATGTAAATATAGATGCGTATAAAAAGGCAATGGCTGATCTGCGCAAACATATGGGATGGCCCGATATTCCCGACGGACATTACGACCCTGTTCGTGCCGCGACGAATGCAAAAGCCGCATGAGCAGAACCGTCATGATCACGGGCGCGGCGGGGGGTCTCGGTCGCGCTATTGCAGAAGAGTTCCGGGCTCGGGGCGACCATCTGGTTTTGACTGATCGAAGTAGGGAACTGTCTGCGCTTCACGCTAGTTCTGTGGCTGAGCTGATCAATGCTGATCTTTGCGATGACGAGGATCTGCAACGTCTTTGCGCACGGTTGGAGAGCGGTGAGCCTGCAATCGATCTCCTGATCAACAATGCAGGCATCGGTGTTCCGGGATCTGTATCGGCGCTTGATGCGGCCCTCCTCACCAAGCATATCGACATCAATCTCACAGCACCGATGCGCCTTTGCCAGGCGGCGGCACGGGGCATGTTAAATAGAGGCGGAGGCCAGATTTTCAACATCGTCTCTCTGGCAGGTCTTTTCCCACTCAAAGACAGCGCGGCCTATACTGCGTCGAAATTCGGGCTGCGCGGGTTCACCGCCGCGCTCGCCCTTGAGCTCGCACCCCACGGCATCAGCGTTGGGGGCCTTTATCCCAGCGCGATAGATACGCCGATGTTGCGCGAGGAGATGTCTCACCCGGACGGATCACCACTCAACTTTGCAGGCAGTGCCGATCCTCTCTCTTCGGAAGCAACCGCAAAGTGGGCGATGGACGCCCTTGCCTCAGGTAACCTTGAAACCTGGCTACCAAAAAGCGAGGGGCGGATGGCGAGCATCGTCATGACCTTTCCGACAAGCCTTCAGCGGGTATTTCGGTATATGGAGAAGCAAGGCAATAAGAAGAAGCAGATCTATCTGGCGAGCCTTCATACCTGATTACGACCAGCTCAGCGCGAGTTAGCGCCCCAGCCGTTTGATCAACTGATCGTGCAGCACATTCTCTGCCGCGAACAGATAGTCCGCCTTGCTGGCCGACACCGTTTCCGCTCCTGCCTGACGCAGGTGATCGGCAACCGCCTGAACTTGCGCTGTGGGACAGATTACACGCACTTCGCTGCCGCCCTCAAACGTGCTGATCACGTCGGCAGCGCACTGATGGTGCCGATCCAGATCTTCTGCTATCTTTGCGGGATCAAAGGGTCCGCGCGCTGCAACAAGCATGTGGTTCTCTGCGCGGTCTCTTGCGTCCAACCGGTCGAGGATTGCCCGCGCCGCCGCAAGTGACGCATCGCCCCAATCGGCGTTCAAGGATGCCACGAGGTTGGCCTCGCTCCGAAGCATGACGCCGTCGTCGAGAATTTTCAGATTGTTCGCGATGAGCGTCGCTCCCGTCGATGTGATATCGACAATGGCTTCAGCTGAACCCGCTGCTGGAGCGCCTTCTGTTGCGCCCAGACTCTCCACAATGCGGTAATCATTGATCCCGTGGTCGGCGAAGAACATGCGGGTGAGATTGAAATATTTCGTTGCCACACGCAGGCGCTTGCCGCGCTTTGCGTGGAATGCCAACGCCACGTCATCCAGATCAGACATCTTGTCGACGTCTATCCAACTCTGCGGAACCGCAACCACCACATCAGCGTGCCCGAACCCAAGCTTCAGAAGCAGTTCGACACTTTGGTCGGGGGCGGCGAGCTTCTCCCGGATCAGGTCTTCACCGGTAATGCCAAAGTGGATCGTTCCCTGTTCCAGGTTCCCAGCAATTTCAGACGCTGACAGAAAGGCGATCTCAACGTCAGAGACACCCTTCAATGCTCCAGTATAACCGCGTCCGCCATGCTTGGAGACTTTCAGGCCTGCCCGCTTGAAGAACTCTGACGCATTTTCCTGAAGACGGCCTTTAGAGGGGAGACCCAAAATGAGTTTGTTGGTGCTCATTTCACTTCTCCCTTATTGGTCGCCTGAAAGAGTCTTTCCAATGCGATGGCACATCCCACCGCCTGCACGGGCTTGGGCGCACCAAGGCTCTGCAACAGGCCATCATATCGCCCACCGCCCATGATCACGGCGTCATTGCCAAGTTCCGGCACGCGCAGTTCGAACACGTGGCCCGTATAATATTCCAGCTTCCGCCCAAAACCCGTGGAGAAAGTCGCACGCCCAAGGTCAACTCCAGCGTCTGATATTGCCTTCAGACGGACAGACAGTTTCTCAAGCGCTGGGTTGGCAGAAATGCCATTCTTCTTCAAAAGGCTTCCGACTTGCTCGACCGCGTCGGAGGCAGGAACGGAAATCTTCATGTAAGCGGCAATGATCGTTGCAGCTTCTTTTGGCATCTGTTCTGTCGTTGCCTCACCTGCTTTCTCAAGCAGACGGCTGGCAATCTCATCAACGCCACGTCCGCCTACGGGGGCGATGCCACCGAGCTTTAGGACGTCTGTTAGAAGCGTTGTGGCTTGTTTCTCATCAAGACCGACAAGAACAGACAAAAGACCATTCTGGTCTTCACCATTTGCCTGTCCCTCACCGTTCGAGAGGTCGGTTAGCAGATTTGCAAAGAAGTCCGGTCGCCAGAACTGACGTCGCAAGCGCCCTTTCCAACCTTTTGGAATATTGATCGCATCAATCAGCGCATCAAAGAGAGACAGGTCGCCCAGCTCGAACTGAAAATCGGTGAGACCCGCTGCTTCAACCGCAGCGACGCCGAGGCGGGTGATTTCAGCATCCGCCGCTGCCTCATCAACGCCGCCCAATATTTCGAGACCACACTGATTATATTCACTCAGTTTTTCCGAGCCAGTAGGCTGGTAGCGGTACACGGGTCCGCTCGCACATAAACGCCGAGGCGTTGCGCCGTCCGGATCAGTTTCAAGGTATAGACGGCAGACGGGAATAGTGAGCTCGGGCCGAAGACAGAGCTCCTGGCCGCCGACGTCGGTAAAGAGATAGGTGCGCCGTCTGATGTCTTCCCCAGATCTGTCCAGAAAAATGTCGGCTGGCTGGAGAACAGGTGCGGTTACGGGTTCAAACGAGGCCGCTTCGAAGGACGCCCGAACGGCCTCGGCCTGTTTCTCGCGTGCCTTAAGCTCGTCCCCACTGCTGGAAATGCTTGTCATGGTCTCATCCCGCACCATCCCGTGGAGGTTTTTGGTTTTGAACAAACTCAAAACCGGGCTCCATTAGCAAAAACTTTTCGCGTTCCCGGACGGTGAAGTTGAAACACTTCGCCTGGTAACGCTCTGGGAACATGATTACGGGCTCCTGTGTAACATGGAAATGCAAAGAATTCTGAAAGAGTGTCGACTATCAGGCTCACATGATCCCCGAAACGTGACGGTGGGTCAGTGAGCCTCGCTATGTCGGCCAAGAATTTCCTGCACATGCTCAACGAGTGCGGCACGCGGCACAGAAACCTGCGCGTGGGCGCTTTCCCGCCATTCCGCATTGTCGGTGATTTCTTCTGACTTTTGCGCGCCGAGGATCAGGTCTTTCAGCGTCACTTCGCCTTTTTGTCGCTCATCCTCGCCTTCGATGACAACAAGTGGTGCACCGCGCCGGTCGGCATATTTCACCTGTGCCCGCATGCCCGACCCACCGAGATAGAGCTCCGCACGAATGCCTGCAGAGCGAAGCTCACTGACCATTTTCTGGTAGCCAGGCATGGCGTCCTTATCCATCACCAGAACAATGACAGGGGCTGCGACCGTATTTTCTTCAACCTTGTCCAGAGCTTCCAGCGCTGCGAACAAGCGGCTCACGCCGATTGAAAAGCCGGTCGCTGGCACTTTCACGCCTTTGAAGCGCTCCACCAGATCATCATAGCGCCCACCGCCGCCAACCGATCCGAAGCGGCGCTGCTGGCCTTCTTCGTCGGTTGCTTCAAAGGTGAGCTCTGCTTCGTAGACGGGCCCTGTGTAGTAGCCAAGGCCACGAACAACAGCCGGATCAAAAGCAATGCGGTCTTCTTCGTAACCAACTGCGGTGAGAAGAGCATCAATTTCGCGTAGTTCCGCCACGCCTTCGAGGCCAATTTCGCTGTCACCAACCAGGCTCTCCATCGCGCTGCACACTGCATCGCGCCCGCCACCGCCTGACTCTGTGAAGGAGATGATGCGCTCAATCTGATCGGCAGACAATCCAGCGCCTTCGGTGAAGTCGCCAGACTCATCTTTGCGGCCCTTACCAAGAAGAAGACGCACACCCTCGCTTCCCAACCGGTCGAGTTTGTCGATGGCGCGCATAACTGTGAGGTGTTGTTTTTCGAACTCCGGCCCCTCGCCGACAATACCGCAGGTCTCAAAGACACCGTCCAGCACTTTGCGATTATTGACGCGCATCACATAGGAACTGCGTGGAATGCCCAGAGCTTCAAGACAGTCAGCCGCCATCATGCACATTTCAGCATCTGCTGCGGGGCCGGGAGCGCCGACCGTATCTGCATCAAACTGCGTAAACTGCCGGAAACGGCCTGGTCCCGGTTTTTCATTTCGCCAAACAGGACCGGTCTGATAGCGCCGAAACGGCTTTGGCAAACCATCATAATTCTCAGCCACAAACCGGGCGAGCGGTGCCGTCAGGTCGTAACGAAGGGACAACCATTGGTCATCGTCATCCTGAAAGGAAAACACGCCTTCATTCGGGCGGTCTTCATCTGGCAGAAACTTGCCAAGCGCATCCGCATATTCAAAGGCCGACGTCTCCAAGGGTTCAAAACCATAAAGCTCATAGACTTCCCCGATACGCGCAAGCATGGCCTCTTCCGCGCGGACCGTTGCCGCGGGAATATCCCTCAACCCCTTTGGCACACGAGCCTTGGGGCGAAATGTCTTTTTCTTTTTAGCCATTGTCTTGCCGCTCTTGCCCGGATTTCTGCTTTTCTCGGATCGCGTATAGGTTTTGGGCCGCGCATAGGTAACGTAAGCCCGCAGTTGCCGCAAGCGCCCGCGTGAGGCAAACCTTTGCAGTCTCAGCCTCTTTTGGGTTTTGGTCACAGGTCCTTGTTGAAATGTTCCACTTATGTTCCAATAACCCAAAACAGGGAGAGAACCGTCCATGGAACAACGCTACAGCATCATCACCTTTGGAACGTCCGATATGGCGCGAACCCGGTCCTTCTATGAAGACCTCTTGGGCTGGCGACCTTTCATGACAGAGGGCATGACGGCCTATGATGTCGGCGGGTTCGTGTTCGGACTGTTTGGTCATGAAGATCTCGCGAAGGATGCCGATCTCGATCCCGCTGTCCCGGCTGCCGGCTATCAGGGATTTGCGGTTGCCTATAATGCCCGCAACGAAGCAGAAGTGGATGAGCTGCTGGCGCTGATTGGCGACAAGGGCACAGCCTATGGGGCCAAAGTCCTGAAGCCCGCGCATAAAGCATTCTGGGGGGGCTATTCAGGCTATTTCGCTGACCCAGATGGGCATGCCTGGGAAGTGGCTTTCAATCCTTATTGGAAATTCGAGGAAGACGGGCGGCTCATTTTGCCAAAACCCGCAACGGCCTAGACATCGGCTTTCGGCGCTTACCAAGAAGTTAACTGTTAAGGGATTGGCAAGGATAGCGTCTAAATTGAGGCCGGCGCTGTAAGTTCATGAAAAAAAACAAAAAACCACATTTCGATCAGCGAAAATGCTGTTTGTGTTTGTACGCTTAAAAGCACCTAAATAGCGCTTTTCTTTACGCTCTGTTTACCAAGCAGGCCTCATGGTTAGCGAAAGCTTAATAATGAGACCGTCGAATGATTCGATCTGCCCCGCACCCTTCTGTCTTAGGGTCGCCTGTTCAGCAGGCGATGACCGCCAGCCTTCAGCCTGCACCAGCGCGCCTCTCTCTTGCGCTGGTCAGCGATGCTGCGCTGCCCGGATCAATCTTTGATTGCCTAGAAGCTGATGTCGCCCAAGTCGCTCGATCCCGTGGCATAGCGCCTCTGCTCTCGCCAGGGCTTGATGCCATTCTTTACGATATGGGGATCGGGTCGGACCGTGACTTCGACGCCCTGGCCCGCGTTGTGAGCCTCGGCCCCGACGTGCCTGTTATTGCCTTGTTTGAAACCCACATCTTCAACCGCACCTCAGCAGCACGAGCCATTGACCAGGGTGCGGATGATGCCTGCATCTTTGATGCCTTTCATGCTGAAAATCTGCTGACGCCGACAGCCATTGCTATCGCCCGCTTTGCCCGCCTTAAAGCCCTGTCCCCCTCGCCTGCGCCAGAGGTGATAACCGAGGCGTCATCGGAAGAACACACGCCAGTCACTGTGGTGCAGGAAGCCGCCGACGCCATGGTCATTCTCGATAATGACGGCAAGGTTGCCTTCGCCAACTCAGCCGCCGCGGACCTTTTGGGTCGTCCACTGGAATCTCTTGCTGGCGAGCGGCTGGACATGCCGACCACACCCAGCGAGCGGGATATCCGGATAAAACAACCCAGTGGTGAAGAGCGCACGGCAGACCTCAGGATCGTCGAAACCGAATGGGGTGGGCAGCCTGCGCGCGTCGCCGCGTTTACCGACACCACCGTGCGTAAGCAACTTGAACAAACGATCCGCGCTGCAGAGAAACAAGGCATCACCTCAGAGCGGCGCACGAATAGCTTTTTCTCAAACGTCAACCACGACCTGCGAACACCCCTCACGCATATTATCGGCTTCTCGGAGATCATGAAGGATGCCCAGTTTGGGCCGCTTGCAGATCGGTATAGGGACTATGCGCGAGACATCCATCAATCTGGCACAATGCTGCTGGATATGATTGAAGACCTGCTGAGCGTCGCTGAGTCAGACTCCGAAGACACGACCCTTGCAAATGAGATCTGCAACCTTGATACCCTCCTTGAGACCGTCGTCACCTCACAAAAGCGCAGGGCAGCGGAGGCAGGCGTTGCCCTTACATTGAATTCATGTGCGGATGTGCCAGGACTTCGGGGAGATGCCAAGAAGCTGCGCCAAGGTATCTTCCGCCTCATCTCAGAGCTTCTACATACGACTGGCTCTGGCTCGCATATCGAGCTTGGCGTGCGCGAAACACATCAGTCCCTGACCATTGAGGCCGCCATTAACAGCCCAAATGGCGCTGAGATGGCCCTGCCCTATGACGACATCAAACAAGATGCCTGTGCCTTGGTTGAGGACCCATTTGTCAGTGCCGAGGGACGCAGCCGACCCCGCGACATGGGGCTTGCCCTTTCGCTCACACGCAAAGTTGCAGAGCTTCACGGTGGCACACTATCGATTGAGAGATCTTCAAAAGGCCATGCTGTCGTTGAGATGATTTTGCCAACCGCACGGCTTGTGCGCTAACGCAGATCACCTAGTCAAACAAAGCGTCAATATCTGCCTGACTTGCCCGGTCATCTGCTTCTGGCATTGACGGTCCGCTGGCCAGAGCCCGTCCTTCGGGAACTTCAGCATCTGATGCTCCATCGTCAGCCGCTTCAACACCGTCAAAGCCAGCCTCGCCCCAGATGACCTGCATGCTTTCGATGCGTTCTTCAATATAGCGAAGGGCGTTCACGACCTTGGTAATCCGTTGGCCGGTAATGTCTTGAAAGTTACAGGCTTCAAAGATCGCAACAACCTGTTCCTGGATTTCGAGAGCCTGGCTTGCCTCAACACCCGTCAACGTTGTGCTGAGCGTAGAGGCATTGCTATCGATCAACTCCACAGCGCCCAGAATACCCTCTGTCGCGGCTTCGGTGCCGGCAACAACCTCATCGAGCTCGTCGGTCACGGACCTGATCCGCTCTGACGATGCACCATCATAGCGCAAGGCAACAATCTCACTTTTTGTTCGCTGAATGGCCGCCTGCATGAGATCCAGTTCAGACTTGAGCTTGGCGGCCTCTTTGATCTCTTCTTTGTATTTGTCGAGCAACGCATCTGGTGCTGCATCAGGAAGTGCTAGATCGGCGGCGGCGCTGGTGTTAACGGTATGACCGAGCTGGCCAATCGCATCCATAATCTCCTGATGGCGCTCTGCGGCGACGCTGTCTGGCACATGCAATTCTGTTGCGAGGGCAACAGGTTCGCCAGAGTCAACGCGGTCGCGCGTGTGAATGTTCACGGTTTCTATTCTGAATCTTCTTCTTGGGTTGCCCATAAACACTTTCGCCTTGCGATCACCATCGTTCCATCAGTTGGTGAGGAACTCCCACCGCGACGGTACGGGGAATTCGCTAACAAGCGGTTTAGTCCTAACGGTTTGGGAAGCGTTTACACTCTGTTCACCAAGCTCCTGCCATCGCTCATCTTGGGTTTTGTTACTTGGTGCACCTTCCGGCACCTTCTTATGAACCCGCGCGCTCCCCAGGATCCGCTGAGCTAGTCACGCGCAAGTTCAAAGCGAATGGGGATGGTGATGTCTAATCTGGTTCGACCCAGATCCAGCGGCAGGGGAGGCAAGGGCTCCGCCCGCTGCAGCATATTTGCGACTTCTCGGTCCAGCACTTCATAGCCGCTGGATTTGACCACATCATAACGCAGGACTTGCCCTGCCGCGCCTACCGTGAAGGACAGGATCGCGACGCCTTCAAGGTTCCGACGCCGAGCGGGTCTAGGGTATCGTTTGTGGCGCGCAAGCCAGCTCGCCAATGTTGCGAGATAATCCGCCTCCACATTGGCGTTCGAAATTCCAGTTGTCGCATTTGCCTGTCCCGTTTGATCTGTGGCTGATGTAGACACGGTCGCCGACGCAGTTGACGCTGCTTGCTCCGCGGAAACGTTTTCCTCAGATTTGGCTTGTGTAGGCTCGGACAAAGCGGCAATGGGCTCAACCACCGGATCTTGGGGTCGGGTCGGCAGAACGGGTTTTTGCACAGGCTCAACCACTCGCTCAGGCTCTGGCACAAGAGGTTCATCTTCCTCAAACGGAAGGGTCTCTGAATGATCATCATTGGGGAAACTGCTTGGTGCCAGCGCCAGGCGCATAGAGCTTGCACCAGGCGCCTGGAACTCGATGGTGGGGGTCCACCACCACACCAAACCTGCTGCTGCATGGAGCAGAAGCGCTATGCCCAAAACAATCGCCCATTCTTTGCAAGACCCAGACATTACCCGTTAGTCCGCGCCATCTGAGGGCAGGCCGAAGGCTGAGACACCGCGTATGTGCTCTTCAACATGAAGCTTGCGTTTGAGCGGCGGGAAGGCACGTTGCGAGCAGTCCAATCGCTCGCACAGCCGACAGTTGACGCCAATGGGTGTTGCTGCTTCTTCATTGTCCAAGTCATGACCTAAGGAATATGCAAAATCGCGCGCATGGGAAATGTCGCACCCAAGCCCGACCACATATTGGTCCCCAGGCACGCCGATACCAGACCCGGCGCGGCTCACGGTTCGGGCGATGGAGAAATAGCGGGTCCCGTCATCCATGGCCACAACCTGCGTGTAGACTTGCCCAGGCACACGGAAAGCGTCATGCACATTCCAGCGCGGACAGGTCCCGCCGAAGCGGGCAAAGTGGAAGCCGGCTGCCGAAAAGCGCTTCGAGACATTGCCCGCGTTATCGAGACGGATGAGAAAGAAGGGTATGCCCCGCGCGCCTGCGCGCTGCAACGTTGTCAGCCTATGACAGACTTGCTCAAAGCTTGTGCCAAAGCGGCGCCCCAATAAGCGGATATCATATTTGGTCTCTTGGGCTGTTCTGAAGAAGGCGCCGTAGGGCATGAGCAATGCCGCTGCGAAATAGTTGGCGAGCGCAATGCGGAGCAGCCTCCGCGCTTCGTCATCACTCAGCCCGGATTGCTCAACAATCTGCTCAAGTGTCTTTGCCTGCTCAAGAAACCCGACCTGGTAGGCAAGCTGAAAGGATCGCCCGGGTTGGTCGAGCAATTCGGAGAGGAACATGGTCTGACGGTGCCGGTCATACCGACGCAACTCTCCAGGCATAAAATCAGCAGGAACGACACGCGTGCTTACACCATGTTTGTCTCTCAGGTAATCGCGCAACGCCACATAGGGCTCGTCAGCAGACAGTTTGGCACTCGCGTAGAGATCTTCGGCGGCTTCATCAAGCTCGGGAAAGTGGTTGGTGTGGGCATTGATGAAATCCCGAACCTCCTCTATCGGAAGTCCAATCGCCTGTGATGTGGTGTCATCATCCCGGTCAGCGAGACGTTCCGCCAACATGGAGCTTGCCTCGACAGCCTCCTGATAGGAGCGATAGAGGGTCGCGACAGCATCTGCGATAACCGGCGTCGCGTCAGCCACGTCCTTCAGATCCTGGTCTGATAGGCCGATATCGCGCATGAGCGGGTCTGAGAACACTTCCTTCAAGGCTGAGAGGGCCCTGGCCTCCTCATCACCTCCCAGCGAACGAAGGTCGACGTCGAAAACATCAGCCATTCTGAGCAAGATTTGAGCGGAAACCGGCCGCTGATTGCGCTCAATCAGGTTCAGATAGCTCGCGGAGATCGACAATTCATCCGCCATGCGTGCCTGGGTGAGCCCCTTGTCGCGGCGAAGCCGCCGGACACGCGGTCCTGCAAAGACTTTCTTATCCTGCCTCTCATACGCCATTTTCCGCGCTTTCCCGTCACCAATCTTTACAAGATTTACATTTACTACAGAATCTTACCGGAATCGTGTAAAGATTTTTACTTTAATATTTTCAATGACTTATGAATCGTTGGACAATCTTTTGTGCGAGTTGTATGACCCCGCTTAAAGCACCCTGACCCTACGATCAGGGGCCACCCAGTGACAGCGGAGGTTTGAGACCATGAGCCAGGCTCAGGTGAAGTCCAGCGTTGAGGGCGTCGAGATTGTCGGCGCGATGAAGCCAGGATACGAACGCGTTCTAACCGACGAGGCTTTGGCCTTTGTCGCAGATCTGGAACGGAAGTTTGGCAGTCGTCGCCGTGAGCTTCTGGAAGCCCGCGCTGAGCGCCAGAAACGGTTCGATGCCGGTGAATTGCCCGATTTCCTGCCAGAGACGCAGTCTGTCCGAGACGGTGACTGGAAGATCTCCCCGATCCCGAAGGATCTGCTGGAGCGTCGGATCGAGATCACCGGTCCGGTGGACAATCGGAAGATGGTCATCAATGCGCTTAATTCCGGCGCCAACTCCTATATGACTGACTTCGAAGACGCGTCATCCCCAACCTGGGACAATATGATTGGCGGTCAGCTCAACATGATGGACCTGTGGGCCGACACTATCGGCTTCACCGATGAGAATAATGGCAAATCCTATGACGCTCTGCCACTCGGTGAACGGGCAACCCTGATCACCCGTCCTCGCGGCTGGCATCTGGAAGAGGCGCACATCAAGGTCGATGGCCAAAACATGTCTGGCGGCATGTTCGACTTCGGCATGTATCTCTTCCACAACCATGCCAACCTTAAAGCCAATGGCACGGGCCCTTATTACTATCTGCCGAAGATGGAAAGCCATCTGGAAGCCCGTCTTTGGAATGACGTCTTTACGCACGCTGAGAAAGCGCTTGGCCTTCCTGTTGGTACAGCACGTTGCACAATCCTCATCGAAACGCTGCCCGCAGCGTTTGAGATGGACGAAATCCTTTACGAAATGCGCGACCACATTGTGGGTCTGAACTGCGGTCGTTGGGACTATATCTTCAGCTACATCAAGCGCCTTGGCAAAAACCCGAACTACATTCTGCCGGACCGGGCACAGGTGGTGATGGGCGATGCCTTCCTGTCAGCTTACTCACTCCTCCTCATCAAGACCTGTCACAAGCGGGGCGCGTTTGCGATGGGTGGCATGGCAGCCCAGATCCCTGTTAAGGGCGATGACGCTGCCAATGAGGCGGCTTTCGCCAAGATCCGTGCGGACAAAGAGCGCGAAGCCAATAATGGTCATGACGGCACATGGATCGCTCACCCGGGCATGGTTGATGTGGTGAGCGAAATCTTTGGCAAACTGCCTGAGACGAACCAGCTTGCCCGTCAACGCCAGGACGTGCATGTCGGTCAGAAAGAGATGATCGAGCCACACAAAGGCGAGCGCACCGAAGAAGGCCTGCGCGAATGCTGCCGTGTTGGCGTGCAGTATATCGAAGCCTGGCTTGGCGGCCGCGGCGCGGTGCCGCTCTACAACCTGATGGAAGACGCGGCGACGGCTGAAATCAGCCGGACGCAGATCTGGCAGTGGCTCTATCACGAAGTTGATCTTGCCGATGGCCAGAAGGTTACGAAGGACCTCTTCGCGACCCTTCTCGACGATGAAATGAAGAAACTTGAAAAAACGCTCGGCGAAGAGCGTTGGACATCCGGCCATTTTGACGAGGCGATCGCCATGTTCGCTGAAATGGCAACATCCCGGGATTGCGAGGAATTCCTCACCCTTCCGGCCTATGAACTTCTCGTCAAAAGCGGGAACTAATTGCACTACCACTCAACCGATAGCTCGACTGAGTGTCACCTCTAACTAAAGGACAATGCTATGAGCAAGACGTTCTACGATATTATCCCTAGCGCCCCAGCTGGTCGCTTCGACGACGTCGAGCGCAACTACACAGTTGAAGAAGTTGAAAAGCTTCGTGGTTCTTTCCCAATCGAGCACACGCTCGCAACACGCGGCGCCAACAAGCTGTGGGAAGGTCTTCACACCGAAGACTACATCCACTCACTTGGTGCTCTTTCCGGCAACCAGGCCATGCAGATGGTCCGCGCTGGTCTGAAAGCGATCTACCTGTCGGGTTGGCAGGTTGCTGCAGATGCCAACACAGCTTCTGCTATGTACCCTGACCAGAGCCTCTACCCAGCAAATGCGGGTCCTGAGCTTGCTAAGCGCATCAACCGTACCCTGCAGCGTGCCGACCAGATCGAGCATTCTGAAGGTGGCGCAACACGTGATTGGTTCGTGCCAATCGTTGCTGATGCGGAAGCTGGTTTCGGCGGACCTCTCAATTGCTTCGAAATCATGAAAGCTTACATCGAAGCAGGCGCTGCTGGCGTCCACTATGAAGACCAGCTCGCTTCTGAAAAGAAGTGCGGTCACTTGGGTGGCAAAGTTCTTATCCCAACAAAAGCGCACGAGCGTAACCTGAACGCTGCTCGCCTTGCTGCTGACGTCATGGGTACACCAACGCTTATCATGGCTCGTACAGATGCTGAATCTGCGAAACTCATCACGTCTGACGTTGACGAGCGGGATCACGAGTTCATCGACTTCGATGCTGGCCGGACACCTGAAGGCTTCTATCGCCTGAAAGACGGTACGGGCGTTGATCACTGTATCGCTCGTGGCAAGCAGTTCGCGAAATATGCTGATCTCTTGTGGTGGGAAACATCTGTTCCTAACCTCGATGATGCGAAGCGTTTCGCTGAAGAAGTTCGCAAAGATCATCCTAACCAGATGCTTGCTTATAACTGCTCGCCTTCCTTCAACTGGGAAGCAAACCTGGACAAGGACACAATTGCCAAGTTCCAGCGTGAGATTGCAGCAATGGGCTACAAGTACCAGTTCGTTACGCTTGCTGGCTTCCACCAGCTCAACTACGGCATGTTCCAGCTCGCTTCCGGTTACCGGGATCGTGGCATGGCTGCCTACTCCGAACTGCAGCAGGCTGAATTCGGCGCTGAAGGCGACGGCTACACAGCAACACGCCACCAGCGCGAAGTTGGCACAGGCTATTTCGACATGGTGTCTGTTGCTGCTGCTGGCGGCGAAAGCTCAACGACGGCTCTCGGTGAATCAACAGAGAGCGCGCAGTTCAAATCAGACGCTGCTGAATAATCTCAGACTTCATTGTCTGAAAAGAAACCTCGGCGGGCGACTGCCGGGGTTTTTCTTTGCCTCATAGCCGCCAGTACCGTTAGGCTTCTCCCAACAAAAAAATACATAGATGGGAGAAGATCATGTCAGACGCAGCTACGCTGGATATCAAAGGAGACGTCGCGCCGGGATTCGAAGCGGTGCGGGATGCCTTCACCAATAATTTCGCAAATGCAGGGGAAGTCGGGGCCTCTTTCGCCATCTGGAAAGACGGGAAATATCTGGTCGATATCTGGGGCGGTCATGCGGACGCGGCTAAGTCAAAGGAATGGCAGCGGGACACGCTTCCCAATGTCTGGTCCACGACCAAAGCCGTCGGCGCGCTTTGTCTTGCCATCCTCGTGGACCGTGGTGAGCTCTCCTATGACGACAAGATCACCAAATACTGGCCGGAATTTGGCGCTCACGGAAAGGACCAGCTCACAGTCGGTCAGGTTCTTTCACATCAGTCCGGCGTCTCTACAGTAAAAGAGCCCCTCACTACGGAAGACCTCTATGATCATGACGCCATGGCAGCCCGCATGGCGGCAGCAGAACCGCTTTGGGAGCCTGGCACGCGCTCTGGCTATCATGCGCTCACCTTTGCCTTCCCTACAGGCGAGCTTGTGAAACGGATTACAGGCAAAACCATTGGGCAGTTCTTCCGTGAAGAAGTCGCGGGCCCTTGGGATGTCGATTTTCATATCGGCCTGCCGGAAAGCGAAGAACCACGTATCGCTGAGATGATTGAAGCAAAGAACGCGCAGTCACTTGATGAAGCGGGCTTGAATGATGTGCAGAAACTCACCTTTGCCAATCCGGCGCCGTCCGCCCTTGCCCCCAACACACGAGCGTGGCGGGCAGCAGAGCTTTCCTCCGCTGGAGGGCGCGGCTCCGCCAGCGGCCTTGCCAAACTCTATGGGGCTGCTGCCACTGACGGCACGCTCAATGGCAAGACGCTGATTGGTCGAGAGACCTGGGAGAAGCTCTCTGCCGAGCAAATCTTCAATGAAGATCTGGTGCTTGGGCTGCCTGGCAGTTGGGGTGCTGGCGTGCTGCGCAATGTGGGCGCACTTCTCTATGGCCCCAATGAAGCCACCATTGGCCATTCCGGCTGGGGCGGGTCTTTCGTGATGGGTGACCCAACGGCTGGTGTCGGCATTGCCTATGTGATGAACCAAATGGGGCCTGACCTTGCCGGTGACCCGCGCGCTATGGGCTTGCTGGCCGCATCTTACGAAGCGCTCAACGGCTAACTCAGATCCATTAGCTTGGCGTATCGCTCAACGATCGGCGCATAGTCAGTCGGCTGGCCATCAAACAAGAGAGCGTCTTTGGGGGGCGTAAACCACTCAAGGGCACTTGATTGCCAGGTGTGCGCTGCCGGTGTCGCCCATTTCGGATCATCCAGTGTGCCCGCGCGGACCGAATAAATGCCTTGCGAGGGTTCGCTCCCATGACGGATGCGTACACCACACGCTGCACAGAACTCGCCATAACGATGTGCCCCACTCTCCACTGTCCAGTCGAAGCGGCTGAGCTCACCCTGTTCAATCTGCATCGTGTCCTGAAGAACGACACACGAGGGAGCAAACGCACTGGCTGAGATGCGCTGACACTCTGTGCAGTGACAGGCATAGGCCATGAGCGGCGGGGCGGTGAGCACATATCTCACGGCACCGCATTGGCAACCGCCGGTTAGCTTAAACTCAGACATGATCACCCTTCCGTCTTGATAGGATATTGCTGCTGGTCATGTTGCAACCGGCGGCCAAGCTTTCAAGCGCCAATGACGTTGTTGACGGTCAATCCAATCTGATGCGCCGGTGACACGCAGGCGGGTCAGGCGTTTTTCAGGCGTCGCTCGTCCAATTCACCGCGAATGGTGGCGTGGGTATCATCGTCCAGTTGGTAGAACCAAATAGCTGCAATGCCGATCACCATGATCGCAACCGGCACCAGGGAGATCATGAGCAGAATGCCGTGGAGGGCGTCGGCATTTTGCGGCTGGTTCGCCACATATCCTGTCACACTCAGGATCATGGCCGCCAATGCGCCGCCAACGGCCATCGCCATCTTCTGGAAAAAGCTCGAGACTGCGTAGATAGCACCGTCCGCGCGGATGCCTTTTTTCCACTCAGCGTACTCAATTGTGTCAGGCAGCATCGACCAGCCCATAACGGTCGGGAAGGCAAAGAAGAAGGAGCCCAAGATCGAGACCACAAAGATGGCGGTAATTGCCTCATAGGGTGTCATAAACAGAACAACGCCGGTGGCCATGCCGCCCAAAGCACCCCAGATATAGGTGTTCTTCTTGCCGAGTTTTTTCGCAACCATTGGCGTTACGACAATGCCTGCCAACTGCCCCAGCAAGATGGAGAGCATGAATATGGGGAACAGTTCTTTTTGCCCCAGATTATATTGGAAATAGTAGATGATCGCGGTGGAGCGAATGATGAACGCCAGCATGCCCATGAAAAAGGCGGTGGTAATGAGCCAAAGTGGTGGGTTGTGTGCCAGCACAGATAAACAATCGACAAGGCGTGGCGTTTGCGGCGCTGTTGCCGCGACCCGCTCGCGCGTGGAGAGAAAGGTCACCAACAATAACAGAACTGCCAGCACACCATAGAGACTCAACGTCAATTGATAGCCTTGCGCGCCACCGCCAAGGGCTTCAACCAAGGGCAGCGTGCCGACACCGACAACTAGGCCGCCGCCTAGCGCGAACGCCATACGGTATGCCGACAGCATGGTTCGCTCCTGCGCGTCGTCTGTAATCACCGCCGTCAATCCTGAATAGGGAATACTCACCACGGTGTAGGCAATACCGAAGACAATATAGGTCGCATAAGCGAAAAGGATTTTGCTGCTGTCATCGGAAAACGGTGCGGAGAAGGTCGCGATTGCCATCAAGGAAAGGGGCACCGATCCATAGATCAGATAGGGGCGGAATTTTCCCCAGCGCGTGCGGGTTTTGTCTGCGATCACACCCATGAGCGGGTCGGTCACCGCATCAACCACCCGCGCCACCAGAAATATGGAGGCCGCTACCGCCGGAGAAATCCCGACAATGTCAGTATAGAAAATCAGCAGGTAAAGGATGGCTGATTGGAAGAAGAGATTAACTGCCAGATCGCCCACGCCGTAGCCCAGATAGTTCCCGACGCTCAGCTTCTTTGCTCCGTTTGATACGGATGTTGCCTTATTCATCTTCCCCCCAGGAAACGGGCTTATTTTACCCGCCGACCAATCACTTCACATTGGAAAACAAACTAGCGCATTACATCAAAGGATGTAGCTATTTCGTCATGGTTCTCTTGGCGATGGCCCCCTCGCGCGCTATAGGAACGCTTTACAGAACTAGGGGGCCTCCATGTCATCATCTTTTGCGACTACCGATCTGAGCGACGCAAACGCAGATTCTGTTGCCCATGTTGATCCAATCTTTTTCGACTATGGCGGCGAAACATCCTTTCATGGCCCCATCACCACGCTTAAAGTCTTTGAAGACAATGCGCTTGTCCGTTCCACCGTGGAGCGGCCAGGCGAAGGGCGCGTGCTTGTGGTCGATGGTGGCGGCTCTATGCGGTGCGCACTTTTTGGTGGCAACCTCGCGCAGCTTGCCGCAACAAATGGCTGGGTCGGCGTCTTGGTCTTTGGCTGCGTTCGTGACCGAGATGAGCTTGAAGCCGAGAAGGTTGGTATCAAGGCCATCGGTCATCATCCCCGTAAAAGCATCAAAAAGGGTCTTGGGGATGCCGATCTACCCGTTACCTTTGGTGGTGTGACCTTCACCCCCGGCACCTGGCTTTACGCAGACCGGGACGGCGTGATTGTCTCACCGACTGCCCTCACCTAGCTCCTGCTTAGCCATACCCATTTTTTTGCATTTTTTATTGCTATTCATTATCAATTTCATTATTAAGATGGAGCGACATGATCTCAAGGAGCCAAACAGATGAAAGTGCTGGAGTTTTCTCCCCGACCGCACAACAGGCAACATGTGCCAGCGCGGTACCAGCCAGGCGCTGACCTTTCGAGACTGAGCTTTACGGAGCAATTTGTGGTTTGGGCGACGCGGGCGTCCCGCATGGGATCGGAGAGCGGATGCGGACGCATCAGACTTGAAGCAGCATTTGCCGCGATTGATGCACCAGAAGCGCTGCCTCGTTTTCTCGAATTTCTAAAAGACCTTGAAACGCTATTCGGGCGACCGCTTGGGTCCCCTTGTTTTAAATGGCGATCTTTGCAAGCCGACGAAGCCCGCGTTCTCACCCTGGTCGATCAATTTCAATCAGCAGCTATGGGTGAGGGGCCAATACCCTCAAACCTCTCAGATGCTGTTCTGCAGTCGGGGCAACATCTGGCACTGGCGCTAATTTCGGCAGGTGTCCAGTTGCAGCCTGTGTTCAATGTTCATCAACAAAACTGGCCGAGCGGCATGCCGGTTCTTCACTAGAGCCGTCTTGGTCTTGAATGTCTCAAAGTGGGCCTTTAGTCACCTTGTTTTCTCGCGTTTTCGAATGGATGAGCGGATCCACGTTCGTCCTAACCTCAGACCGGTGGCGGCGTTGTCCTCACCCTGAAAACGCTTAGATCAATTGCGGGGAGGTGGTCCCCCGCACGGCTCCTGTGCGTTCGCAGGCCTACAGGAGCCAGCAAGCGCGTGCCCTGTCTCGACCCTCCTCCTCGAGTCAACGGCACGCGCTTTTAGTTTCTAAAACGCGTTTGCTTTGGCAATACCACCCAACCAATGAGCACTCGGCTTCACAGTCCGTGTCTGTGTGACGCGGTCAACGGCGATCAGACCGAAGGTTGGCTTATAGCCCAGCATCCATTCGAAGTTATCGAGCATTGACCAATAGCAATAACCTCGGACATCAATGCCGTCGGCGAGGCAGTTCTGGACGCCTTTGAGCGCCCTCTCCACATAGGCGCGACGCCTGCTGTCGTCGGCAGTCCCGATACCGCTTTCCGTCACGATGATTGGGAGACCGGAATAGTCTGCCGTGTAGCGAATGGTTGCTTCGAGCGCCTCTGGATAAAACTCGTAGCCCATCTGGGTGGTTTCAGCATCGGTGGGCACTTTGAGTTTCCCTTCCGGCCCGTAGATCGAGCGGGAATAGGTCTGTACGCCGACAAAATCATCACCTTCGGTAATGTCGAGAAATACATCGATGCAGCGGGCGCGGGCCACGTCTCGAAGCGCTTCGCCTCCCTCAATCGCTTGTTCGTCCTGAATGGCAAGGGTGACACCCACAAAGGTTTCTGGCGCTCGTGCTCGGATCGCGTCTACGGCAAGCCGGTGTCCCTGCTTCATTCCCTCCGCAGCACCTTCAATGTCGCCAATAAAAAAAGAGGAAAAATCGTCAGAGCCACACCGCTTTTTTGCAGCGTCAAGAAACGGCGCGAGACGTGATTGATCACCCAGCATTCCGTCATGAAAGAAACGCATGGGGATGTTGATTTCATTGATGGTGCAAACCTGCCCCCCAATTATCCCCCAACACGTCCGCCATGATGCCCGCATAGTTCGCAAAATGGGCTGGCCCGTCTTCCGAGGCAAAACCGCCTTCGCATGCAAACCATAGGGGGGACGTGAAATGGTGTAGCGTCACAATAGGCGTGAGCCCCTGCGCTCTCACAAACGCTGTCATGCGCCGGTAGTGCTCTAGCGCTGCGTTCGAAACCTCTCCCTTTTCAGGTTCGACACGTGCCCATTCGACGGAAAAACGATAGGCGTTAAAGCCCAACTCTTTCAGAAGCCGCACATCTTGCTCGTAGAGATGGAATTGATCACACGCATCTCCCGACGGTTCCTTAAACATTGTCGGCTCGGTGTGCTCCATCAACCAAAAGTCGTTGGACGTATTGTTGCCCTCGACCTGGTGCGCCGCAGTCGCGGTGCCCCAGATAAAGCCTTCTGGAAACTCGGTCATCTGCCCCTCCCCGGGTTTATGCCACTAGCCGAAGTTCTTGTTTTCTGCACATGCGCCCATGCGACCTGTAATCTCGAAAAACTCCGCAACGGTTTCTTCAATGATTTGCTTAACCGGCTTGATTTCATTGATGAGCCCAACGGACTGGCCTGCCAAACCAACGCTTGCTTCCATGTCACCGCCGAAATAGAGATCGAGAATGTTCGCAAACGTGTCTGCGGGCATCAGACCGTCTTCATGAATTTTCGCCGTGCGTTCTGTCTTCAGCGCGCGGATGCAGGGCGACGCCTTTTTGTTCAGGACCCAGGTCCCGGCTTCGTTCGCTTCAATGATTGCATTTTTGTAGTTTGCATGAACCGGGCTTTCAGCAGAGCTCACAAACCGGGTCCCCATCTGCACGCCCTCTGCACCGAGTGCGAAGGCCGCCGCCATACCCTTGCCGTCAGAGATGCCCCCGGCGGCGATCAATGGAATGTCTACCTTCGCGCGGATCGCCTGCAACAGTACCAGCGTGGACACTTCTTCCGGGTTTTTAAAACCACCACCTTCGGCACCCTCTACAACCAGGCCGTCAACACCGGCTTCCGCGCATTTGACAGCGGCATCAACGGTGGGCACCGCGTGATAGACGATGATGCCTGCTTCTTTGAGCGGACCGATAAATTTCTTCGGGCTCCCAGCTGACGTTGTGACGAATTTCACGCCGCTCTCACAAACGAAATCGAGGATCGTCTTCTCGCGCAGGAAAAGAATGGGAAGGTTCACGCCAAAGGGCTTGTCGGTGATTTCCCGCATTTTCAGGATTTCCGCCTGACAGGCCTCGGTTTCCCCAGACGAAGTCTCAATGACCCCCATGCCGCCTGCTTCGCACACGGCGGATGCCAGTTGAGACCGCGCGATCCAGCCCATTGGTGCCTGTACGATGGGGTATTTCGAGCCCAGATGTTCACAAACCCGGTTCATATTGTCTCTCCGCCATAATTGGTTGAATTTCGATGGCGGGAGTAAAGCGGGAAGGCCCCGTCACGGCAAGGGATATTGCACTGACCAGCTCAAAAGAAAGGGCACTCCCACCAGGAGCGCCCCACCAGTTCTGCACTCGCTGAAGTCCTGTCAGGAAAAGTGCTTATAGGCCTGTTTTACGGCTTTAGAGAGATCCCGATAAGCTGCTTCTATGCCTTTACGCACATCGTCATAGGCAAGCTCACTTTTCGTCGCCAACGTCCCAACCTGTTTCTCCAAGCGGGCGCGTTCCGTATGCAACTGCTTGACCGTCTTGTCATATCGGGTTTGCGCCTCTTTCAGTACCTTCTTACCTTCGCGCTCAACCCGATCTATTTCTTTGGAAATCGCCTTTATCTGCTGATCCAACTTTGTCTGATGTGTAGCGCGTTTCTTTGATGTCGCAGTTTTTGGAGCGGCTCTTTTCCTGCTCGGGGCCTTTTTTGCCGCCTTTCTTTTGGTGGCTGGGCGTTTAGCGGCCTTCTTTTTTGCTACTTTTCGCTTTTGGGTTGCGGTTGCCATCCTCTGCCTCCTCAGGTTTTTCAAATAGTCCTAACAAGAGAGCGTCTATTGGCCACCCTCCAAAACCGGTCATCATACTATCTCAAGTGTCGGTCACTTTTCAGTTCTGCGAATTGACACATGTCAGTCTTCGGGTAAAGACTTACGCATGAATTTCAGCCTGCCGACAAATGCTTTCTTCTTCACGCATATTCTGTTCGCGGTATTTCTATCCATTCTGACGCTGCTTGGCTCTGCTCACGCGGAGGATGCAGAGGTTTCGGGCAAGGCCGAATGCAAAACGTGCGCCCCGTTCGAGAGGGTTGAACCTACCACCTTCACCATGGGGGCAGAAACCCAGGGTGCCCAGATGGGTCCAGACGAACTCCCTGCTGTCGAAATCACCATAACCGAACCGTTCATGATGGCCGTCACACAGGTAACGCGCACTCAATTTTCTGTTTTTGCGGAGGAAACCGGGCACAGGACGCGGCTGGGGTGCTGGACCTACACGCAATATGGCTGGGCGCAGGACGAAACGGCGGACTGGCGGAACCCTGGTTTTGAGCAAACCGACGCCGACCCCGTGGTCTGCGTGTCGCGTGACGACGCACTTGCCTACATTGCTTGGGCTTCTGAGCGTGATGGCAAGTCTTATCGACTGCCAAGCGAAGCCGAATGGCACCTTGCGAGCGCTGCGAACCTGCCCGAGCCCTTTTGGGGCACGCGATATGATGTCTGCAATTTCGGCAATGTGCCCGACCTCACATCAAAGAATAAGACGGCCAAAGCCGGGGAACCCTGCGATGACGGCGCGCTCTACACAGCACCCGTCGCAACTTATAATCCAAACCCCAATGGACTCTACGACATGATCGGCAATGCTTGGGAATGGACAGCAGATTGCTGGACCGGCAGCTATGAGGGTCTGCCAACGGATGGGTCTCCTCTGACGGTTCGGGGCTGCGCAGAATATGCCTTACGAGGCCATTCATGGACCGATGCGCCAGGGCCCGTCCGGCCTCAGACGCGCTACTCTCTTTCCCCGGTTGCGCGCCAATCCATGGTGAGCTTTCGACTTGCGATGGACGCGCCTGAACCTGAATAGCCTATTCAGCGGCGAGCTTCGAGGGCGGTACCTGCGCACCTCGTACAAGCCTGCCAGGCAGGGCGCCGGTCGCCGCCCCATCACGGCGGATCACCTCACCACTTACAATCGTTGCAACATAGCCATCGGCGTGCTGCATAAGACGACGGGTGTTTGCGGGTAGATCAAAAACCATATGCGGCGGATGAAGCCTGAGCTTCGCAAAGTCGATGACGTTGAGATCTGCTTTATATCCGGGCGCGATCAGCCCACGATCCAGCAAGCCCATTGATATTGCGGTGTCTCGGGTCTGCCTTTTTACGAGCCAAGCAAGGTCGAACTGATCGCCGCGCGTCCGATCCCGTGCCCAATGCGTCAGCATATATGTCGGAAAGCTGCCGTCACAGATGGCCCCTACGTGCGCGCCCCCGTCAGAAAGCCCGGGAATTGTGTAGTCGCTTTCCAGCATTTCTCTGGTGGCATCGAGCGAGAATTCCGCATAGTTCAGGAAGGGGAAATAGAGAAACTCGCGCCCCTCATTCTGCAGCAAGATGTCGTAGGCCAATTCATCCGGCCGTTTGCTTTCCCGCTTGGCAATGGCGGCAATGCTGGTTGACGGTTCCGGCTCGTAATTTGGTGGATGGCCAAGCTGGAACATCTTGTCGTAGGAGCTTGCAATATGGTTAGCGAACACATTGCCCTGCTGTGGTTTTTCAGAGAGAAGCCTGCCCCGAAAGTCAGGCTCTCGCATCTTCGCCACCCGCTCTGCAAGCGGGAGGTCGGCAATTTCCCGATAAGACGGATAGGTGATGAACGGGTGCACCGAACCCTGCAGGCCCAGCAGCAACCCAACGGGACGGTTGGCAACCTGACCACGCATCTCCAGGCCTGCGCGATTGGCCTCCTCAAGCTTTGTAAGCAGCTCTTTGTAGCGGCCCGGCATGACGTCAGCCTGCGCCAAAGAGAGGCTCAAAGGTCGGCCTGAGATACGCGCCATTTCCGTCACTGTTTCAAACTCAACCTGAAGGTCAGCAAAGTCGCTCACCAGTTGCAGGACGCCTGCCCCCGATTTTCCCATCTCTTCGGCAATACCTAAGAGTTCCTCACGGGCGACATCATAGGTGGGAACGGCTTCGCCTTCGGCGGTTTTGTGCAAGATCGTCCGGGACGTCGTAAAGCCGAGCGCACCAGCCTCAACAGCCTCTCTGTTGAGGCGTGCCATCTCAGCAATATCATCACCTGTCGCCTTTTCCAGTGCCGCGCCCCGTTCTCCCATGACATAAACACGGAGCGCCCCGTGGGGGACCTGCGCTGCGACATCAATGTCATGCGCTCGCTGTTCGATAGCCTCGAGATATTCCGGAAAGGACTCCCAATTCCAATCAAGACCTTCATGCAATGCGGCACCTGGAATGTCTTCAACACCTTCCATCAGGCTGATGAGCGTCTGGTGATCCTGCTTGCGCACTGGCGCAAAGCCAACGCCGCAATTCCCCATCACAACGGTTGTTGCCCCATGCAGGGACGATGGCGTCACGAAACTGTCCCATGTCACCTGACCATCATAGTGGGTGTGAACATCGACCCACCCGGGTGTCACGAGCAGGTCCGTTGCGTCAATCTCTTCGGTTCCAGATCCTTCAATCTGACCGACTGCGGCAATGCGCCCTGACTTGACTGCGACATCTGCCGCATAGCCTTTGGCACCGCTCCCATCGAGGACAGTCCCTCCGCGAATTACGAGATCAAAATCACTCATTCTTTCCTCCAGTTGAAGTGGCAGTGAGCTACTAGCCGGGCTGCCTGTCAGCTTGTTTCACCCGCACGGGTGAGCGACGTGGCTTCTGCCTGAAGTCGCGCTGTGCGCCTTTCGATCAGTCCACGAAGGCGGGCCTGCCGTTCTGCAGTCAGCGGGTAGTTCCATGTCAGCCACAGGGCCGCTATGAAGAAGATCGCTGGCATGATGGCATAATTAACCGCCAACCAGTTCAACTCGGTCACCCCATTCACGCCTGCATCGCCGGATGGGTTGAAGCCAAAAAAGGCAACAACGTTCAAGGAAATGCCCGTGCCGAAAGCTGTTGCCAGTTTCGCCGTCATGCCTGAAATCGCAAAGAAGGTGCCTGCCCGTTCGCCCTTGGACCTGGCCGTATCCACATCAACAACATCTGCGAGCATGGAAAGTGGCAAGAATTGCAGGCCGCCAAAGCAAAAGCCTTTGGCGATGAAGAGCAGTGTAAATGGGATCACATCACCTGGGCCCAGAAAGTAGGTTGCGATGGAAATCGCCGCGACGGTCGCCATGCATACCGCAAACGCCTTGTGTTTTCCCATTTTACGTCCGAGCCACAGCCAGAACGGAATCGCCGCGAGCCCTGCTCCAAAATAGATGAAGTAGAGTGAGCCGATGCTGTTAATGCCGATCACGTCGCGCATGAAGAAGAGCGACAATGCATTTCGGAACGCCTCACCGCCCGTGACGATCAGCACAATCGCGAGAACGCGTACCATGGGACCATTGCGCATGACGAGCCTCAGGCCATCGAGAAGCGGCACATCTTTTCGAATTTCCGACTTGGGTTCGACGACGCGCCAAACCACGAGCAACACCAGAGAAGGCATCAGGATCACAATCGCCCAGGCCATGGCTTCAAGCACCAGGCCGGGATCACGCCCTGCCCCCTCGCCATTGACCAGTTCCACGCCGAAGGGGATCGCTGCGGCGAAAGCAAGACCGATTAGAATGAATATCTCCCGGACAGCTGTGATACGGCTGCGCTCATTATAGTCTGGCGAGAGCTCCGCACCCCAGGCGTAATAAGGGATATAGACCAGCGTGGAGCCCAAAAACATGATGCTGATCCATAAGACCAGGTGCATCGGGCCAACTGAGGAGAACCCCAGCTGGTTGGGCAAGAAGAGCATGATCACGCCTAAAGCGAGGATGGGCAGCCCGGCGATCATGAAAGGTTTGCGCCGACCCATTGACAGCTTTGATCTGTCTGACAGATATCCAATCACTGGATCAGTCACAACATCGGTAAGGCGCGCCAACATGATCATGGTGCCAACGACAGCCAGAGAAACACCAAGCTCACCGGCGTAGAACGCCGGTAGCCAAATAGCGACCGGGTACCCGAACATAGCAGAAGGCAAGCCGACGGATCCATGCAGGATGGTGGCGCTACGGCTGACGCCGGAAGATGTTTTGCTCACTAAAGTGTCCTAGCTGTTAGTTGGATGCTGAGAGATCACAGTCTAAGAATTTCGATTCAATGATGGCGCCGATGATCAGACGGTCCTTAAAGATCGCGCCTGTACTGGCGGCCGACAGGTCCTCACCCAGGCTTAGGAAGATCGTTTCGACATCGCCGCTTTCGGGGTCAACCTTCACGATCTGCGACGGCGCTTTCTGGGCGGCATCGCTAAAATGCGCAAGGAGTTCAAGCGCTTTGGGATGCAATGCAACCAGCAATTGGCCATCTGGGAGAAGCTCAATATTGTCGGGCATGCCCGGCAGATCGATTGTTTTTTGATGCGTTAAGTCACCGGAAGGCGCATCGCGATTGTAAATATGAAGAGCGCTGCCGCGCGCCGCACTCAGATAGAGCGTGTTTCCATCCGCGCTGACATTAATCCCGTTTGCGCCTGTGATACCCGGCGCAACAGTGCGAAAATTTTCACCGTCATAAAACACTGCATCTGTCATCGGCAAACCCAGAAAATCTTCAAAGGGTCGCATGAAATCATCGGCAAGAAAGCGATGGTCGTTGGAGAAATAAAAGGCTTCGGGCGACACGGCCACAAGATCATTGGGTGTGCGTAAAAGCTCGCCGGTCACAGTGGTGACTTTCTGCAGGCCGCCCTCACTCACGTCGAAAATGTCGACTGCTTGTTCACCGTTACCGTGATTGATCACGAAGAGACGTCGTGAACCATCTTCCCCGATATAGAGAGAAATGCCATGGGGCTGAAAACCAGCATCGGCGTCCGGTGTTGCATTGATCGGTACTGGAGTTGGGTCTGTCAGGTCATAAGTCCAAATCGCGCCAGGCTTCGGGTTGCCGCCCATCGCACTCACCCGATCATAGCCAGAGAGATAGACGATGCCTGTCTCGGGATCGATGGTGTGGTCTTCCGGCCCGACAACGCCCGTCACGATGGTGCATTGCCCTGCCATCTGGGGTTCGAGGTCGCGGAACAAGCCCGCTGTTGACGCGAACTCATATCCGCGCCAAAGCACGACGGCCAACACCAGTCCTAGAATGATCAAAAATGTGCGCATATCTCCCCACCCGAGCGTTTGCCTTTAGGACAGGATGCTGCCGTGATGGTCGCCAAATGTCTAGGAAATGCGGATCATCCAGACCGAGTGTGGGGTTTTCGCAGACCAGCGATGAAAACACCGACCATTATTCGGGCCGCTTCCGTCGCCTGGGTCTCGGATGGCTCCCTGGTCAACAGACCCTCGAAGAAATGCTCCAGGAGATCGACAACCTTCTGAGCCGTGATCTCCCAGGAAGAAAGCACAAGCTCTCCCGATGCGTCGGCTTCCCGTATGATCCGTTCCATTGCCGCGCGGGCTTTGGCGCCGGAATCTGCGCTATCGCCCCCGCTCCGCTTTTTTCTCTCCTCTAAGAGCTCACGACCATAAGGAGACACAAAGAGAAGCGCATAGTCTCGCCCGGCGCGCGCCTCAAAGACGGCCAATATTCGATCCTCTACAGACCCGGGTTGTTCCAACGCCCGCTCAATGGCGAGCGAAATGTCTTTGTGGATGCGTTCGGTGACCGCCTTAAAGACCGCATCCTTGTTTTTAAAATAGTGATAGATGGCGGGCCGCGAGAGCCCCACTTCCTCGGCAATATCGCCGAACGAGGTCCGCCGATACCCCTGGCGCGCAAACAAAGCGAATGCCTTGTCCAAGATCGCTGAGCGCTGTTGAGCGCCCAACTGATTGGGTTTCGACATCGATTGCGGCGACATTCAGACCTCCGGTTACGAGCACCCGTTTGACAGGTTTATCCAAATGTGTCAATTATGCCGAAATACTCGACACTTTTGACGTTTTTTGTCGATTACTTAACATTCCGGAGAAACCCTTATGAGCTCTTCAAAAGAAAGCATCCTGACCAATCTCGCCGCCTTTTATGGAACAGACCCTAACATGCCGACGGCTACCCAGTGGGCCCATCTGTTCGAGCTACAAGGTGATGCCCCGCTCGCCGCGGTGAACTATGTGAAACTCAGAGACCAGGCGCGTTATGCGGGGTACGAGGATGAACCCGCTGCGAGCGGCCTTGAGGCAATGATGCGCTACAGCGCCGGTAGCATTCCGCGGGCAGAGGCGATGGGCGGGCACTTTTTATTGTCGGGTCTCCACCAGGGCACTGTGATCGGCCCTGGGACAGATTGGGACATGATCATTGTTGGACACTTTCCCTCGCCCGCAGCCTATCTCTCTCTTTTTGTCGATCCGGAATATCAGGCGATCTTTCATCATCGGCGCGCCGCCGTCGACACCTGGCGCGCTGTTCTTTCAACGGGCAACGCTGCGTAAAGAACCCGCTGCTCGCCAGTGCTTGAATGGTTGGGTAGAATGGGCCCAACCGTTCAAGGCATATAGGAGACTGCGCCCATGGATCTCTCACTCAAACCCGAAGATGACGCGTTTCGCGCGGAGGTGCGCAGCTTCCTGGAAGACGCGCTGCCGCAGGATGTGAAAGAAGCCCCGTCTGTCGGCGTTGCGATCGAAAAACCGCTCCTGAAAAAGTGGCACAAGATTCTTGCGGACAAAGGCTGGGCGGCGCCTCATTGGCCTGTCGAGCATGGCGGCACCGGCTGGACCATCACTCAGAAGCACATTTGGGATGAAGAGGTGAGCCGTGCTGGTGCACCGCGTCTGATGGCGTTCGGCCTCTCCATGGTTGGCCCCGTCATCTATGCGTTTGGCAATGAAGAACAGAAAGCGCAGCACCTGCCAGGGATCCTCAATGGAGATGTCTGGTGGTGCCAGGGTTATTCTGAACCGGGATCGGGCTCTGACCTATCCTCGCTCAAAACCAAAGCCGTGCGCGACGGTGATGACTACATCATCAATGGTCAGAAGATCTGGACATCCTATGCCCATGAGGCAGACTGGATTTTCTGCCTCGTGCGCACTGACGATAGCGGCAAGCAGCAGGAAGGCATCAGCTTTGTCCTCATCGACATGAAGACGCCGGGTGTTGAAGTGAAACCCATTGTCTCCATTGATGGGCTCCATCATCTGAACGAAGTGTTCTTCACTGACGTGCGCGTTCCTGTTGCCAACCGCATCGGGGAAGAAGGCAAAGGCTGGACCTATGCCAAGTTCCTGCTGGTGAATGAGCGCACAGGCATTGCCGGTGTCGCACAGTCCAAAATGGCGGTCGACCGTTTGAAA
>NZQM01000156.1 GCA_002695905.1 Parvibaculum sp.
AGGCGTTTTCGGTCCCACAGCCCGCATTGTCTTTTCATGGATGCAGAGCGTTTGAAGTGAACCGGCGGACGTAATGCTTTGATTGCTGCTTCCCTATCGCTGCCTGCTTCCATGCGGCCAAGCACCAGATGCAATTGCTGTACATGCCGGGTCATGGCGATGAGGATGGCGACGGGGGCTGTGTCTGCTTCGGCGGCTTTTGCCAAAGCCACATCCAGCGCGCCAAAGTCTCCAATGGCAGCAGCGTCGACAATGTCATCGAGACGCGTCGCCGCCGTATCCCCTATGCAAGCGGTGACGTCGGCGAGGGTGATGTTCGCTCCCTCGGGATCTGACTGCATGTACAGGATCAGCTTGTCGAGTTCCTGCAGCGTGACCCCACGGTCGCTGCCGAGATGGCTTGAAAGGTAGGCAAACGCGTCGGGGTCGGCACGGAAGCCAGCCTGGCGCAAGCGTTCTTCGATCACCCGTTCCAACGTGCGGGCATCATCTGCGTAGCAGGGAAGGGCGGCGCCATTTTTTGCCGCCTCCAGGATTTTGCGCAGGCTCGACCGGGGCGTGAGCTCTCCGCCCTCCAAAAGAATGAGGGCGTCGCCCGCTGGATTTTCCAGAAAGGACTTCACCGTTTTAGAGAGAGAGTCACCTGCGTGCCTTACCCGCACGACACGCCGTCCGCCCATCATGGAAATGGCCGCTGCTTCGTCTGCGAGACGTGCCGGGTCCTGCTTCAGGTCCGTGTCGGAGAGATCAGTCATGCGAAAAGGGTCGCTTAAATCATCCAGGACGGTTTTGGCGAGCCGGTTTGCGCGCTCCCGGACAAGGCCCTGGTCTGGACCAAAGATCAGAATTACCTGCGCAGCCGGGTCAGGGTTCGCAACAAATCGGTCAATATCACCTGCACGAAGTTTCATTCGACCGCCTTGAGCCGCTCCTGAACCAGGATGTCAGCGTGCATCCGGAGATACATTCTGGCGCTCGAAGTAGATAGCGAGCTTGGAGTGAATATCTTCTGCTACTTGGTTTGCCACCCGTTCTTCTGCATCCCGCTCGGCAATGATGTTGGCGAATTCTGACGCGACACGGTTAAAGGCAACGATTCCGTTTGATTTAGCTGCATAGATGACTTCATCTGTTTCAATGTCCCGGAGAAAGAACTGTGTTCGCAGCATGAGGTTCTTTCGGGTGACCTCGGTGTCTTGTTGAACCGCAACATTTGCCTCTGAAAGACTGGATTCCAACAGAACCCTATATTGAGGCGTTACCGAGTTTGCCCGCAACTTGTCTTCAAGGGCCACGCGCAAGGCGCGGTTTACGCGGTCGCCTGGGGCCTGCACTGAAATTGCCGCAAGAGATGCGACGACGCCTTCATTCTGACCGCGTGTGGCATAAAGCGGCGTGAAGCCGCAGGCGCCCAAAAAAAGGCTCAGGAACAGTATCGCGGCGACGGCCTGTGTCGGCCGCTTACGCAATAACGACATTGACGATCTTGCCTGGGACGACAATGACTTTGCGGACGGTAGCGTCTCCAATGGCATGTTGCACTTTCTCCTGCGCCAAAGCGGTTTCTTCCACCATTTTTTTGTCTGCATCAACGGCGACAGTGATTTCGTCCCGTCGCTTTCCGTTCACCTGAACGGCGACGGTTACTGAGTGTTCCACGAGCAGGGATGGTTCTGCAACAGGCCAGGGCGCGTCTGCGATCAATGTATCATGGCCAAGTGAGGCCCAGGCTTCTTCCGCCAGATGCGGCATCATGGGAGCGACAAGCTGGGTCAAGATCTCAACCGCTTCGCGTCGTGCCCATTCAGCTGCCTTTTTGTCCCCCGGCTTGAAGGATGAGAGGGCATTGCTGAGCTCGTAGATTTTTGCAACCGCCCGGTTGAAGCCCAGTTGATTGAGATCGGCCGTGATCGCTTCGAGCGCCTTGTGCACTGTCCGTCGAAGCTCTTTGGCTTGTGCATCGAGCTCAGGCATAGGCGCGCCAACCGGGGCGAGATCATCGAGCGTTGTCTGGATCAACCGCCACAGGCGTTGGGTAAAGCGCCAGGCGCCTTCGACTCCTTCTTCTGTCCATTGCACATCGCGTTCTGGCGGGCTGTCGGACAACATGAACCAGCGGGCTGTGTCTGCGCCATATTGATCAATGATGGCAGTTGGGTCCACGGTGTTGCGTTTGGACTTCGACATTTTTTCGATGGCGCCCACGGTGACAGGCGCACGATTACCGGCGTCATCGAGATAGGGCGTGTCACCGTCCCAAATGAGTTCCTCAGGTGAGACCCAGCGACCATCCGTCGCTTTATAGGTTTCGTGGGTCACCATGCCTTGTGTGAAGAGCCCTGCAAAAGGTTCACGTATTTCCATGTGTCCCGTGTCCTTCATGGCGCGTGAAAAGAAGCGCGAATAGAGCAGATGAAGAACAGCGTGCTCTACGCCACCAATATACTGATCGACAGGGAGCCAATGGTTTGCGAGATCTGGCAGTGTCGGGCCGTTTGCACGTGGCGCGGTGAAGCGTGCGAAATACCAGGAGGAGTCCACGAATGTATCAAACGTGTCTGTTTCGCGCAGGGCCTCTTTGCCACAATCCGGGCAGGCGACATGTTTCCAGGTCGGATGGTGTTCCAGTGGATTGCCGGGTTTGTCGAAAGTCACATCTTCCGGCAATACAACAGGGAGTTGGTCCTTGGGAACAGGGATCGTGCCGCAGGCATCACAATGGATGACCGGGATCGGACAGCCCCAATAGCGCTGCCGAGAAATCCCCCAATCGCGCAGGCGATAATTCACCGTTCCCTCGCCGAGACCAAGCGCTTCGAGTTTTTCGATAGCCGCACGTTTTGCCGCCTCTACTTCCAAACCGTTCAGGAAGTCTGAGTTGACCGCTACCCCGTCGCCGTCAAAGGCAGTGTCGCTGACATCCTGTTCGGTGATGAAGGCACTGAGGTCTGCACCCGCCAATTTTTTTGGTGCTACGACGGTGGTGACAGGCAGCCCATATTTGCGTGCAAAATCGAGGTCGCGCTGGTCATGGGCCGGGCACGCGAAAATGGCCCCGGTACCGTATTCCATGAGAACAAAGTTCGCGACATAGACGGGCAGTGTTGCGCCTTCAATAAAGGGATGGCGGGCCTTGAGGCCGGTGTCAAACCCACGCTTCTCGGCTTTCTCAATGGCTTCTTCACTGGTGCCAAGCTGCTCGCATTCGCGGACAAAGCCTGCGAGGTCGGTATTCGTCTCAGCGAGTTCTCTAGTCAGCGGATGGCCTGGCGACAGGGCGCAGAAGCTTGCGCCGAACAGCGTGTCTGGCCTTGTGGTGAAGACTTCCAGCGGTGTGTCGCGGCCTTCGATTGGGAACTGAACATGGGCGCCTTCTGATCGCCCGATCCAGTTTCGCTGCATGATGCGTACTTTGTCCGGCCAGCGCTCCAATTCGTCGAGACCTGCCAAAAGATCATCGGCCATATCGGTGATTTTAAAAAACCACTGGGTCAGCTCACGGCGCTCAACCAGGGCGCCGGACCGCCACCCGCGACCGTCAATCACCTGTTCATTTGCAAGAACGGTCATATCAACGGGGTCCCAATTCACCTGGGCGGTTTTTCGGGTAACGAGACCAGCGTCCAACATGTCCAGGAAAAGCACTTGCTCCTGAGCGTAGTAGCTTGGATCACAGGTCGCGAATTCGCGGCTCCAATCGATCGCCAAGCCCATTTGCTTCAACTGGCTGCGCATCGCGTCGATATTCTTGTATGTCCATTCGCCTGGGTGAACATTGTTCTCCATGGCGGCATTTTCAGCCGGCATGCCAAACGCGTCCCAGCCCATGGGATGGAGCACGTCATAGCCTTGCGCTTTTCTGAAGCGCGCGATGACGTCGCCCATGGTGTAGTTGCGGACATGCCCCATATGGATGCGGCCAGACGGGTAGGGGAACATTTCCAGGACATAATATTTCCCGGCACTTCCTTCACGCGGCTGATCAGGCGCCTGGAAGGTTTGCGCATCGTCCCAGACTTTTTGCCATTTGGATTCAGTGGTTTTCGCGTTATAGCGATCGGCGGACATGTGAACTCTTTGAGATTAGGAAAACAGAATAGGCGCGCATCAGCAGCAAATTTTGCTGAACCCTACAGCCCCTTTTGCATCGGAATGCGCCAATGGGCAAGTATGGGGGGCAGGTATGGGGGTCAAATATGGCGGCAAGGTTCGTTTCTGCTGATCAATCAGAACGAAAGGCTCTGGCCCATCTTGTTGGGAGTTCTGGTCGGAGCGTGTCGTCCGATTGAACGGAAAGCAAATTAGCCGTCGTCTGCTTCTAGCGTGTTGACCCGAAGTTCCCGTGCTCTCATGAGGATCGCATTTTCCAGCTGGACACTTGTGGTTGCGTTGGCGCCCGCATCGCGCCATTCGTCACCCGCCCGTTCCTGGCGGAAAACAGCCACTTTCAGGCCATCGGCCCTGAGCCGTTTGTCCAGAATGTAGACCGTGAGTTTGAAGCGTTCAGTGGGCGATGATGGGTCTGAGTACCATTCTGTGATTATTACGCCACCGAAAGGATCCGCAGAGGCAAGCGGAACAAAGGATACAGTGTCGAGGGAGGCACGCCAGAGGAAGCTGTTCACGCCGATGCCGCCGCCGCCAGCTGGATCATCATTGCTTTCGCCGCCAAACAGGACCAGTCCGTCTTCACCAAAAATGCTTTCGCGTTTTTCGTTTGGATCCGGGTTAGGATTTGTCGGGCCTCGGCCGCTTGTCGTGGGATAGCTGGAGGTGCTTGGCCCGCAGGCGGCTAGCATGAGTGCGACGGATGTTGTCGCCAGAATCTTTTTGATTGTGCCTGATTTCCCGGACTCTTTGGGTGCTGCAGCAAATTTTGGTGAAAAACTCATTGTCGACTTGGCCTCTAGCTTTTTCGGCGTTTACAGCGTGCAGGCGAAGTCTTGACGCTCGCCTCTTTCACTTTTGCTCAGCGTGACCGAAAGTCTGGCGCTGAGCAAGTTTTCCCTCAGATTTCAGGCGTTTATATCGGCTAAAGGCGAACGCGTCTATGGCAGAAGTGTTCTGATAATTCAGCGCATTGCGTCCCATCACGCTGCAGGGCCTGATGCTCCGCCTGGTTGGAGAGATGAGTTGGGGGTGCCTTGGAGCATTTCTACAAAACCAACCTGAGGCAAAAAGGTCACAGGATGATTTGGTCGGTAGGGCGGCATCGTAAATTCTCTTCAGGTTTCAAGCCCGTGCAGGCCGGTAGCACTTTGTTAACCATATGGAAACCACTTGTGACGTTTACGCAACATCGCGCTAGTTTTGAGGCAAAACGGACCTACCTTTGCTTGACGGCCCCCCCTCATTCGGAATTAATCGAAGGACGCGCTCGGGGGGGCATTAAGTCGGCCCGGCGATGAAGTGGACCAAAGCAGTGGTGCTTTCCTGTAGAAAGCGGTTTCCGTTGATTTGGACATTTTGTATTTGAACAGCTAATTGCTGAACTGCGAGGAACAAATGAAAAAGACACTTCTTGGGACGACAGCGCTCGTCTCGGCTGGTCTGGTAGCCGGTCCCGCTCTTGCAAGCGATCCGCTCACCGTTACGGTTAGCGGCTCTGTTGTAACGGGCTTCTATTTTGTTGATACGGACACCGTTGGTGGTGTTGATGCGGACGACACAAAAATCCCTGTTGTTGCACGTAACATAAACGTCGTTGCTTCAGGTACGCTGGACAATGGTCTGGTTGCCGGTGCTGCTCTGAAGATGCAGCTTGGTGATGACGATCAGGGTGCCAATGGTGGTAACCCCAACAATGCTGACTCCGTAAACATGTCGGAATTGTACACTTTCCTTGAAGGCGGTTTCGGTCGTCTTGAGCTTGGTGCGACTGACGGTGCTGCATTCAAGATGCACTATTCCTCACCCTGGTTCGTTCCAGGTAACGGCGTTGACTCACCGAACATCTACAACATGCAGAATGGTGCTGTGACGTTCTCTTCACGTACTTCAACATTCTCGTTGATGGCTGAAGATGACAACAAGATCTCTTATTTCACACCCCGCCTTGCTGGTTTCCAGCTTGGTGCATCGTTCACACCTGACGCTGGTGCGAATGACCCTATCGCTAACGGTTTCGGTGTTTCACCAACAAACAGCGCTGTTGAAAACGTGTTTGAAATCGCTGCTAATTATGCTGGCGATTTCGGTGGCGCGTCTGTGGGCGTCGACGTCTTCTACGTGACTGGTGATGCAGCAGTTGTTGGCGCGGACGATCCGGAAGAGATGGGTGTTGGTGCGAGCCTTGGCTGGGGTGGTTTCACTCTCGGTGGTGCTTATACCCAGGCTGACAATCTTGCTGCTGGTGCACAGGGTATCGGTAGTGTTCAGAACATCTCGAATGTTGCGACACGTGGCAACCAGGCTGACACATGGACCGTTGGTCTTGCCTATGGTACGGGCCCGTGGACAGTTGGGGCTGCCTACTTCGATTCTACAACTGAAAACGCTACTGGCGCGAACCTCGGTGAAAACAGCTTCATTCAGGTTGGTGGCGGTTATTCGCTCGGTGCTGGTGTTGACGTGGGTCTGGATGTCCAGCTCATCGAAGACCAAATTGGTGCGGCGCCTGCAGTTGATAGCACATCAGCCGGTGTGGTTCTGGCGATTTCTTTCTAAGAAATTTCCAAACTTACAGTTTGAGAGAGCGGGTTTCGGCCCGCTCTCTTTTTTTGTGCTAAAAGGCGGGTCTCTGTAAATTTTGGTAGTTTTTGGAGGCCCTGATGGGCGGCATCATCTGGCTCGCGTCTTATCCCAAATCTGGGAATACCTGGATGCGTTCTTTCCTGCACAATTTGCTGCGGAATGCTCACGAACCTGTCGATATTAATGAGTTGGACCATTTTTGCATTGGGGAGTCTGCTTCGGGGCAATATCAGAAATACACATCGACGCCAGTCGATCAGATTGATCACGAGACACTCGCGAAATTGCGGCCGAAGGTGCAGGAAGACTACACGCACTATTTCCCTGACTCGGTCTTTGTGAAGACCCATAATTTTCTTGGCGAATGGCACGGCGTTCCGCTGCACAATATGGATGTTACGGTTGGTGGCATTTATGTGCTTCGTAATCCACTTGATGTTGTGCTCTCAATGACCCACCACTTTGGCGGTGATGTAGACAGCGCGATCCAGCGGATGGCGAATGAAGGCGCCCTGACAGAAGCGGGCGCCACTCACGTTCCAGAATTTCAATCCTCTTGGTCCACGCATGTGAAGAGTTGGACGGGTCAGCCGAACCCGCAGCTTCTTGTCGTTCGTTATGAAGATTTGCAGGTAAAGCCCCGCAAGTTCTTCAAACAGGTTGCAAGTTTCCTCGGGCTCAAAGTCAAAAAGGAGCGGCTTGAACGTGCCATTCGCAACTCTTCCTTCAAGGCGTTGAAGCGCCAGGAGGAACAAAAAGGCTTTAAAGAAAAGTCGGAGTTTGCTCAATCTTTCTTCCGGGAAGGCAAAGCCGAACAATGGCGCGACGCCCTCTCAGAAGCTCAGATCAAGCAGATCATCTCTGACCATCGCGAGCAGATGGAACGTTTCAATTATATTCCAGACGGCTACTAGACTGCAGAAACTGTTGCGTATCCCGTTAGGTTAG
>NZQM01000157.1 GCA_002695905.1 Parvibaculum sp.
GCCCAGAATAGGATTGGGATGGTTGGTGCAATCGCCTATTGCATAAATGTCCGGATCTTCGGTTCGGCATAATTCATCTACGACGATCCCATTTTCGACCTTCAAACCTGCTTCGTCGGCGAGCTCGACATTTGGAATGATCCCAACTCCAACAATGGCAAAATCCGCATCAAAGGTTTTGCCGTCGCCACAATCGATCCTTTCTATCTTGCCGTCTGAGCCCTCAAATCCGGAAACAGTCACCCCAGTCTCAATCTTCACGCCGGCTTCGCGATGGGCCTTCGTATAGAACTTGGAGAGAATGGGATCGACCACACGGGCGAGAACCCGCGGCGCCATCTCAAGCACCGTCACATCAATCCCGCGCTGCGCCGCGACGGCTGCAACTTCAAGGCCGATATAGCCGCCGCCCACGACGACCATCTTCCCGCCTTCATTAAACTTGCCCTGGATCGCTTCGACATCTTCAATGGTGCGAAGGTAAAACACGCCGTCCAGGTCAAAGCCTGGAATGTTCAGCTCACGAACACGGCTACCGGTTGCGAGTATGAGCTTGTCGTACCCTCGCGTGCTCCCGTCATCCAGGTGCACCAGCTTTTTTGGGCGTTCCACTTCAACAACCTTGCGTCCGAGCAGCATTTCCGCTTGTGACTTGTCATAAAAATCCGGTGGCTTGAAATAGACCCGGTCAATGTCGATTTCACCGGCCAGGAATTTCTTGGAAAGAGGCGGGCGCTGATAGGGTACATAGGGCTCGTCGCCGATCACGGTGATCGGGCCCTCATAGCCCTCTGACCGTAGGCTGGCGACAGCTTGGCCGGCGGCATGCCCGGCTCCGACAATGATCACCCCATCTGACATGGTGAATGTTCCTCCCAGTTTCTTTTCAAAATGACGCGTGCGTCATTTTTATTGATCTGAATGTGCCGCCACGGCCGGTCCAGTTCAAGAGAAATGTGCGCGATGAGGCAATGAGACGCAAGGATTCCCCCGGAAATTGCCGATAAATGGGTCCAGGCCCGGACTGCAAGGGATCCCTTGAAGCCAGATGCATTGACCGCGTACAAGGGCGCGTATGAGCAGGATCACCCCACCGCCCGCCGGGCAAAATCATATCGCATGCGAAATTGCCCTGGTGAATGCCGTGGCAACGGACAAGCTCGGTGAAACGCTGGCGGGTCTTGTTGGCCCGGGAGATGTTATTGCGCTCTGGGGGGATCTGGGAGCGGGTAAGACAAGTCTCGCGCGTGCAACCATCCAAACGCTCTTGGCAGCATCAGGCCTGCGCGAGGATGTGCCAAGCCCGACCTTTACATTGGTACAAACCTATGAGGCAGGCACCCTGCCCATATGGCATGCGGACCTTTACCGACTGTCTGATCCCGACGAACTGATTGAGCTTGGATTGGAAGAAGCGCTTGAGGGCGGCCTTCTGCTGATCGAATGGCCGGACCGAATGGAGGATGAGCTCCCGGCTGAACGGCTGGACATTGAGCTGAAAGAGGTCGGCGAAGGGCGCGTCGCCTGCTTGACGGGGCGTGGGACCTCATGGGAAGACCGCATTAACCGCGCGCAAGAGATGATGGTGCAAAATGACGCGTGAGAGAAGGCAAGCAAGAGGGCGAGCGTGAGCGAACGAGAAGAACTTTTGGTGGCCTTCTTGAAGCGTGCAGGATGGGGAACCGCAACACGTAGCTTCCTGCAAGGCGACGCCTCACTGCGCCGCTACGAGCGCCTGGCGCTGAACGGCACCAAGGGCGTTCTCATGGACTGGCCAGCCGGGCCTGACGCCCCGGCCGAAGGCGGGCATGCAGCCTATTCCAAGCTTGCGCACCTTGCAGAAGATGTGCGCCCCTTCGTTGCTGTTGGCTCTTATCTTCAGAGCCTCGGACTGCGCACACCAGATATCATCGCAAGCGACCTAGGGCATGGTTTCCTGCTGCTGGAAGATATCGGCACAGCTGACTTTGGTGGCGTGATTGATAAGGGAGAAGGCCCTGCCGGCGAAGCGCTGGATGATATGTATCGCGCGGGGCTGGATGTCCTCGTGGCCCTGCAGCAGGCAGGAGCGCCGGGACCTTTGCCGGTTGGTGATGGAAGCACCCATGAAGTGCCGTCATTTGATGACGGTATATACCGCATCGAAACCGCCATGCCGCTTGATTGGTATCTGCCGGTGGTAATGGGCACGCAGGCTAGCGATGGCCTACGCGCTGAGTATGACGCGATCTGGACGGCGCTGTGGCCACTGATCGAAGCAGGCCCTCGCACGCTCATTCTGAGGGACTTCCATTCGCCCAACATACTTTGGCAATCAGAGCGGCGCGGCTTGGAACGTGTTGGTTTGATTGACTACCAAGATGCGCTCATTGGCTCGCTTGCCTATGACCCGGTCTCCTTCCTACAGGATGCGCGGAAGGACGTGCCCCTAGAGCGCGAAGAGGCAATGCATGACTACTATGTTCAAGCAATGAAAAATGCGGACGTTCGGTTCGACGCAGAAGAATTTGAAGCTGCTTATGCTGCCTTAGGCGCCGAACGCGCACTGCGCCTTATGGGTCTTTGGCCAAGGCTTTTAAAGCGAGACAATAAACCCCAATACATGGTTCACATGGCCCGCACCCAGGACTATCTGTGCCGCAATTTGGCGCATCCAGCCCTGTCCGATCTGGCCCGCTTTGTGGAAAACCATTTCCTGAAAGACGCGCCTGCGGCAGGGCAAATTGCCGAGACACAAGCATGACCCAGATTAAACGCGCGATGATTATGGGGGCGGGGCACGGCACCCGCATGGCCCCGCTCACCGATGACAAGCCAAAGCCTTTGGTTCGCTTTATGGGCAAACCGCTCATTGACCACGCACTGGCACGCCTAGGCGCGGCGGGTGTTGAAGAGGTCGTCGTCAATGTGCATGCCCACGCAGATTTGCTCGAAGCGCATTTGAAGAGGCTATCGACGCCGAAGATCGTGATCTCAGATGAGCGCGATGAACTTCTCGACACAGGCGGCGGCGTTAAGAAAGCAAGACCCTTATTGGGCGATGATCCCATCATCACGTTCAATTCCGACAGCGTGTGGATTGAAGGCCGCCGACCGACGCTCACGCGCATGATGGATGCCTGGGATCCAGAGCACATGGACGCGCTTTTGATGATTGCCAGCGCCACCAGCACAATTGGTGAAGTGCGTCGCGGCGACTTTACGATGGAGCCGGACGGTCGCCTTGTGCGCCGGGAAGAACAATCTGTTGCCCCCTTCATGTTTGCTGGCGTTCAGATCGTCAACCCGACGCTGTTTGATGAAGGGCCGGATGGAGCCTTCTCCACCAATCTCATTTGGGACAAAGCCATCGAGCGAGGCCGCCTTTTTGGCCTGCGCATGGAAGCGACCTGGATGCATGTGGGCACGCCGGACGATCTTGCCGACGCAGAACGGTTCCTGCGCGACCTCTGAGCCTCACCCGGGTAGACTGAGGTCATGGCCCACGATTCTTCGCCAACGTTATTTACGATACAGCCGGGTGTTCCCTTTCTGGACACCTTGGCAACTGCGCTTGTCGCAGACCCTAGTTTGGATGGAGCGCTCACTGACGAGACTGAAGCGCTGACTGACCTCACCATCCTGCTCCCGACCCGCCGCGCGGTGCGCTCTCTGATGGAAGCTTTTCTCCGTGCCGGTGATGGCAAGGCCATCTTGCTGCCCCACATACGCCCCCTGGGCGATGTGGATGAAGAGGAACTGTTGCTGACCGCAGACCCAAAGGAAGGTGTTCCCGGCAGTCTCGATCTGCCGCCTGCGGTTGATGGCATGGACCGGCAGCTGCGACTGGCCAAGCTGATCCTCGCCTGGGGAAAGGGAAGTCCCTTCGGGCCGAAAAACGCCGGACAGGCAACATCACTTGCGGCGGAACTCGCACACCTGATTGATAGCGCAGAAACCGAGGGCGTTGATCTGTCCAAGGTGCGGGACCTGGTGCCGGACCGTTTCGCGGAGCATTGGCAGCACACACTTTCTTTTCTGGAAATCGCCCTCGACTACTGGCCTCAGGAACTTGCAGAGCGGGGCCTTATCGATCCCGCCAAACGTCGCAACCTGGCGATCCGTGCTGAAACCGAAAACTGGGCATCAAATCCACCCGCTCATCCGGTCATCGCGGCAGGGTCAACGGGCTCTATTCCAGCGACGGCTGACTTGCTGAAGACCGTCGCGCTTTTGCCCAAGGGCGCGTTGATTCTCCCCGGTCTTGACCAGGCGCTTGATGCGCGAGGGTGGCAGGCTGTGGGGCCGTCTCATCCGCAATATGGTATGAAGCAATTGCTGGTGAGCATCGGGGCGAACAGAGAGCAGGTGCAGACATGGCCTCATGCGAGCCCGTCAGCTGTCGCGGAGGAGCGCGCCTCTTTTCTGTCAGAGGCGCTGCGTCCGGCAGAAACCACAGACGCCTGGAGTGGGCGTGAAGCGTGCGCTTTCGATCAAGCCGCCGCCACAACAGGTCTCATATTGATTGAGGCACCGACCCCACGTGAGGAAGCAGCGGCAATTGCCTGTGCGCTACGTGAAACCTTGGAGGTCCCTGAGCGCACCGGCGTTCTCGTAACCCCTGACCGTTCATTGGCACGGCGTGTAGCGCAAGAGCTGGGGCGCTGGGACATTCCCATTGACGATAGTGCGGGCACACCACTCACCGGGACAGCGCCGTTCGGTTTCTTGGGCTTGTTGGCCGTCACCGCATCGGAGGGCCTCGCGCCTGTCTCTCTGTTAGACCTGTTGAAACATCCGCTCACAGCCTTGGGATTGAGTCCGGCGGAATGCGGTCAGAGAACGCGAGAGCTAGAGTGCGCACTCTTGCGCGGTCCCCGTCCCGGCCCGGACATAGCTGGTCTTCGGGATGTTTTGGGTCAGACAGAGTTGGAGCGTGACAAGAAAGACCGGCTGGTGGATCTCATCAACCGTTTGGATGCGGCCCTCCCCCCTTTTCTTGAGTGTTACGATGTTCACGAACTGCCTTTGAGGGATTTGGTTGACGCCCATTTGCGGGCGGCAGAAGCCTTGGCGGCAAGCGATGACGCCACCGGAGCGGATCGTCTCTATCGTGGCGATGCAGGCGAAGCAACAGCGCTCTTCATGGAGACGCTGCTCGCGTCGGCAGACAGTCTGACCGCGATGGAACCTCTTACCTATTTGCGCTTGTTCGAAACGCTCAGCGCCGGACGGATGGTGAGGCCGCGCTTTGGTCAACATCCAAGACTGTTCATTTTGGGACCCCTAGAAGCCCGTCTTTTGAGTGCCGATCGAGTGGTTCTCGGCGGACTGAATGAAGAGAGCTGGCCGACCGCAGCGCCCATTGATGCCTGGCTCAGCAGACCCATGCGCGAGGAGCTGGGGCTTGAGCCACCGGAACGGCGCATCGGCCTGTCCGCCCATGACTTTGTGCAGGCAGCCTGCGGTGGCGATGTGATCATCACCCGATCTTTGAAGGTGGAGGGGGCACCGACCGTCGCCTCGCGCTGGTTGTTGCGGATTGATAGCCTGCTAAAAGGCGCGGGTCTGAAAGACGGACTGAAGCCCGAGACAAGCTATCTTCATATTGCTGAAAAGCTGGATGAGCCAGAAGCTGTGACGCCGCGGGCCGCGCCTCAGCCAAAACCTCCTCTGGCATCAAGGCCGGACAGATATTCCGCCACCGAAGTGGAGACCTTGATCCGCGACCCCTATGCGATCTATGCCAAGAAAGTATTGCGGCTCAAACCACTCGATCCGCTGGACGCAGATGCAGGTGCCCTTGAGCGCGGCACTCTTTTGCACAAGGCGCTAGAAAACTTCGCGCGGAAATATCCAGATGCTATGCCGACAGATGCAGAGGCGGCTTTCCTTGAGATGGGCAGACTGGCCTTTAAAACGGCCCCGAACCGTCCAGGCGTGACAGCCTTCTGGTGGCCGCGATATGCAGATGTGGCCCGCTGGATGGCGACATGGGAAGCCGACCTACGTGCTGGGCTCACCCGGACCCATGCGGAGATTAAAGGTGAGCTGGCTCTTCCGGGGTTCGGTCGACCGATGACATTGTCTGCGCGCGCTGACCGGGTTGACGAGCGTGCCGACGGGTCCTTTGCCATCTATGACTACAAAACCGGGACACCGCCTTCAAAGAAACAGGTGGAAGTAGGCTTAAGTCCGCAATTGCCATTGGAAGCTGCCATTGCAGCAGCCGGTGGTTTCGTCGCTGAAAACGGAACGCCTCTCGCCGCGCGACCGGTATCGGTCTTGTCCTATCTGCATCTCTCTGGGGGGGATCCGGGTGCTGCGGAGAAAAAAGTTTCGCAGGATGGCAGCGCGGATGCGGCAGCTGTGTTGGAGGGACTTGTCGCCCTCTTGCAGCGCTATGAAAGCGAGGGCACGCCCTTCCTGTCCCGTCCGCGAGTTCAGTTTCAGGCGCTTTGGGGAGACTATGATCATCTGGCTCGCGTCCGCGAGTGGACGGCCGCACAGGGCGGAGGGGACGTCTGATGGCGGAAACCGGCACATTGACAGTCGATGACACCACAAGACGGCAGGCCGCTGCCGCCGACCCGGAAGCATCTGTCTGGGTGTCGGCCAATGCAGGCTCGGGCAAAACCCATGTCCTCATTAACCGGGTGATCCGGCTGCTCCTGTCAGGTACCGAGCCGGAGCGCATTCTTTGCCTGACCTTTACCAAGGCGGCAGCCTCTGAGATGGCAAGCCGACTCTATGACCGTTTGGGTGAATGGGCTGTGATAGACGAAGCGGCTCTCGCGGAGAAGCTGCAGGAACTTGAGGGCGCGGCACCAGATGCGGCAAAGCTCTTAAGCGCGCGTCTCCTGTTTGCCCGAGCGATTGAGACACCAGGTGGTCTCAAAATCCAAACCATACATGCCTTTTGTGAGCGTCTGCTGGGCCGGTTTCCATTGGAAGCGGGCGTGCCACCGCATTTCGAGATCCTGGATGAGCGCACCGCAACGGAACTGATGGCAGAAGCGCGGGATGAAATCCTCTCCGAGATTGGAAAGGAGGAACAGGCAGGTTCACAAGGCGACGTTGCACAAGCGTTTGAGACCGTCTCTTCGCTCGTCGGTGAATATGGATTTGATGATCTCTTTCGCGAGATTGTTGGCAAGCGCGCCCGGCTGACCGAACAGATTGCGAACGCAGGCGGCGTGGCCGGTATCCTGGAACAGGTTGCAGGCCTATTGCATGTGGCACCTGAAGATACAGAAGACACGCTGATTGCCGCGGCTGTGGAAACCGCCGCTCTTTCCGAACTGAAAGAGGCTCTCCCTCTCCTGGCGGATGGAAATAAGACCGACGTCAAAACAGCTGCGGCTATTACAGCCTTTCTTAATGCGTCGGCGGACGCTGATGTGCTGGACGTCTACAAGACAGCGTTTCTTAAGCAGGACGGCGACCCAAGGAAACTGACACCCAGCATCATCACCAAGAAAGTGCACGAAGCGCACCCACATCTCTTGGATCTGCTGGAACGGGAACAGGCGCGCATTGTGGAGCTGGAAGAGAAGCGGAGAGCGGCTCGCATCGTTGCCTCAACCCACGCACTCTTTGTGCTGTCAGCGGCACTGCTGGAACGTTTTGAGAGGCTCAAGCAACAATGGGCTATGCTCGACTATGAAGATCTTATTCTGAAAAGCCGAGACCTTCTGAACCTCTCCGCAGCCGCCGCCTGGGTTCTCTATAAGCTCGATGGTGGCCTTGACCACATCCTTGTGGATGAAGCCCAAGACACGAGCCCACACCAGTGGGAAGTCATACAGGCCCTGGCCGAAGAGTTCCTGTCCGGCGAAGGGGCACGCGAATTGACCCGAACCATCTTCGCAGTGGGGGACGAAAAACAATCCATCTTTTCTTTCCAGGGGGCGGACCCCGCAAAGTTTGCAGAGATGAAAACCCACTTCGCGGCAAAGGTAGAAGGTGCAGGTAAAGCATGGAACCCGGTGGACCTGCTTCTCTCTTTTCGCTCCACCCGGGAGGTCTTGAACGCGGTCGATCAGGTCTTTGCGACAGAAGAAACCGCGACCGGTCTTAACGCAGACGCAGAGCCGCCAACGCACTATCCGTTCCGCGACCTTGACGCGGGCCTTGTCGAAATCTGGCCGACATGTGTCCCCGACGAGGAAGAAGAGACACTGCCTTGGGACGCGCCGCTTGACTATCCAAAGTCACAAAGCCCGGAGGCGCGGCTTGCCGACCGGATCGCCTCGACCATCGCCCACTGGCTCGCCACAAAAGAAATTCTGAAAGGCGAGGGCCGCCCGATTGAAGCAAGGGACGTTCTCATTCTTGTGCGTCGGCGCAACATTTTTGTTGAAGAGATCATCCGGGC
>NZQM01000158.1 GCA_002695905.1 Parvibaculum sp.
GTCAATGGACACCGAGGAGTCCATCACTACGTTGGTAGCTCGGTCTTGGTCCACGTCATAGGCCGTGGTCATTGCCACGTGTGGTAGCGTGGTCTTGAAGTGTTGTGTAAATTTCATTGGTTCTGAAGTTTGAAGATGAGGTTGTTCTCTGCATCGTGAGCATAGTCGCCGAGCAGGTTCACGACGTCTTGCACCGCGTCAGGAGTGACGTCAGGGGTGCTGGCAACCAAGGTTGCGAAGCCCTTAACATCCTTGGGGACAAGGTTGGCCGCTCGGTTGAGCGTGGTCAGGTTCGCACCGAAGTGGAAGCCGTTGAGGAACAGGACTGCACGTCCTACGGGTTGAGAAAAGAAATTGTCTTTCACCATTGTATTGGTATTTTGAAGTTTGAATTTTGTTGTTGAGAGGGGGTCGTATATCACCTTCTTCGTAAACTCAGAAGGTGTATATACTCCCCCACGTTAGGGCTTGACGGCTTCGACAATCTTGACCGTCCACCCATCAGGACACCAGTCCACAGCGTGGTCGAGTGCAAGGTCCAAGGTGTAGGCAAGGAATTTCTCCTCCCTCCAATCGTCCCTGTCACGTCCTCGGTAGTATGTCATACGATACTCATTCATGACAAGTCGTCGATTTCTTGTGTGACCATCATCTGCTCGTCACATATCAAGGCGGCGAAGATTTCGCTGTTGTACATGGCGTCAGCCCCGATTGCTTGGTACATATCTACCAAGGCTTGCAATTTTGCGTAATTCATATAGGTTGAATTTGAAGTTTGAATTTGTAGTTAGAGAGAGGGGTCGTATATCACCTTCTTCGTAAACTCAGAAGGTGTATATACTCCCCCACTCATAGGGTTAGCCGATGGAGCAACCGCTTCCAAGGGCCAACAAGCTTCGGGAGATGGTCATATCCACCGCACCTGATGTGGCATCATGCAGGAGGTCTTTCAGACCCTGCAAGGCCCAAAGCATTCGGAGTTTGTCGTTGGACTCTTCGTTATCAACGAAGTAGTCAAGCCAATCGACAGCTTCGCTGAAGGCTTCGAATGAAAGGGTTTCACCCTTTGGGTATGTGACGTTAATGTGTACGATATCTTCGATATCAAGGTCTGAAATAAGGTAGTTCATTTTCAATGAATTAGAGGGTTGAGGTTGGGTCGAAAGGGAGGTCGCTAAAGAGAACTTCGTTCTCATTACGTGACGTCAGGTCTACATGACCCATGGCTTGCAGAGCAAGCAAAGCCTCGATTTTGGCTTCGAGGTCAGCCATTCGAGCCTCCGACGCAGAGGGTGGTGTCACATCAGCAGGAGAAGCAACAGCTTCTTTCGTGAGTGCCTTGGACACAGCCTCGGTCCGCCGCTTGGCTCTTGCCGTGGCTCCTGACTTGTCAGACACCTCTTGGGCTGACTTCCGAGCCTCCTCAACGGAGGCCGTGTGCTTCACCTTACGTGGTGTGACGGGAGTGTCAGGGCGGCCATGGAAGGCCTTCTCTTGGCGGTCAGCTACCTTCGTAGAAGGTGTAGCTTTGCCCTTCCTCTGCTTCCTCTTCTTCTTCGAAGACTTGGCTTTCGGAGCCTCAAGGCTCTCAACGTATGACATCAGGTCAGAGACCAAGGCTTTAGCCTCTTTGATTCGACCTTCGGTCGGCGAGAAGGATGCAGTGTTGACTGCTGTTTTAACCTCCTTGAGGAGGTTGATTCTTGATTGGTTTTTCATTGGAAATGAATTATGAAGTTTGAATTTCTGTAAGTTTAGAGAGTTCGTATCAAAGACTCTTCGTAAGACTCAGAGTCTTTGATACTCTCTCTACCCAAAAGTAGTCCACCATCTGCCAACTTCCAAATCTTTTTTTGCTGATAAGAATGTTACCCTAAAGGGTAAAAAAGACAATCAGACCGCATACACACGAAGGGCTGACTTCAGTCAGCGGCGTCATAGTTCTCCTTGGAGAACCGCAGAGGAAAGCTTCAAGGAAGCTTGGCGCAGGAAGCTAACAAGTTAGCTATGAGGAGGTTCAACAACCCATCTTGAAGGAGGTGATTAACAAGTTAATCAAGGGAGGGGAGGTGAATTGCTCCCACCAAGAATATGTCTCTGACATATCTTGAAGTGCTGTTACTTAATCAGCTACTCCAACTGAACTGCCACAATCCACTCAAACTCAATCCGTTAGGTCAAAAAGCTGAATATTTGCTCCAAACCCTGCAGGAAGGCAAGGTACGGGGTTTGCAGATGCGTTTGGGTATACGTGCGCGTGTACGTGTGGTATATATGAATCCCACTCCTTTCTATTACTCATATAAATTTCAAAGCGGATCGCTTACAATGGCTACGCTGTCCACTTAAAGCTTTACTAGAGGACTTGACTTTTCAATTTTTCTGTTGTAACTTCGCAAACGAATCAGTCAAGTGAGGGTTTAGGATTGATTGCTAGTGATACTCTTCCAAAGTAAGTTTTTTTGGAAGAATAGAAGCTGTGACTTTCACTGTTGAGGATGGCGCGGAGACTGTCCCACTGGTTTTGAGTTCAGGGGGCTACGAATCGGGTAGCATTTATACCTATATTTGTGTCAAATCTTAAAAGGACACATGTACGGCAAGAAATCATACGCCATGGGCGGGGTCACAGACCCAAAGAAGAAGACCATTTCCGTTCACGAGCAAGGTATCGTTGATCAGGGGGATGGTTTTATTGTTTATGAGGACGCTGGAGGCAAGAGACTCCGCGTTTCAGTGCCTAAGGGCTTTACTGTCTCAGCAAACAAAACCTACTCAGCAGTTATGGATGGTGATGGTTACCGTTTGGAGCTGGGGGACAACCAATTCGGACCTAAGGATGCTCCTGGGCAGCGAGGCGACATGTTCAAGGGCGGCGGATACATGAAGTTCATGGAAGGCGGGCTTGAGGCGGCTCTTAAAAAAAAAAGTAACGACGACAATGATGGCCGCAGCTATGCTGGCCAGTACTTTTCTCCTGTAGCATCTGACAAAGACTTCAGAGACTACGTCTTGTACCTCCCAGACTATGAAGGAAACATCCTTGAGATGACCGACATGGATTTTAAGGAGTTAGAAGACGCGGGAGCCAAAAGAATCTACCTACCTACAGGTAGCAGAGGTGAGACGGCGAACAAGAGGATACCTCTTTCCAATGTAAACGGAAGAGACATGCTTAGCGACGAAGACTTTAAGGTGTCTGAGATCGGGGGGAAGTCTGTTCTTACACCTATGGGCAATTTTCAGGAGGGAGGCGTAGTGGGAGACCCCAAGCCCCCTAGATTTATTCGGAAAGACCCCAACTTCAGCGGTGTTCGCTTCATAGGAAAAGGAAAGGAAGAGGAATACAATAGAGCTCTGGGGTCAGGCGGATTTGATTTTAGATACGATCTAGATGGTGTTAAGTTTTACGGCATGAACGACGACGGTCTCGTCTTTATAGACAAGAGTGGCAACGCCTTTTCCGCCGAAAGAGACTACAAGACGGGGAATCCTGATGACGAGTTTGATGGCTACGATGATATGTTTAACTACCTAAAAAGCAAAGGGGCTAAACGCAGTCAGGATTACGATTCTACGGTGCAAGAAAAGAAAAATTTCCAGGATGGAGGAATGATGGGGGTTCCTAAAGGACAAGGAGACCCCAAGTTGAAACTGCCAAGGGAGTCAGAGGGCGAGGTTCAACAGGAAGAAGACGGTCGTGAGTATGTCATGTACAGAGACGGCACTGGAAATCTGGTAAAGGTCTTTGGATCATGGAACGAAGCCCCGAATGTTTCGGAGAGAGATGAACAGGGGATGGGACAGTTTATGGCGATAGACAAAGCTTTTGACTACCCTATCGCTTTTGATCAGGAGTCTGGAGAGTACAGGCTTGATGAAGCTGCTATGGATGGGCCTGACGACGGCCCAAGAGGCTTGAAGGCTTCCCCAGTAGGACACCTTCTTTCACAGATGAGTAAGATGGGTCCCCAGACTTTCAAGAAGAAAGACGGAACCAGCGTCAACTACCAAGGTCGTGAGTACGGAGACTTCACACCAGGCGTCATGCGCGGTATGCGAGAATACAAGAGAGGAGGGAAGTTCCCCGACCTTAACAAAGACGGAAAAATCACCATGGCCGACATCCTTCGGGGCAGAGGCGTGATCCCTAGAAGATAACAACTTATAACTTACATTTGTAAAAAAAAACAACCATACTATGAAGCCAAAAAAGAAGATTCGAAGAAAGCACTCAAAGTCGTTTGCTAAAGAGGACTACATGTCAAACCAGCTTAATAAGACTGGATACTCAGAAATATACAGGGATAAGGAGAAGAAAAAGATCGCAAAGGCGGAGTCTAGAAATGATGCTGCAAGAAAAGCTATAAAGGACGAGGCTAGAGGCATAGGAACAAAAAGGGACACCAAAAAGGCTATTAGAAAGTCAAACAGAGCAGAGAGACGTCTTGGATTCAAGAAGGGCGAAGTCAGCCAAGCATTGTATAAAAAAATAATGAGGGATATCAAGAAGTAAAAGTTCCCGAAGGGAATCTAAACACATCAGCAACGCTATGAAACCTAAAAAGAAAAAAGTCGTTGCAAAGGGAGCTGATAGAGCTGACGTTCGTGGAGACAGAAAGGCCGCTCGTATCAACAAGCGCCAGAAAAGGAAGTACGACGACGGGGGCAAACTCCCGTCTTACGACCCTAGGAAGGCTGCTATGATGAGGGGCCTGGAGGCTCAGATCAAAAAAGTCAAGGGCACCCCAGCCGCTAAGCCTCTCGTAGAGAAGTACAGAAAACTTACGGGTACTAAGTGAGGCACTACTACTTCAACACCAAGAAGAAGAGAAAGGATCCGTCTATCGAAAATGAAAAGCGAAGAATAACGAATGAAGCTGTCAAAAAATCTATCTCTAAGGGAGTGCCTAAGAAGCGACACGGCGAAGCGCCTGGGAGTAACAAATCAACCACATGAAGACTGGGTTATCGAAAATCTTAGAGCTGTTGCTGAACACGTATTTCAACCTGTTAGGGATGGGATCGGAGTTCCTGTATTCGTGTCGAGCGGCTATAGGTCGCCTGAGCTCAACAAAGCGATCGGTGGCTCAGTACGTAGTCAGCACATGGAGGGCCGCGCACTTGATTTGGACGCAGATGTCCTCGGCGGTACATCGAACTGTGACATCTTCCACTATATCAAAAATAATCTGGAGTTCGATCAGCTCATTTGGGAATTTGGCGATGAGGACAATCCAGACTGGGTTCACGTTAGTTATATTTATGGTGGGAATAATCGTGGACGTTGTCTTAAAGCTAAGAGAGACGATAAGGGCAAGACGTTTTACGAAGTAATATTTGACTAATGCTAGGACTAGGACTACGATCATCACAAAGCGCTGGCGCAACCTCTGCCCCGCCCGCACCCTCATTTGCTACGCTGCTTTCCTCGGACTTCAATATAGCGCTGTCTAGTTCTCAGAAAACAGAATCAGTTAACCCTATCGGAGGAGACGTGCTAGCCATAAACCCATACACTACGGGAGGATCCGTAAGAAAAGCCGTTCTACCCGCAAACTGGGCCCAAGGATACGAAGCTGTGACTGGCACCGCCAACCCCTTGGTTGCAAATGATATAACCTCGGTGGGGGTTTGGGATACGAAAGTTGTAGACGGAGTGACAGAAAACATATATCCCCTGTCTTGGGCTAACGGATTAAGACAAACAAACTCTAGTAATACAGGACCCCAAGGCCCGCCCACAAGTAGAACAGACTCTACAGTAGACACGACCTCTTCTGATAACGGTAGATACATTTACTCTGAGTCTTCGTCGACCCAATCAGGATACAGTAACACTAACTCCTCCAGAGTGTTTCTTGTTAGAACCCCAGGTATAAACTTTAGCGCGGCTATGTCTTCTACATCGAATGTAGTTCGTGTAGAGATGCAAGCTCATGGGTTTGGCGAAAGAATAGGAAAGCTACAGGTTTGGATGGACGACGCAAGCACTTCGAACACTACTACCGCAGTAAAGGTCTTCGAGCACGACGGATTCGATCAGTCCCTTATAAGCTCTCCTTACAACGTCTTAAACTTTGAGGTCAGCACGATAGATCTACCTGGAAGTGGGTCTATTGATGTAAGAACTACCGATAGCAACTTTTACTTTTACATAGTTCATGAGCCTGGATCCGAGGGATCCGCATTCACCGCAGACCTTGCTATAGACAATTTCTTTATAGAGGAAGTATCTTAAGACTCTAAAGAGTTGTAAAATCTTTGAACTGTCATTCTAGCTTTCTGGGTTATGGCGTAACGCACCCTGTAGTTGTACTTTGTCTCATCTCGAAAGATATGCTCTTCGGCTGTGTCTGACGGAGTCAACCTATCGAAGTGCTTATACAGGTATCCTCTTTGAACCATGGGGTAGATCATCCTATCCGAAAGATTCTTCTTGTTGATCCCGTAGTTCTCAGACACATAGTCTATAGTAAAGAACTCGGTGTCGTAAAGCCAGATAAGAAGCTCTAGCCATCCCCATGACAACTCGTTGTCCTCGCAAAAGTCAAGGCGAACATTGTGTATGTTCTTCAAATAGTTTTTACCTAACCTCTTTGGGTCAAGCATAGAAAAGTCACGGAAAAGGCGAGACTTCTTGACAGTGGACTTAGGCATAAATTATTCGTATATTTGATACAAATTTAAGGGATGAGCGATAACGATACTATGTTTGTTGCGGAAATCTACGCTCTATACAAGGAGATAGAGGGCACTATTAAGAGATATGGATATGAAGACAAGGTTCTATCATCCAGCGTCTTGGCTATAATAGACGAAGAAGAGGATTCGGAAGAAGGACAGATGAATGTCAAGTCTATGTACACATTCAACCTTATAGACAAAGAAGAGCTAGAGATCATGAAGGAGCTTATGACTCAGCTGTACGATAAAGAAAATCCAGGCCTAGACGACCTCCTTAGGGATCTTGGCATATCACTAAACTAAAATGAACGGACTTATTAGAAAGATCGTTATTGGGAAAGATCCTAAGAACGGCATGGCCTACTTCATAGGCATGAGAGCGGGAAAGGGAGAGGTGGCCGCTATACTCGTGGACGAAGAACACCTACATAGATTTGGAAAGACAAGATATCATATCTATATTGAAAGCGAAGAGGGGACACTCCTCTGGAAGGCGGTAGACGAAATGCCGTGCGTACTTGAATTTGATTTGAACTTTTAATGAAAACACTAGATATCTTTATTGTTGAACTGAAAAATCAGATCAACGAAACCGTCACGACTGAATCTGGCTTTATGCTGCATAAGCCCAGAGGGTTCAGTGAGTTCGAAAACAGAGTGACGGAAGGCCCTGTAGTATGCACACCCGAGAAGTTCGATACTGGAGTGAAAGTGGGAGATACGCTGTATTTCCACCACCTCGTTGTAATTAATGAGGGCCAGGTGTTGACTGGA
>NZQM01000159.1 GCA_002695905.1 Parvibaculum sp.
GCTGCGCTCTCTGAGGATCAGAAATTTGCGGCGGAACAGTTGCGGGCGCGAATTGAGCAGGGTGGGTTTTCAGCGCAACTGCTGGATGGTGTGACGGGGTCTGGCAAGACAGAAGTCTATTTTGAAGCTGTTGCTGCCGCTCTGGCGAAGGGACGACAGGCTTTGATCCTGCTGCCGGAGATCGCTCTGACCGGACAGTTTCTGCAGCGGTTTGAGATGCGGTTTGGGTGTCGCCCGGCTGAATGGCACTCTGACCTTTCTACCAAGGAGCGTAAGCGCGTCTGGCGGGCCGTGGCAGATGGCACCGCAAAAGCGGTTGTCGGCGCGCGCTCTGCGCTCTTTCTTCCCTATCCGGACTTGGGCCTCATTGTGGTGGATGAAGAGCATGAGAGTGCCTTCAAGCAGGAAGACGGCGTTGCCTACAATGCGCGCGATATGAGTGTGGTGCGTGGCTCACTTGGCGGCTTCCCGGTGGTGTTGGCGTCGGCGACGCCGTCGTTGGAGACGATGGCGAATGTCTGGTCCGGGAAATATGACCATCTGGTTCTGCCAGAACGCCATGGCGCGGCGGTGATGCCAGCGGTCGGGGCGATTGATATGCGGGCTTACCCGCCCGAAAAGGGAGAGTGGCTCTCGCCTCCGCTCGTAAGAGAGATAGCGGAGGCGTTGGCGAAGGGCGAGCAGTCCATGCTCTTTCTCAATCGCCGCGGATATGCGCCACTCACGCTGTGCCGAACATGTGGGCATCGGATTGGTTGCCCGGAGTGTGACAGCTGGCTTGTGGAGCACCGGTTTCGAAAGGAACTGACCTGTCACCATTGTGGCTTCTCCGCGCCTGTGCCGCGCGCTTGCCCGTCCTGCAATGATGAAGACGCTCTTATTGCGTGTGGCCCAGGCGTCGAGAGAATCGCTGAAGAGGTGGTGCAGAAGTTCCCTGAGGCGCGGTTGGCGCTTTTATCGTCAGACAGTCTTCGCGGGCCTGCGGCGCATGCAGAAGCGATCCGCCAGATCGCAGATCACGAGGTGGATGTGATTGTCGGCACCCAGATCGTGGCGAAGGGCCACAATTTTCCGCTTCTCACGGTCGTGGGGGTGGTGGACGCGGATTTGGGGCTCGAAAACGGTGACCTGCGGGCGGGCGAGCGCACTTTCCAGCTGCTCCATCAGGTGGCGGGGCGTGCTGGGCGCGCCGACCGGCCAGGTCGCGTTTATCTCCAGACCTATATGCCGGAGCACCCGGTCATGCAGGCTCTCATTGAAGGAGAGCGGGATCGCTTTCTGGAGCGGGAGGCCTCAATGCGGGAGCGCACAGGCTATCCGCCCTATGGGCGCCTGGTGGGGATTGTGGTCTCGGGCCCCAATCCGCAACAGGTCCATGGGGTCTCAAGGGAATTGGCGCGGTCTCATGACCCCCAAGAGGGAATCAGTGTCTTTGGGCCAGCCCCAGCCCCATTGGCGCTGTTGCGCGGTCGTCACCGGGTCCGATTCCTGGTGAAAAGTACCCGAAACGTGCCCATTCAGGATTATGTGGCGGACTGGCTGTCACGGGTTAAGGTGCCGAATGCGGTCAGGGTCTCTGTTGATGTGGATCCCTATTCCTTCCTTTGACTGATTGGTTTTGGTGGACTCGCCGACAATGGTCCGTCTACGGGAAAAGTGCGACAAAAATGACGTCGAATTGCCGCACCTGCGCGATTTTCTGGCGCAATTTCTTGGTGGGGCATTGCGCCTGCTATGCCTGCGTGTTACCACACGCCCGGTTTCGGGGGCGGTCACTTTGTTGGCTGTTTTCCGTTTGCCATAACATCAATGTTTTCAGGAGGTTACCTGTTCGTCCTGGCCTAATCGGGAATCTCAGGTAACTGTCCTAGACCAAGCGTTGCGAGCACACACGTGTCAGCTGATAAACCCCTCGCTTCCGGCGTTGCCGGTCGCTATGCAACAGCTCTCTTTGAGCTGGCTGAGCAGGCCTCTGCCCTTGATATGGTCGCTGCAGACCTTAAGGGCCTGAGCGGTCTGATCGATACGTCTGATGACCTGAAACGGCTTGTGAGAAGCCCCGTCTTCTCCACCGAAGAGCAGGCCGCCGCCATGTTAGCGATCCTGACAAAGGCTGGCGTTCAGACTTTGACCCAGAATTTTATCGGCGTGGTGATTGCCAACCGCCGAATTTTTGCCCTTCAGGACATGATCCGCACTTTTAGCCAGCTTCTGGCTCAGTCGCGCGGTGAAATTTCTGCTGATGTCACCAGCGCTCACCCGCTGGGCGATCCTCAGGTTGCTGCGCTGAAAGAAGCGCTTAATGCCGCCATGGGTCGTGACGTACAAATCGAAACACGGGTGGACAAGGAGCTGCTTGGCGGTCTCGTTGTCAAAGTGGGGAGCCGGATGATCGACTCTTCACTCCGCACCAAACTCAATAACCTCAAATTTGCGATGAAAGAGGCTGGCTGATGGACATTCAGGCCGCGGAAATTTCTGCAATCCTTAAGGAACAGATCAAAGGTTTCGGTGACGAAGCTGAGGTCTCGGAAATCGGACAGGTTCTGTCCGTTGGTGACGGTATCGCCCGTATTTACGGTCTCGATAACGTGCAGGCTGGTGAGATGGTCGAATTCCCAGGTGGAATTCGGGGCATGGCGCTGAACCTGGAAAGCGACAATGTCGGTGCCGTGATTTTCGGTTCTGACCGTGACATTAAAGAAGGCGACACCGTTAAGCGGACTGGTGCCATTGTGGACGTGCCGGTTGGTAAGGGCCTCTTGGGTCGTGTTGTTGACCCGCTTGGCAATCCCATTGACGGCAAAGGCCCCATTGAGGCGACGGAACGTCGCCGTGTGGACGTCAAGGCACCGGGCATTATCCCGCGGAAATCTGTGCATGAGCCCATGCAGACAGGTCTTAAAGCGATTGATGCTTTGATCCCGATCGGTCGTGGCCAGCGTGAGTTGATCATTGGTGACCGCCAAACTGGTAAGACAGCTGTGGCGATTGACGCCATGCTCAACCAGAAGCCTCTGAATGACGGTGATGATGAGAGCAAGAAGCTCTACTGCGTTTACATCGCCGTGGGTCAGAAGCGCTCTACCGTTGCGCAGATCGTGAAGACGCTGGAAGAAAACGGCGCTCTTGAATATTCAGTGGTTGTCGCGGCGACGGCATCTGAGCCTGCTCCGCTTCAGTTCCTGGCTCCATTTGCTGGTTGTGCGATTGGCGAATATTTCCGTGATAACGGTATGCATGCTCTGGCGGTTTATGATGACCTTTCCAAGCAGGCTGTTGCTTATCGTCAGATGTCTCTTCTGCTTCGTCGTCCTCCTGGGCGTGAAGCCTATCCTGGGGACGTTTTCTATCTTCACTCACGTCTTCTCGAACGGGCTGCGAAGCTCAACGAAGACAATGGTTCTGGTTCACTGACGGCACTGCCGATCATTGAAACCCAGGCGAATGACGTCTCCGCTTACATTCCGACCAACGTGATTTCGATCACAGATGGTCAGATCTTCCTAGAAACAGATCTCTTCTACCAGGGCATTCGTCCTGCGGTGAACGTGGGCCTGTCGGTGAGCCGTGTTGGTTCATCTGCTCAGGTGAAAGCGATGAAGCAGGTTGCCGGTAAGATTAAGGGTGAGCTTGCGCAGTATCGCGAAATGGCGGCGTTTGCGCAGTTTGGTTCTGACCTTGATGTGACCACGCAGCGTCTTCTCAACCGTGGTGAGCGTCTGACTGAGCTTCTGAAGCAAGGCCAGTTCTCGCCACTTAAGATTGAAGAGCAGGTTGTTGTGATTTACGCCGGTGTGAATGGCTATCTTGATGGCATTTCAACATCTGAGGTTGGGCGCTATGAGGAAGAACTTCTTCGCACCGTGCGTGACAAGAACGCTGATCTTCTCGACACCATCCGTCAGGAGCTTGCGCTTTCTGATGCGACCGAAGCGACCCTCAAAGAGGTTGTCGAGAGTTTCACCAAGGCGTTTGCATAAAGCCTTCTTCTGACCAAACAGGACTGATGGCGATATGGCCAGCCTTAAGGAACTAAGAAACCGGATCGCAAGCGTGAAAAACACGCAGAAGATCACGCGTGCCATGCAGATGGTGGCGGCGGCGAAACTGCGCCGGGCACAGGAAGCTGCTGAAGCAGCCCGTCCTTATGCTGCTCGGATGAGCGGTGTGTTGGCGAACCTGTCAGCTGGTATGGAAGGTCGCGATGGTGCACCTGAATTGATGGTGGGCACGGGTAAAGATGATGCGCATCTGTTGATTGTCGCGACGTCTGAGCGTGGTCTTTGCGGTGGGTTCAATTCTTCCATCGTGCGTCTGGCTCGGGAAGAAATCATCCGCCTTCAAGGTCAGGGAAAAACGGTCAAGATTTTGCCGGTCGGCAAAAAGGGCCGTGACCAACTGAAGCGTCTATACAGCGATCTGTTCATTGACTTTGTTGACCTCTCAGAGGTGAAGCAGGTTGCGTTTGCGAATGCAGACGGAATTGCTTCCCAAGTTCTCTCGCTCTTTGAAGCGGGTGAGTTTGATGTCTGTACGCTCTTCTACTCAGAGTTTGAGAGCGTTGTGACACAGATCCCAACGGCTTTGCAGCTGATCCCTGCGCGGATTGAAGCTATCGAAGGCGCTGAAGATGAGAGTGTTGATCTGGGTGGTGCTGCATACGAGTACGAGCCAGAAGAAACAGACATTCTGAAAGAATTGCTGCCGCGGAATATTGCGGTGCAGATCTTCCGGGGTCTTCTGGAGAATTCTGCGTCTGAGCAGGGCGCGCGCATGTCTGCGATGGACAATGCAACACGGAATGCGGGTGAGATGATCGACAAGCTGACGATCACCTATAACCGTTCCCGCCAGGCTCAGATTACGAAAGAACTGATTGAGATTATTTCGGGTGCTGAAGCGCTCTAAAATATTTTGTTGGACGCAAGCCTCGCGTTGAGGCTGCAACCGATCCGAGGAAAGACATATGACCAACGCTGTCGGACGAGTTACCCAGGTTATTGGTGCTGTTGTTGACGTTGAATTCGACGATGCACTACCGGCCATTTTGAACGCCCTTGAAACAAAGAACGGTGATAACCGTCTTGTTCTCGAAGTGGCGCAGCATTTGGGCCAGAACACGGTTCGCACCATTGCGATGGATGCGACGGAAGGTCTGGTTCGCGGGCAGGACGTGACCGACACCGGGGCTGCGATTGAGGTTCCAGTTGGCGACGAAACGCTCGGCCGCATCATGAACGTGATCGGTGAGCCGGTTGATGAAAAAGGCCCGGTTGTCACAGCTGCTAAGCGCGCCATTCACCAGGAAGCGCCTGAGTTTGTTGAGCAGTCAACTGAAGCTGAGATGCTCGTTACCGGCATTAAGGTTGTGGACCTTCTCGCTCCTTACGCCAAGGGCGGTAAGATTGGCCTCTTTGGTGGCGCGGGCGTTGGCAAGACCGTTCTTATTCAGGAGCTCATCAACAACATCGCGAAAGCACACGGTGGTTACTCCGTGTTTGCTGGCGTTGGTGAGCGGACCCGTGAGGGGAATGACCTTTACTACGAAATGATTGAAAGTGGCGTGAACAAAGAGGGCGGTGGCGAAGGCTCCAAATGTGCTCTTGTGTTCGGTCAGATGAATGAGCCTCCCGGAGCGCGTGCTCGTGTTGCTCTGACGGGTCTTACCGTTGCGGAACATTTCCGTGATGAAGGCCAGGACGTGTTGTTCTTCGTGGATAACATCTTCCGCTTTACGCAGGCTGGTTCAGAAGTGTCCGCTCTCTTGGGTCGTATCCCATCTGCGGTGGGCTATCAACCAACGCTGGCAACCGACATGGGCACGCTGCAGGAACGTATTACAACAACGACAAAGGGTTCGGTTACATCCGTGCAAGCCATTTATGTGCCTGCCGATGACCTTACTGACCCTGCACCTGCTGCCTCGTTTGCTCACTTGGATGCGACGACCGTGTTGAACCGTGCGATCTCAGAAAAGGGTATCTACCCCGCTGTTGACCCGCTTGACTCAACCAGCCGTATTCTTGAACCACGCGTTGTGGGTGACGAGCACTACGAAACAGCCCGTCGCGTTCAGGAAATTCTTCAGAAGTACAAGTCACTTCAGGACATTATTGCCATTCTCGGTATGGATGAGCTGTCTGAAGAAGACAAGCTTGTTGTGGCCCGCGCTCGTAAGATCGAACGTTTCCTCAGCCAGCCGTTCTTCGTGGCGGAAGTCTTCACCGGTTCTCCAGGTGTGCTGGTTGACGTGAAAGACACGATCAAAGGCTTTAAGGGCCTTTGCGATGGTGACTATGATCATCTTCCAGAAGCAGCCTTCTACATGGTCGGCACGATCGAAGATGCAATGAAGAAAGCGGAAACGCTTGCTGCGGAAGCTGCGTAACTTCAGAGCTTGAACAGAGGTTTGCCTCATGGCTGAGAAGCTGAAATTTGATCTCGTAGCTCCTGAGCGTCTTTTGATGTCGACGGAAGCTGAGATGGTCATCGTGCCTGGTGCCGAAGGCGACTTTGGTGTGCTGGCGGGTCATGCGCCTGTCATGTCGACACTGCGTGTTGGCGTGCTGGACGTCAGCGGCACCGACGGCCAGGACATGCGCATTTTCGTGCGCGGTGGTTTTGCGGAAGTAACACCTGCCGGGCTTACAGTGCTGGCGGAAGAGGCTGTGCCTCTTTCAGAGTTGGACGCTGCCGCTCTTGATCAACGGATCAAGAATGTGGGTGAAGACGTGCAAGATGCGTCAACGGATGAAGCAAAAGCCAAGGCGCAGGCCCACCTGGACCAGCTTCAAGAACTCCGCGCCGCGCTTTGATCTGACTTTACTATTGTCGCGTTTTCGGACGGTGAACCGGAGTTATTTCACCTGGAAACGCTTGTAGAGACCCTGGAATTTGGGGCGGTCCTCTCGGGTGCCGCCTTTTTCTTTGGAGAAGATGTCGCGCCTGGGCGGGCGCCGTTATACTATTTCATGAGCCAAGAGACGACAGGATTGAGCATGGACGATCATTGGACGTTGGACGATATTGTATGGGATCAGTTCGATGCTGCGAGGGTCGACCCTGACCTGCTAGCCGCCGTTAAGGCGGCCGCAATGGTTGAATATAATGCGGGCGACTATGTCACTTACCTCACCAATGTGTTTTCGGATCTGCCGCAAGTTCAGGAAACCATCCAGCAGTGGGGTCGAGAAGAGGAGCAACATGGGGCGGCGCTTGCCAAGTGGGCGGAGCTTGCCGATCCGGACTTCTCGTTTGATGCGGCGTTCAAGCGTTTCCAGGAAATCTACCATATCCCGACAGATGCGACAGAGAGCGTGCGCGGGTCGCGTGCAGGGGAATTGGTCGCTCGCTGCGTTGTAGAGAGCGGGACGTCTTCCTTCTATACAGCGATCAAAGAAGCGACTGAGGAGCCTGTGCTGCGCCAGATCGCTCAGCGGATCGCTGCGGATGAGTTCCGTCATTACAAACTGTTTTACGACACGCTCAATGAGATTGACGAGCAAGCTTCCTTGTTTGAAAAGGCGAAGGTTGCTCTGTTGCGAGTCAATGAAGCAGATGATGACGAGTTGGCGTCTGCCTACTTCGCGGCAAATACCAAGCTTGGAGATGGCGCGGCTTATGAGCGCGAAAAATATGCAGCGGCTTATGAGGCGCGGGCGCTGGTGCTTTACAAGCGGACACATACCAGTCGCCTTGTGTCGATGATTGCGAAGGTGGTCGGCATTGCGCCACATGGCCGCTTCATGCGAATGATGGAACCGATTGTGTGGAAGGCTTGGCAGCGACGGACCCGGAAGGCCCAGGCTCTCGCGGCTTAGGCTTTAGCGAGTGTTTGAACAGTCTCCCGAAATTCTGCGACCACTTTGGCATAGACTTCACGTTTAAACGGTACGATGAGGCTTTCAAGCTCATCAATGTCGGCCCATCGCCAGCTCGAAAATTCCTGATGGTCATCGGCGGCAATATCGATGTCGCTATCTTTGCCTGTGAAGCGCAGCAAGAACCAGCGTTGGGTCTGACCTCTATATTTGCCTTTGAGCGCCTTGCCGACAATCTCCTTGGGCAGATCGTAATTATACCAATGCTCAGATTCCTGAACGATCTCTGCCTTGTCAGTTCCAGCCTCTTCTGCGAGTTCGCGCAGTGCCGCGGTCGCTGGCTCTTCACCCTTGTCAATGCCGCCCTGGGGCATCTGCCAGGCGGTGTCATGGCTGTTGTCTGAATATCCGATGCGGTCGCCTATCCAGACTTTTCCTTCCGAGTTCACGAGCATAATGCCGACACAGCGGCGATAGGGCAGTTCGGTTGCTTTTGCTGACATGGATTTCCCAGAAACGTAGATGTGTTGGAGTCTTTCTATCGCATTTCCGGACGCTGAAGTGCTTCAACTTCAGCTGGAAATGCTTCAGCCGTCTATGGCTGTTGCGCTCACGGGTATCAGAACAATGTCGTCTTGCCCAAGGTTTTCTGTCCATTTCGCGATGCGCTCAATGGTCACCGGGAAGGCGGTGCCGAGGCCGACGACAACACCGTTTTGACTTGCTTGCTGTTGCAGGGAGACAAGGGCTTCGTCAATGGCGCGCGGTGTGCGGGTTGGGTCTACAGAACGGTTGCCTTTGGTCCAAGGCAAACCCAACTCTTGCGCAAGCTCTGGCGCTGTGCTTCTGCGGCTTGTGCCAGGATCAACATACATGACGCCCCGACTTTCAAGCGCTTCGAGAATGGGTTCCATGGCAGCTTTGTCGGAGGTGAATTTCGCGCCCTGATAGGACGTCACCCCGACATAGCCGGTAAAGCGGCTCATTAGCCAGGATAGGCGATCCAGATTGTCACCGGTGCTCAGCGACGTGAGCAGGGTATAGGGCCCAGGATCGTTGGCAGGGTAGTCGTAAGGCTCCATGGGAAGTTCGAGCAGGACTTCATGGCCTGCGGCGCGTGCCTGGTCGATCCAACTCTGGAGGTTGCGCCCATAAGGGGCGAAGGAGAGCGTGATCTCTGGTGGTAATTTCTCGATCGCGTTTCGTGTCGCCGTTTCGGAGATGCCCAGTCCCCCGACAACCAGGGCCACGCGGGGCAGGCGAACATTAGCCGCCGTGAGACCCGAGGGGCGCGCGTAAGCGGTTGATGAGCGTTGACCGGCAGAGCCAATGACAGGCAATAGTCCATGAGGCCCGTTGGCAATCAAACCTGGCAGGGGTGCTGCCGGCAGCGCTGTGACGGTGGCAATCGGCTGATTTGTAGGCCTCGGTGTTTCGTCAGGCTGTGAGGGCTCCGGCGCCGGATCTGCAGGCTCCAGAGAAAGGGGTGGCGGCAGCGATATGCTTGTCTCTTCAAGAGGCGCCGGGGAGATCGGGTCGTCGGCCGTTCCTGATCGCAAGATGTCTGGAGCTGGAATAGCTGGCTCTGTGGTGAGCTCAAGAACCTGCTGTGGGCCAATATAGCTTGGATTGCCGCTCGCCCAGAGCCAGAGGATGACAGCACCATAGGACAAGGCAACCGCAAACGCGCCGACAGCCAAAGGGCTGACGCGGCTGGTCGCCATGTTGGGCAATAGTCGCCTTTTCTCAGTGCTTGCAGTTGAACTGCTTGCCATTCAATCCGGTCCTTTAAGGGGCCGTTATTTGCCTTTTTGAAACCAGAGACGGGGCCTCACGTCTCAGGCTGCTCCAATTTGCCAGGTCGTGGCTAGGGTGAGAGCCTACCACTCTCCACCATATCCCAGTCTGGTATCTGTTTAGTTAGCGACCGTCGCGCTCTGGTCTTCCGTGTTTGCTTTCACCTCATATGTCCGGACGCCATTTAGCAGGTCCAAGGCATATTGCAGTTGAAGATCGTCGGCGCGATCTGCCGGGACGTAGGAAGGGGAGCCAGCAGCTTCTTCCTTGCCATTTTCTGCTTGTAGGTGTCCTGGCAGGGCAGCTTCGCCGGTTATTCTGCGTTGACGTTCATCGTCCACTTCCTGATGCACTTCAATATCAGGCTCAATACCGGTGGCCTGAATGGATGTGCCACTTGGGGTGAAATAGCGCGCTGTCGTCAGGCGGATGGCACCATCGGAGCCTAGGGGAATAATGGTTTGGACAGAACCTTTGCCGAAGGAGCGGGTGCCAAGAACCGTCGCGCGCTGGTGATCTTGCAACGCGCCGGCGACAATCTCTGACGCGCTGGCGGATCCGCCATTGATCAGAACAATCACCGGCTTGCCGTCTACCTTGTCCCCGCCGCGGGCATTGTAGCGCTGTGTTTCTTCGGTTCGGCGTCCTCGCGTTGAAACAATCTCGCCTTTGTCGAGGAAGGCATCGGAGACTGCAATGGCCTGGTCAAGCAGGCCGCCAGGATTGTTCCGCAGATCAAGGACATATCCCTTTAAGCGGTCTTCGCCGATCAGCTCGGACAATTCTTCAATAGCATCATCCAAACCTGTCGACGTTTGTTCGTTGAAACTTGTAATGCGGATATAGCCAATGTCGTCGTCCCGCTCGAAGCGGACTGAACGAATGGTGATGATGTCGCGGGTAACTTTCACATCAAACGGTTCGTCGACGCCTTCGCGCAGAACGGTGAGTGAAATTGTTGTGTCGACTGGCCCGCGCATTTTTTCAACAGACTCGCCAAGGGTCAGACCTAAGATTGGCGTGTCATCCAAATGCGTGATGAGGTCGTTTGGCAACAGGCCAGCTTTCTGGGCTGGGGTGTCGTCAATAGGGGTCACGACCTTGATCAGGCCGTTCTCCATGGTGACTTCAATGCCCAGTCCACCAAATTCGCCGCGGGTCTGCACCTGCATGTCGCGGAAGTTTTTTGGATTCAGGTAGCTTGAGTGCGGGTCGAGCGATTGGAGCATGCCGTTGATCGCATTGTCGATCAGCTCTGAGTCTTCGGTTGGCTCAACATAGTCCGCGCGCACCCGCTCAAAGACATCCCCAAACAAGTTGAGCTGTCGATAGGTCTCTGAATTCGCGGCATTGGCCGCAGAATCATTGGTCAGTGGCTGGAGCGCAAAGACTGTTATGCCGGCTACCAGCGTGCCAATAGCAAAACTTGCAATTATGGACCTATTCATCAGCCTCGGGCCTTCCTATCACTTGCGACAAACCAGGGTCTTGGGTCGACGGGTGTTCCGTTTCGCCTCAATTCAATATAGAGCGCTGGCTTGTCGCTACCAGCGTTCGAAGACTCTTCAGAGCGGGTCAGCCCCATCGCACCGACGGGCTCGCCTGCCAATACATTTTGGCCAACAATTCCATCGATTCGGGTCATACCCGCAAGGAGCAGATGGTACCCCTCGCCGACCTCTAGGATCAAGAGTTGCCCATAGCGCCTAAAGGGCCCGGCAAAAGCTATTCTGCCGTCAAATGGGGCTGTAACCGGCGCTTCAGGCCGGGTCTCAAGCGTTAACCCTTGTACCGTTCCGCCCACACCATCATCGGTTCCATAGCGTCCGAGGGCAACTCCCTCGACAGGGGGGCGTATGAGGCCTCTGGAAGCCGAGAAGAGGTGGCTTGGTGCGAGATTGGGGGCAACCGCCGCTATCTGGCGTCCGGTCGGCGTGGGGTCTGTGGCGGAGGGTGTTGCTGGCTCGGTGAAGGTGGGGCGAGGGACAGGCGTTCTGCTCGCGGCCCGTGCCTCAAGGCGCGCGATCAAGTCTTTGAGGCTTTTTGCCTCACGAGAAAGTGTGGCAAGGGCTGCCGCTTCTTCCTCAGCCAACGCGCTGGCGGCGGCTTGAGCGGTGACTTTGGCTTTCAGCAGTTGGTTCAGCTTTTCCCGCTCGCCGGTCAGATCAAGAGATGCTGTATCAAATGTCTCCTGTTCCGCGACCAGGTCTGCTTTTACCTTTTCCAGTTCTTCCAACCGCTCACGTATCTCACGAGCGTCTTTCTCGAGTTTTGGCACAATGGTGGAGAGCAAAAGAGCACTTCGCATAGCCGACACCGCATCATCCGGGCGCACGGCGAGAGCCGGCGGCGGGTTTCGGTCAAGTCGTTGCAGGGCAGCGAGGGTATCTGTGAGTTCTGCCCGGCGTGTTTCCAGTTGTGCCAAGAGTACGGCCCGGGCAGCTTCCAGGCCGGCAAGCCTGGTTTCTGATTCCGTTACATCTCGTTCACGCGCTTGAACTCTGGCCGCTGCTTCAATGAGCTGTTGCCGGATCTCTTGTACTTCATCGGCGAGTGCGTTGGCTTCAGACTCTAACTGTTTGCGACGCTCGACCCGGTCTTCGATCTCGCCTTCCAGTTCCTGAAGGCGCGTCGGGTCAGTCTCATTCGCTGAGGACGGCGGGCTCATAACAAAGCCCACGCTCAGCAGCGCCGCGCCGGTCAGGGTGCAGGCTGTGTTAAACGGCCTCATGGGCCTCCGCCTCATTGGACACCAGGAGTGACGTGCCGGTCATTTCCTGGGGTGGTGGCGCGTTAAAGATCGCTAGAAAAGTGGGCGCCACATCTTCCAGACGGCCAGGCTTCAGTGCAATGTTTGCCATTGTGGCCGGTGGTCCATCAATCACGAGCGGCACAGCAGCCCGGGTGTTTCGCGCATTGGCTTTTCCAGCATCATCAGTGCGCATGTCCTCAGCATTGCCGTGAGATGCCGTAATCATCAGGGTGCCACCGCGTTTTTCCAGAATTGCGGTGATTTTGCCGAGTGACTTGTCGACGATCTCCACCGCCTTCTTCACTAAAGCGGGGTCTCCAGTGCGGGCGGCAAGGCCCACATTCGGGAAATGTACGATGATCGCGTCCGCACTGCCTGCTTTCACAGCGCTGACGGTTTCATTGGCCAGATCGAGTGCCGCAAGGTCTGGCTTTTTCTCAAACTGTTGGCGTTTGGGGCTTGGCAGCGCGACGTGTGTCTCGCCCTCAAAGGCAGCGGGTCTGCCGCCCAGCTGATAAGTGCCCAAGGCAAAAGGAGAGGCTTCATCGCAGAGATAGAGTTGTTTTTTGCCGACTGCTGCCAGAGCTTCGCTCAGGGTTCCGTTCAGTCTAGCCTCTTCGAATAGAGAGGGTATCTGGTCGCGCAAGGGATATGCGAGAGGTGTGAGGCTGCAAACCGCCGACAGCTCTACCGGGGGAACACCGTCTGCTGATGTTTCAGCTGCGCCTGACAGGGCCGCCATAAGAGGCGCTGCTCCATCCGCCCGCAGCAGGGCGAGCAACAAGGCATCATCCTGACGCAGACCTCCATAGCCAGCGAGAATGGCAGGTGGGATGTCGGCATCACAAAGGCCTTTTTCATAGCACTCAGCGACATAAGGAACAGCGTAGTCGACTGCCACCGCACCGGCTTCCGCGATGGCCTTTAACGCGAGGCCGGTTGGTCCTTCGCGCTGGAGGCGATCAAAGGCGTAGCGCCGCCCCATAATCGATGCGAGCTGTGCATTATCTGCGCCTTCAATGTCATGCAGGAACTCACCCAAACAGTCCGCGCCGCTTTGCGCGTCCGTGTCCTCGCCATCCAGGATCGCATGGATCCAGACCTGGACGCCTTCATGGCTCATGAGCGCAGCGAGCACAGCCAAATGATATTGATGCCCCTCAACGCCTGCGGGGGAGATCAACCCGACGAGATGAATGGCGCCGCCGACACTGCGCGCTTTGAGGATCAGATCCTGCAGCTCTCTATTGTCTGCAATAGGTTCCGGCCCGTCGCCGGCAAATGCGGCGTTCACGCGCACGGCAAATTGATGTTCCGTCCGGCCCGCGCCGATGGTGCGGTGTCCGGCTTCTACGTTGCCCGGCTGATCGGGGCCAAGGCCAACAGCCTCGCCGCTTGCGGCCAACATGGTGCGCATGCCGCGTGCGGCCAGGCGATCGAAGATAGGCGTCTTGGCATTTGCAATCATGTTCCCATCGGTGTCTGCGCGATTTCCCCACCCGTCCAGAATGGTAAGTATGACGGGTTCTGTGCTTGTCGCGCGCGCCATTTAAGTGTCTCTCCTGAAGTCTTTGGCTCTCAATGCACTGACACACGCGCCAGTGCGGAAAATAATGAATCGCTCTTCACCAGTGGGAAGGGAGCGACCCTACTGAGCGGGTCATACCCTGTCCAGAGTCGAGGGTCTGTCTACCTGTCGCGGTGGTAGGGATGGCCTGCTAGAATTGTTGCTGCTCGGTACAATTGTTCGCACAACATAGCCCGCGCCATCATATGTGGCCATGTTTGAGACCCGAATGAGAGCTTGAAATCTGCACGGTTCCTCACCTCATCGCTTAAGCCCCCGGCACCGCCGATCACGAATGCACAGGCGGGTGCGCCCTCGTCGCGCCAAAGGCTCAGCTTTTGGGAAAACTCTTTGCTTTTCAAAGAGCGTCCGCGTTCGTCGAGGACAATAAGTTTCGCGCTTTTGGGTAGGACTTGGAGGATCTTTTCACCTTCGCGGGCAGAAAGTTCTGCGCGCCCAAGGTTCTTCTTTTCTTCCACTTCGGTAAGAGTCAGTGGCCCGAGGCCTAGTGTCTTGCCCTGACCATCGAATCGTTTTGCGAAATTGTCGAAAAGGTCCTTCTCTGGGCCCAGCTTCATCCGGCCCACGGCAATAATCTCTACCCGCATCGCGGACTAGCTGATGGCGATCCGCTCAGCCGTTACATCGGCCGACCACATCTTTTCCAGCTTGTAGAATTCGCGAACCTCTGGCCGGAAGATGTGAATGATCACATCGCCGCCATCGATCAGAACCCAATCAGATTGCGTGAGACCTTCTACGCGTGCGCTGCCGAAGCCTTCTTCTTTCATGCGCCGTGTTAGATGATCCGCCAATGCACCAACATGTCGTTGAGAGCGCCCGCTTGCGACGACCATGTGGTCGGCGATCGCAGATTTTCCCTCAAGACTGATCGACACGATTTCTTCCGCCTTGTCATCATCGAGACAAGTCAAAACGAGATCGAGCATGGCGTTTGATTGGGCGTGGGTTGATTTTTCATCAGCCGAGAGGGCGGCTTTGCGGCCCTGTGATGACTGAGATTGGACATTTGAGTCCATATTTTGAGCGCTCAGGGATAACTCCTTGTCCCCGTTTCGGGGTCCCTATGCATGATGACAGCAGGGGCTTTTTGGCCTCTGCGAGAGACGCGGCTCGCGCCTTTCAAGGGAAATATGACTGCTTGCCCGCGACAATTCAATGAAACCCCGCATGAATGATGGATTCAGTTGAATAATCATTGTTTTCAATGTCTTAGATTGGTGTTGTGGAGCGGCTTTATGCCTCTATGCGCAGCTGCGTAGCGGAAATTGGATTCTGAGGGCCTTCCAGGAAGCAAAAGGCGGGCGCTGCGAGCCTGGGAATCAAGGCGGCATCGGACGGGTCCAACCAGCTGGACCGGTAGGTTGTGGCAGCCGGAGACAGGCGGGCCTTCAAGTTAAAACCCGGGCGGGGATAGATCGCCATGGGGATGGTTTCGACGAGCTCGCGCCATTTCGCCCAGCGGGGCAGCTGGATCATATTGTCCGCACCCATGAGCCAGACGAAGTGAACCTGGGCGTAGCGGTGCTGAAGGGCCACCACCGTATCGACGGTGAACCTGGTTCCCATATGAGTCTCAATGTCTGTGACGATAATCCGCGGGTGGGCCGCCCACTGCTTTGCTCCTCGCATCCTCACGTCCAGCGGTGCCATATCGCGTGTTGACTTGAGGGGATTTTGCGGCGAGACCAGCCACCAGATCTGATCAAGCTGCATTTGGCGGAGCGCCATCAGCGATACAAGTCTGTGGCCTTCATGAGCGGGGTTAAACGAGCCGCCGAGGAGCCCGACTTTGAGGCCTGGTGAGGTTGCGAGAGGGAGGTTCACGTTTGGTTAGGGCCGTGTCTGACCGGTTCCGCGCACCTGATATTTGAAGCTGGTGAGCTGCTCCAGTCCGACGGGTCCGCGTGCGTGGAACTTGCCCGTCGCGATCCCAATCTCTGCGCCCATGCCAAACTCGCCGCCGTCCGCATATTGCGTGGACGCATTGTGCAGTACGATGGCGCTGTCGACTTCATTGAGAAAGCGCACCGCTGTTTCCGAATTTTCCGTCACGATGCAATCGGTATGGTCCGAGCCATACTCACTGATATGTCGCATGGCATCTTTCACATCGTCTACGACGGCGATGGAAATGATCGCATCGAGATATTCGGTCTCGTAGTCCTGATTGGTTGCAGGCTTTACTCGGCCGTCAGCTGCCTGAGTGGCGTCGTCACCACGCACTTCACATCCAGCCTCGATGAGACTCGCGACGATAGGGCGCAAGTTTCTGTCAGCGGCTGCCTTGTCGACCAGCACTGTTTCTGCGGCGCCACAAATGGCTGTGCGCCGCATCTTGGCGTTGACGACGATTTCCTGCGCCATCTTGAGGTCTGCGTCTCTGTCCACATAGACATGGCACAGGCCATCTAAATGCGCGAAGACAGGCACGCGGGCTTCGTTCTGCACGCGCTCCACAAGTGAGCGTCCGCCACGGGGAATGATGAGGTCGAGATTGCCGTCGAGGCCTTTCAGCATTTCGCCGACGGCTGCACGATCCGTGGTGGGCACGATCTGTACCGCGCCGTCTGGCAGGTTGGCGGCCGTCATGCCTTCTTCAAGGCAGTCAAAAATAGCGCGGCTTGAATGAAAGCTCTCGGAGCCACCACGCAGGATGGCTGCATTTCCCGCCTTCAGACAAAGGACGGCTGCGTCTGCGGTTACATTGGGACGGCTTTCATAGATGACACCGATGACGCCAAGGGGCACCCGGATACGGGAAATGTTAAGGCCGCTGGGCTGCTCCCAATCCGCCATTACATCGCCAACAGGGTCTTTCAGGGTTGCGACCTCTTCAATGCCTTTGGCGATTGTCTCAATGCGCGCATCGTCCAGCATCAGGCGATCCATCATTGGTGCTGAAAGGCCCTTTGAGCGCCCGACCTCCATGTCCTTTGCGTTGGCTTCCAGAATGTCTCCGGCATTGGCACGAACAAGCGTGGCGCTTGCCAGAAGGGCTGCATCTTTCTGCTTAGTCGGGATGGTCGCGAGCTTCTTTGCGGCTGCGCGGGCGCGCACACCGATATCTGCCATGATGGCTTCAATATCGTCATTTGCTGCATTCAGATCGGCGATGCTCATTGCCTTATCCCTGTTTTCTACTTTAGGTCCCAAATCTAACTTTGGTTCGTGTCTTCGGTTCTGAGTGTTTTCTTGAGGACCAGATCGTCCCTGTGGATCATCTCAGATCGCCCACGATAGCCCAGAAGAGCTTCAATTTCACTGCTGTTATGACCGGCTATTTCCTTGGCGTCTGCGCTGGAATAGGCGGAGAGACCGCGTGCCAGTTCTTCGCCGGACCCGTTTTTCACGAGAACTGCGTCGCCCCGGTCGAACGTGCCGTCAATGCCGACAACGCCGGCGGGTAAAAGTGACCTGCCTTCGGCGAGCGCTTTGGCAGCGCCGCTGTCCACCAGTAGTGCGCCTGAGGCTTGAAGGGTCGCCGCGATCCAGCGTTTGCGTTCGGTGCTGGGGTCAGAATGAGCATCGAACCATGTGCACCTGGCACCTTCAGCCAGTGCTTTCAGCGGATGGGTGTTTCGGCCATTGGTGATGACCATGTGGCAGCCTGCTTGCGTGGCGATTTGCGCCGCAGTGATTTTTGTTTTCATGCCGCCCCGCGATAGATCCGACCCTGCGTCGCCTGCCATAGCTTCAATCTCCGCTGTAATGTGGGCAACTTCGGGAATGTGCTTCGAGCCCGCCTCGCCTGGTGGTGCGGTGTAGAGCCCATCAATATCGGAAAGAAGCACAAGACAATCGGCACTGATCATGGACGCAACGCGCGCGGCGAGACGGTCATTGTCGCCATAGCGAATTTCTGCTGTGGCGACGGTGTCATTCTCATTGATTACCGGAACCGCACCGAGCTTTAAAAGCGTCGTAACGGTTGAGCGTGCATTTAGGTAACGCCGTCGCTCTTCGGTATCGTCCAGGGTAACGAGGACTTGAGCAGTCGACAGGTTCCGTTCAGCCAGGGCTTCCTGAAAGGCGTGTGCCAGATGAATTTGCCCAGCTGCCGCAGCGGCCTGGCTTTCTTCAAGCTTCAAAGACCCGCCAGGGAGACCGAGAGCATGACGGCCAAGCGCAATGGCGCCCGACGAGACAATGACAATGTCCTGTCCCGTTGTGTGCATCGCGGCGATGTCGTCCATCAGTGCGTCAAGCCACGACCGGTTCAGCTTGCCTGTCTCGTTTTCAACGAGAAGAGCAGACCCGATCTTGACGACAATGCGCTTTGCTTTCTCCAGCCGCGAACTCATGGCTGCCACCCTTGAGGGGCGGACACCTCGTCTTCTTCAGGCTGGGCTTCTTTCCCGCGATGCAGAGTGATTTCTCTGAGCAGTTGGTGGAGCACGGGACGTACGCCCTCACCGGACACACCGGAGAGGATCATGACTTCCTGGCCCGCTGCTTTTTCCAGCGCTGCTTTGCGTTCGGCAACAACGTCGTCGGTCAACGCATCACATTTGTTGAGCGCCACGATGACGGGTTTTTCTGCAAGTCCATGTCCATAGGCTTGCAGTTCGCCTTTGATGGTCTGATAGGCGCTGACGACGTCTTCCTCTGTCCCATCGACAAGATGGAGAAGAATATTGGTGCGCTCTACATGACCGAGGAACCGGTCGCCGAGGCCTGCCCCCTCATGTGCGCCTTCAATGAGACCGGGAATGTCCGCGAGTACGAAGCCATCATTTTCCATATCGACGACGCCCAAGTTTGGATTGAGGGTCGTGAAGGGATAGTCCGCGATTTTTGGTTTCGCGCGCGAGACGGCGGCGAGAAATGTGCTCTTGCCTGCATTGGGCAGACCGACAAGGCCAGCATCGGCGATGAGTTTCAGCCGCAGCCAAATCCACATCTCCTTGCCTTCCTGGCCAGGATTGGCATGGCGGGGCGCCTGATTGGTTGCGGTCTTGAAATGGGCGTTGCCGAAGCCGCCATTGCCTCCTTGTAGAAGGACAACGCGTTGTCCCACCGCTGTCATATCGGCAATCAGCGTTTCGTTATCTTCTTCAAAGATCTGCGTGCCAATGGGCACCTGCAGGATGGCATCTTCGCCATTGGGACCGGATCGGTCCCGACCCATGCCGTGGACGCCGGTCTTGCCTTTGAAGTGTTGGCGGTAGCGATAGTCAATGAGGGTGTTGAGGCCGTCGATGCAATCCACAATCACATGGCCGCCGCGACCACCGTCGCCGCCATTAGGCCCCCCGAACTGGACATATTTCTCCCGCCGGAAGCTGATCGAGCCAGCACCGCCATCGCCAGAGCGGATATAGATTTTTGCTTGGTCCAGGAATTTCATAACAGCCCCTTTTGAGCCTGCCAGCGCGCTTGGGTCAAGCGATACTCACGTTTGGGGCATGTTTCCTGTCTGGCTTCGCTCCAGCCGGACTTTTCACAGGCAAAAGCAAAGCCCGCTTTCTCCAAAACACGCGCAGATGCGAGGTTGTCGGCGAAGAGGTCCGTGAGAAGAAGGTTAATGCCGAGCTCGCCGAAGGCGTAGCTGAGGGTTTCGGTTACGGCTTCGCTCGCGTAGCCTTTGTTCCAATATTCTTTGCCGACCCAATAGCCGATGCCCGCTGTGTCGTCGCCGCGGTTCTCAATATTGATGGAACCGATCAGCGTATCGCCTTGCCAGATTGCGAAGGTCAGGTCGGTGCCCTCAATGGCGCATTGACGATGGCTTCTGATCCAGTCTTTCGCGGCCGAGAGAGGATAAGGATAGGGCACGGGCGCCATCATGTGGGCGACATCCCATTCGCCAGCCAGCTGACTGACGGTATCGGCATCCTCAAGCCTGAACGCACGGAGCATCAGTCGTTCTGTTGTCAGAACGGGCTGCGTGTCGCCGGGCATTGTAAAGACGCGTTTCATGTGCCTACCAGTTGTCCTTCAGATCTTCCCAGACATGCCGATTGGTGGTGACGTCATAGCGGTCTACCTCGGCATCACGCGCAAGGCAGAAGACTTTGCTTTCGCCGGTCACTGAGAAGCCACAGCGTTCAAGCACAACGCCGGACGCCGGGTTGTCTTTAAAGAAGGAGGCGCCGAGGTCGTGCATGCCCTCTTCCTCAAAGAGGTAGGTAACGAAGGCACGAGACGCCTCTGTCATGATGCCCTTCCCCCAAAAGGGTTTGCCCAGCCAATAGCCATATTCGAGTTCCTGAGCGATGCAGCCTGCGAACGCGCCGTCTACCTCAATCGCGCAAATGATGTCAGGGGAGGCGTTGTGGCTCGCGACCCACTGGTCTGCCATCTCCCGTGTATAGGGATAAGGCACGCGGGTGAGTTTGGAGCAGACATCCCAGTCACCTACATATTCGGCTACGAGAGCTGCGTCCTCTGGCTCAAACGTGCGGAGACGCAAGCGGTCGGTGGTCAGGATCGTGGTCATCATGTGCTTTCCCGGTGCTGTTGGGCTGTCAGTTCCAGCACGATGCAGTCTAGCTCTTCGTCGCGGGCTAGGCAGAAGCGTTTGTCATTGCCAACTTCCTCAAAACCAATTTTTTTCAGGACCCGACCGGAGGCAGGGTTGCTTCCAAAATGACCGGCTGTGAGGCGTTCGACGCCCAGAATGTCGAAAGCGAATTCGACCAGGACTCGGGCGGCCTCAGAGGCAATGCCTTTGCCCCAATAGGGTTCGCCGATCCAGTAGCCGATCTCCATAGAGCCGCTCTCGGTCGTGCCGAGACCGATTGTACCCACAAGCCCCGCCTTTTTTGTCTCAATGGCAAAGGGCCAGCTGTCACCTGCGGCCCGGCGTTCATTGTGACCGGCGATCCACTCTTCTGCTCCTCCCTCAGGATAAGGATGGGGAATGCGGGCCACCATCGAGGCTACGTTCCAATTGCTGATAAGCTCCTGCACACGGGGTGCGTCTTCCAATGTGAATGGGCGCAATCTTATGTTCTCTCCGGCTAAGCTCAGTGTCTCCGCAATCATGGCAATCCCTCCCGGGCTTTTGTTCGTCGTGTTTTCGGACGGAAAACCCCAAAAGTTGATTTGGCACTTTTCCTGAAAACACTTGCTGTGTTCATGCCGAGAGAGAACAAAAAAAGAGAGAGATGGCGAACCATCTCTCTCGAAATCTTCAGGTCTGTTCGCCACCCGCAGGCGACGATTGCCCCTGCTATTTAATCTGCTGCTTTCGCTGCCGGTACGTCCGATGAAAGGACGGAGACATAGGTCCGGCCGCCTGCGCGGGTGCGGAAATTCACTGTGCCTTCAACAGTTGCAAAGATCGTGTGGTCCTTGCCCATGCCAACATTCTCGCCCGGGTGCCATTTGGTGCCGCGCTGACGAATGATGATGTTGCCTGGGATCACCGCCTGGCCGCCAGATTTCTTGACGCCAAGACGGCGGCCTTCACTGTCGCGACCGTTACGGGATGAACCGCCTGCTTTTTTATGAGCCATTTTTCTCTAACTCCAATTTCCAGAGCCGGTGCGCTGGAACATTTTTCTTTGTCGCATTTTCGAACCGAAAAACGAGTTTGCTGAAAATGCTTGTTAGCCCGCAGCAATGTCCGTGATTTTCAGCAGCGTCTCGTGCTGACGATGCCCCGCCGTGCGGCGGTAATTGTGGCGGCGCTTCTTTTTGAAGACCGTGATCTTGCGCGACCGACCCTGCTCAACGATTTCAGCTTTCACTGAAGCACCGCTGATCAGAGGTGCGCCGACCTTAGTGTCGGTACCTTCGCCGCCAACCATCAGAACGTCGGTCAGATCGACTTTATCACCGGCTTCGCCGCCGAGTTTTTCGACCTTGATCACGTCGTCTTTAGCGACCCGATATTGCTTACCGCCAGTGCGGATAACTGCGAACATCTTGAAATTCCATGCAAAACAAAATCCAGCGGCCCTGCCGACCATCCGGATGGATGGCGGGGACCGCTGGGAGTGGCGCGCACTATAGCCGTGGCGCGGGGGCTGTCAACCGGATTCGGGCGGGTTTGGAGGCCGTTTTTGCCGGTTTTTCAAGCCCTTGGGCCTCATGCTTGTTTTTGGGATGAACCGCTGTTTGAGACTGCCTCCAGAAGTTCCGCAGATCCAAAGGCTGAGCCTGAACTTTTGACGCCGAGGGCGAATTCCGGTGGCACCACTTCTGGGCCCTCCCCGGCTGGCAGTGGCGGGGTGTAATAGCCCAACGCATAGGAACCCATGGCATAGCCCAGAAGAGCCTGGAGCTCAGGATCGAAGTCCTTGGCGATCTCTGGTGGGCAGGACAGATACTGGTTTTCTTCCTGCCGGAGCCAGCCCAGAGTGTAGGTAATGTTGATGCCCGCCCGGTCCCCATTGGACTTGTTGGCGCCGCCGCCATGGAAGACGGATCCGGTGTAAATCAGGACAGATCCTGCGGACATTTCGGCGTAGCCAATCTCTTCTGGTTTGGCGACGCGGTCATCCGGCCAGGTGATTGAACCTGGAACGACCTGAGTTGCTCCGTTTTCCTTCGTAAAGTCCGTTGCCGCCCAGATGGTGTTGAGCTGCGGCTCAATCCCTTGCAGGTATTTGCCCCAGGCCCAGCGGTCCCGGTGGATGGCTTGCTCTGGCTGGCCGGGCTTGATGCGGATCACCTGAGTGAGATGAAGCTGATAGGCTTCGCAATTGGGCAGCAGAAAATCGGCGACTGCCCCGCGAATGTTCTTATTCATCACCATTTCTCGGCACATGGGCGAGCGGGCGACCAAGGCGCCTGTCCGCGTCGTGTGACGACCTGTGAAATCGTCTCTGCCTTCTTCTGTGGCGTCCACATAGGGGCCGATTTCAGCATTCAGGGTGGCGACCTGCTCAGGACTCAGCACATCTTTCAGAATGACCGCGCCGTCGCGATTGATCACTGCCATGATCTCGTCTTTGGTGGCCGTTGTCGGCAGGGTTTCTAGTTTTGGTGTGGTCATAGGATTTCCTCCGCTCTCATTGTGTCGCCCAGCAAAGAGCGAAGCATCAGATTCAGGTGATCGAGTTGTTTTTGAGCAGGCCAGCCGTTCGGATCGAGGGTCGCTCGAACCAGGAGGCCATCGACAATGGCAATAATTGCGTTTGCCAGCATGGTGAGCCGTTCTTTCGGCACTTCGCTTTCTTTGGATAGGCGCTCAACCAGGCTCGACTGAAACTCGTCATAATATTGCCGGTGAATATCGGCGAGCGTCTCGCTGGTAAGCGCCTGATCAAAAAAGGCAAGCCAGACGCGGGCCGCGAGCTGCCCGCTTTCATCAAGCGGCAGGAAAGCTGCCGCGGCCTCAAACAGGCTTCCGGCATCCTCGTTCCCGCGACGGTGTGCCTGGGTAATGACTTCTTCCAGGGCTGCAGCAATCAACTGGTCTTTATCATTGAAATAGTGCGTAAGGCTGCCCGTTGTGACGCCTGCGACGCGGGCGACATCAACAAGACGTACAGCATCCAGACCCTGCTTCCCAATGACTTCGACGGCGGCTTCTGCAAAGGCGCGTCTTCTTTCTGTATGGTCTACTTTTTTTGGCATAACAGTAATTATATAAAAAAGATGCTTAAAGGCAAGATGATCAATCGATCGACGCTTGATATTCAGCCTATGTTACCCAAGTTCCTTTTTAGAACTTATGTATCAGGAAGCGATCCAATGGTTGATCTTCGTCTGTTCTCCTATCTACCGAACCCGCGTATCAACAAAGCGACCGTCACCGCGCGGCTCTGCGATGTTGAGGTGGATGTGCGTGGCGCGAAACCTCGTGAGCTCGCTGATTGGCTTTGGGATGCTGATGCGCGGCCCTTGACCGATGCCGAC
>NZQM01000160.1 GCA_002695905.1 Parvibaculum sp.
ATAGGCTTCAGCCGTAAACTTCGTGTGGGGAGTGATCGAACCAGGCGCACAAAGAACCTGACCACGTTCAACCTGCTCGCGGTCAACACCACGAAGCAGAGCCCCAATATTGTCACCGGCTTCACCGCTATCAAGCAGCTTGCGGAACATTTCAACACCCGTACAGGTCGTCTTCTGTGTGTCCTTGATGCCGACGATTTCAATCTCGTCACCAACATTGATCACACCGCGCTCAACACGACCCGTCACAACAGTTCCACGACCTGAGATAGAGAACACGTCCTCAATCGGCATCAGGAACGGCAGGTTAACCGCACGCTCTGGCTGTGGAATGGCTTCATCAACCGCTTCCATCAACTTCAGGATGCTGTTCTTGCCAATCTCATCATCGCGGCCCTCAAGAGCAGCTAGGGCGGAACCTGCAATGATCGGAATATCATCGCCTGGGAAGCCATATTCAGAAAGAAGCTCACGTACTTCCATTTCAACGAGCTCAAGAAGCTCCTCATCATCAACCTGATCAACCTTGTTCAAGTAAACAACAAGCGCGGGAACACCAACCTGACGGGCAAGAAGAATGTGCTCGCGGGTCTGTGGCATCGGGCCATCTGCTGCGTTCACAACAAGAATGCCACCATCCATCTGCGCCGCACCGGTGATCATGTTCTTCACATAGTCAGCGTGACCTGGGCAGTCCACATGCGCATAGTGACGGTTCGCCGTCTCATATTCAACGTGCGCAGTCGAGATCGTGATACCGCGGGCCTTCTCTTCTGGCGCCTTGTCAATATCTGCATAATCAGAAAAATCTGCCCCACCAGACTCTGCAAGCACCTTTGTAATCGCCGCCGTCAGCGTCGTCTTACCGTGGTCAACGTGACCAATCGTGCCAATGTTAACGTGGGGCTTATTACGCTCGAATTTCTCTTTGGCCATCTTAAGGCTCCCTCAGAACTGTATTGTTCTTCGCTGATTAAGCGAGTTTCGCTTGGATCTCATCAGAGACCGCCTGCGGTACTTGCTCGTAGTGATCGAATTGCATGGTGTACTGCGCCCGTCCCTGCGACATCGACCGCAGATTGTTCACATACCCAAACATGTTTGCCAGTGGCACCATGGCGTTAATCGCTGTCGCGACGCCGCGATTTTCGCTACCCGCGATCTGACCGCGACGGCTGCTCAGGTCGCCAATCACGTCACCCATATAATCTTCAGGTGTCACCACCTCGACCTTCATAATGGGTTCGAGAAGTTTAGCACCAGCTTTTGGTGCAATTTCCCGCATTGCTGCCCGCGCAGCGATCTCAAACGCTAGAACGCTGGAGTCAACATCATGGAACGCGCCATCAGTCAAAGTGACTTCGAAGTCAATCAGAGGGAAGCCCGCAAGAACGCCGTTCTCAGCAACACTCTTAATGCCCTTCTCAACACCTGGGATATATTCTTTTGGAATAGACCCACCAACAATCTTGCTGTTGAAGACCATGCCTGAGCCGACTTCGCCCGGCGTGATAACCATTTTGATCCGAGCGAACTGACCAGACCCACCCGACTGCTTCTTGTGGGTGTAATCAATGTCAGCTTCTTTCGTAAAGGTCTCACGATAGGCGACTTGAGGTGCGCCAACATTGGCTTCGACCTTGAACTCGCGCTTCATGCGGTCGACAAGAATGTCCAAGTGAAGCTCACCCATACCAGCAATAATCGTCTGGCCGCTTTCTTCGTCAGACGAGACGCGGAAGGATGGATCTTCCTGAGCAAGACGCGCAAGCGCCATACCCATTTTTTCCTGGTCGGCTTTTGTCTTAGGCTCAACAGCAACCTCGATAACCGGATCAGGAAATTCCATCCGTTCCAGAATGACGGGGCTGTTTGGATCACAAAGTGTGTCACCGGTTGTAGTGTCCTTGAGACCAGCGAGAGCAACAATGTCACCAGCATAAGCCTCTTTCACTTCTTCACGGCTGTTAGCGTGCATCAGAAGCATACGACCAATGCGCTCGCGCTTGTCTTTCACCGTGTTCAACACGCCAGAACCGGCAGTGAACACACCTGAGTAAACACGGGCAAATGTCAGTGAACCAACAAAGGGATCGTTCATAATCTTAAAAGCGAGAGCAGAAGCCGGTTCCTCGTCAGAGGCCTTACGAACAGTGGCTTCCTCGGTCTTCGCATCAATACCGTCAATCGCCTTAACGTCGAGAGGCGATGGCATGTAGTCGACAACAGCATCAAGAAGCGGCTGAACGCCCTTATTCTTAAACGCCGTACCATTGAGAACCGGCACAAAATTCTGCTCGATCGTGCCCTTGCGGATGCACCGCTTCAGCGTTTCTTCGTCAGGCTCGTTGCCTTCGAGATAGGCCTCCATCACATCGTCGTCGACTTCAACAGCACTTTCAACGAGCTTCGCGCGATACTCTTCAGCCTGGTCTTTCAGCGAGTCACGAATATCAACATACTCAAACTCAGCACCCAGATTTTCGTCCTTCCAGAGGATCTCTTTCATCTTGAGGAGGTCAACAAGACCTTCATATTCGGCTTCCGCACCAATTGGCAGTTGAAGGACCAAAGGTGTCGCGCCGAGGCGGTCAACAATCATCTCCACACAGCGGAAGAAGTCTGCGCCCATACGATCCATTTTATTGATGAAACACATACGAGGGACCGCGTAACGGTCAGCCTGGCGCCAAACAGTCTCAGATTGCGGCTCCACACCGGCTACAGAGTCAAACACCGCTACAGCGCCATCAAGCACACGAAGCGAACGCTCAACTTCAATCGTGAAGTCCACGTGGCCCGGTGTATCAATAATGTTGATGCGCTTCTCGTTCCAGAAACAGGTTGTTGCAGCGGATGTAATCGTAATCCCGCGCTCTTGCTCCTGCTCCATCCAGTCCATCGTCGCAGCGCCATCGTGCACTTCGCCGATTTTGTGGCTCTTACCTGTGTAGTAGAGGATCCGTTCCGTCGTCGTGGTCTTACCTGCATCAATATGGGCCATGATGCCGATATTGCGGTAGTCCTCGAGTTTTGTCTGGCGTGCCATGATCTTAAACCTCTAAAGCGCCTGTCTGTTACCAGCGGTAGTGTGAGAAGGCGCGGTTCGCTTCTGCCATGCGATGCGTGTCTTCACGCTTCTTCACTGCAGAGCCGCGATTATTTGATGCGTCGAGGATTTCTGCCGACAAGCGATCAACCATCGTGTTTTCGTTCCGACCGCGCGCAGCTGTAATCAACCAGCGAATGGCGAGCGCGCGTTTACGATCTGGACGAACCTCAACAGGAACCTGATAGGTCGCACCACCAACACGGCGAGAACGAACCTCAAGCGCTGGCATCACATTTTCCAGGGCTTCATGGAAAGTGCGGAGAGGATCAGCAGTCCCCTTCTCAGCCATCTTGTCGAAGGCACCATAGACGATCCGCTCAGCGGTCGATTTCTTGCCGTCTTTCATGAGGCTATTCATGAATTTCGTCAGAACCAGATCACCAAACTTGGCGTCAGGAATGACATCTCGTTTCTCTGCGCGGTGACGTCGCGACATCTATCGTATTCCTTACTTAGGACGCTTGGCGCCGTATTTCGAACGGCGCTGCTTACGGTCTTTCACACCTTGCGTATCGAGCACACCACGGATGATGTGATACCGAACGCCGGGCAAGTCCTTCACACGACCACCGCGGATCATCACCACGGAGTGCTCTTGAAGGTTGTGACCTTCACCAGGGATATAGCTGGTGACTTCAAATCCATTGGTCAGACGAACACGGGCAACCTTACGAAGAGCCGAGTTCGGCTTCTTTGGTGTCGTCGTATAAACACGTGTACAGACGCCGCGCTTCTGAGGACAAGCCTCCATCGCTGGCACCTTATTTCGCTTTACCGGCACTTTGCGCGGCTTGCGGATCAGTTGTTGGATAGTTGGCATATTGCTCTGCCGTTCCTCTTAGATCACGCTGTATTTGGAAACCTTTTCCAGATACAGAAACGTGATCGACATCAAAATCCTAGAGTGGGATGCGGGCTAAAAACCGGTGCCCACTTTTTCTCATCCCACTCACTTCATCCAAACACAAAACCGCGTGCTACCGGGAATGTCCCTTAAGGTTGCACACGGCTAATAGACACATGCGACATTCACTTAATGCCAGTGCCTAAACTTGCAGAGGACCCTGAGAAAACCCAGGGTCATGCCCCAGTCCTTATCGTCGATTTCGGGCGTCAGCGTTTAGGTTGATCGGTTATCAGTACCGGGAACCGCCTACTGCCTGGCGCGAAAGTTGGCGGAACCTACCGTCGCCCCTGGGGGGCGTCAACCCCGACTATTAAGAAAATGGAAGATTTTGTGCGGTTTTTCGTCATCCCACGCGCCCTGCTCGGATTATGACGATGATCAAGGCCCAAGAAGACGGTTTTCATCCGCAAAACACCTTCCAGCGGCAAGAGAACATGTCTGTGACTCGAGGGAATCGGCCATTTGATTCCCGCCTTTGTACATTTCCCTCTTGTGGATTCTGATTTCACACTTATATTCGCTTAAATGAATATAGGAGAATTCAGAATGGATGCCGCAAGCTCGAATACGCCAAGCACCAGCCCAGTCTCAAAGGCCCAGCCAGAAGTCCACGGCTATTTTGACGAGACCACCAGCACAATCACCCATATTGTCGCTGATCCAACGACTGGTTCGGCAGTTATCATAGATCCTGTCCTCGATTTCGACCAGGCTTCGGCCCGCACCAGCACCAAATCGGCAGACAAGCTGATTGCCGAGGTGAAAGAAAAGGGCCTAACGGTCGAGTGGATATTGGAAACTCATATTCATGCCGACCACCTGACAGCAGCCCATTATTTAAAAGAACAGCTAAATGCGCCCATCGGGGTCGGCCAACACATTTCTTCCATTCAAAAGACATTCAATCCTATCTTCCACCAGCCCTACCCCGTGGCTGACGACGGCGGCCCCTTCGACCGCCTCTACGCTGACGGTGAGCAATTCAAGATCGGAAACCTAGAGGCGACCGTGATCGCGACCCCAGGGCACACGCCTGCCTGCGTGTCTTTCCTCATTGGTGACAGCATCTTCGTCGGAGACACTCTGTTCATGCCTGATTATGGGACCGCCCGGTGCGATTTTCCTGGCGGCGACGCTGGCATGCTCTACGACTCGATAGAACGACTGCTAGAGCTGCCGGAGGACACCCGCATGTTCCTTTGCCACGATTATCCGCCCAAAGAGCGCGGACCAGCATGGGAGACGACCGTTGCCGAGCAACGCAATCACAACATTCACATCGCGAACAAAAGCCGCGCCGAATTTGTGAGAATGCGCACGGATAGAGACAGCGGACTAAATATGCCGCAACTCATCTTCCCATCCCTGCAGGTCAATATTCAGGCCGGCGAACTGCCACATGCGGAAAGCAACGGCGTCCAATACCTGAAAATCCCGCTCAATCAGTTCTGATCGCTCAGGTAGCTAATCAACCATACGCCCCTGTCCAAGCAGACGCTCGCCGGGATATCTACCTTCGACAACCCGCGCTCCATCCGCAACAATCCGACCGCCGACAATCACCTGCGAAATTCCCATAGGTGGCAGATAAGGATCGCCGTAGGTTGCCGCATCCTGGATATCGCGTGCAGAAAAAAATGACCAAGTCAGCATCAGCACCAACCTGCACTCTCCCCTTGCGGGCGAACTGCGGTACGCCCCTTTCAAGCCTTTGCGCCGGATTAAAGCGTGATTCTGGCGAGCCCTTCAGACAAGGACATGAGCTTCCGCTCTCTCACATAGTGCCCCAAAAAGCGTGAAAACGTGCCTGTACCATTGGAGTTTGCCAGAACATCCCGGTCAAGCGCCAGCTTCGAGATCAAGCTGGGTCGTGACGCCATCTAGCACCCGGATCGCGCTCCCTAAGCGGGAAGGTGAATGGCTGTGAATGTCGATAAAGCCTGGCGTCACGATCTGCCCGCGCGCATCGAGCACCTGCGCGCCCGAAAGCTCCTCCTCAGAGACGGCAACGATTGCGCCCGCTTGAACACCCACATGACGTACATCATCAAGACCTGTTTCTGGATCAATGACCCGACTATTTGCGATCACCAGATCAAAGGTCTGAGCAAACGTAGAGCTACCTGTCCCTACCAGGAAAACCAGGCACATCCCCAAAAAGCCAAAAACACGCATCATTGCTCCCCCATCAGCAGCTCAGTCTTCTGGTCTGGTGCCACACCCAAAACTTTCTCCATAGAGCCGCCTCAAACCAGCGTTGGCACAGACAGCGACGGCACTGCGGCTCAAGAAAATCTCCGACTTCTCAAGAAAAACGTCGAGAAGCTCATAGCAAACCACAATCTCATAGACATTGCGGTTGTAATAGGCCTCAGCGCTCCCTGGGCAATTGTCAAAGAAAAGCCGAACCGGTTGTGGCCAGGCAAAAAGCTCGGTCGCCCGAGAGGCAATCTCCTGCACCATTCCTGACTCAATCAGCCACCTGCGCACCATTTCATGCCGCGGATTTCGCGTTGCTTCATATTCGACCACTATCCCATTGTAAGGCACGAGTGAGCTTTCGCTCCGCGCAAAGGAACTCAGCAACCAAAGATTGGCCTCAAAGGCTTGGCTGTAGGCTTGCTCGCAGTCAAAGCCTCTTTCCGCCGGCAACATCTCTGTATCCAGAAGAAAAGAAAGCTCATCTGGATTTGCGCCAAAAAGGAGGCAGTTCACATTGTAGAATCGCTGAATGGCAAGCGAATGACTATCCCAGAAGGCATGCGCACTAGAACCATGTGCGGCTTCTGCATCCTCCCACTCTGACAACCACTCGACCGAAACCATAAGCAGCTTGTTCATTGCAGTCGGGTCGATATCGGTATTGTGACGAAGGATCATAAAGGTGGTCGCAATCTGATCGGCTGCATCCTCTTCCCGTCCAAACAGGGGAATGGGAAACTGATGGATCAGTGCGTGCCCGATTTCATGCAGCAATGTGAATTCGACATTGGCAAGAACAAAATCTCGCAAGACTTCTTTCCGTTCTTCGCCGCTGGGCTTAACCGGTATTGGCTCATCGGCATAAACAGAACTGACGAGAGCCACAGAAAACAGTGCTGCAAAAAGCAAAAAGCCGCCACGTCGAAACGCAGCGGCTTTCTGTCTCAAGACTGGCATCATTGCCACGACCATTAAGCGTCCTCAGTGGGTGCATCCGGCGCCGGAGCCACCTCAATCACCTCATCAGCGGCGACTTCTGCGGGCGCTTCCTCTGGAGCGGCGATCACCCCAGTCTCTATCTGCTCCTGCAGGATCTTCTCATCACGCTCTGACGCTTCACCACGCAGCAACTCGACAACCCGACCGGTCCCGGCAGGGATCAAGCGACCCACGATGATGTTCTCTTTCAGGCCGTGCAGTTCGTCGACCTTACCGTTCACCGCAGCGTCGGTAAGAACGCGTGTGGTTTCCTGGAAGGACGCCGCAGAGAAGAAAGATCGTGTCTGCAGCGATGCTTTGGTAATACCAAGTAGAACCGGCGTGCCCGACCCTTCTTCCTTACCTTCCGCCCGCAGACGATCATTGATCTCGTCAAGCTCGATCCGGTCCACCTGTTCACCCGAGAGGTAAGGCGCATCACCTGGATTGGTGACCTCAACCTTCTGGAGCATCTGGCGGACAATCACTTCAATGTGCTTGTCGTTAATGCCCACACCCTGCAGACGATACACGTCCTGAACTTCGTTCACGAGATAGGTCGCAAGCTCTTCGACACCGGAGATGGCAAGAATGTCATGCGGCGCTGGGTGACCGTCGAGCAGGTATTCGCCCTTCTCGATGATGTCACCTTCCTGCACCGTAATGTGCTTGCCTTTTGGGATGAGATACTCCCATGGATCCCCACCATCTTCTGGGTGAACCATGATCCGACGCTTGTTCTTATAATCACGCCCGAACTCAACCTTACCTGTCCCTTCGGAGATGATCGCATGGTCCTTCGGACGACGCGCTTCGAAGAGTTCAGCCACACGTGGCAGACCACCGGTGATGTCACGTGTCTTCGCGCCTTCTGTTGGAATACGTGCAAGAACGTCACCGGCGTGAACTTCCGCCCCCCCCTCAACTGACAGGATAGCGTCCACTGAAAGCAGGAAGCGTGCATCATTGCCATTGGAGAGTGTTAGCACTTCGCCGTCATTGCCCTTAACAACAATCGCAGGACGAAGTTCCGCACCCTTGGGGCTCGCACGCCAGTCAATGACGACACGCTGAGAGATACCTGTTGCTTCATCTGTGACTTCGCGGATGGACATGCCTTCCACAAGGTCTTCGAAAGCAACTGTCCCGTTAACTTCCGTCAAAATCGGCACCGTATAGGGGTCCCATTCGGCAATACGCTGACCGCGCTCTGCCGTGTCACCATCATCAACCCGCAAGCGTGAACCGTAGGTAAGCTTGTTGGAAGACCGCTCATTGCCGTGCTCGTCCAAAATCTGGATCTGCACGTTCCGGCCCATAACAATGAGGGCACCAGAGGAGTCTTTCACAACGTTACGATTCGCGATCCGCACAGTCCCTGAATGGTTGGATTCCAGGAAGGACGTATCAACTACCTGCGCCGTACCACCAATGTGGAATGTCCGCATGGTGAGCTGCGTACCCGGCTCCCCGATGGATTGAGCTGCAATCACACCAACAGCTTCACCCATATTCACAGGCGTCCCGCGAGCAAGGTCACGACCATAACAGGTCGCACAGATGCCGTTCCGCGTTTCACATGTGAGGCCGGAGCGAATACGAAGCTCTTCGATATTCGCTTCTTCGAGCACATCAACATCAGCTTCGTCGAGCAAATGGCCCGCTTTAAACAGAAGCTCGCCGGTTGCTGGATGCAAAATGTCATCGACCGGCGTCCGCCCGAGAACACGTTGTCCAAGAGACACAATCACCTCGCCCGACTCGATAACAGCACCAAGTGTAATACCGTTCTTCGTTCCGCAATCTTCTTCGATGACGATGCAATCCTGTGCGACGTCAACCAGACGACGGGTCAGGTATCCTGAGTTCGCTGTCTTAAGCGCCGTATCAGCAAGACCTTTACGCGCACCGTGAGTTGAGTTGAAATACTCAAGAACGGTCAGACCTTCCTTAAAGTTCGAGATAATCGGTGTTTCGATAATCTCACCAGAAGGCTTGGCCATCAGGCCGCGCATCGCTGCCAGCTGACGCATCTGCGTGGGTGAACCACGTGCGCCAGAGTGCGCCATCATATAGATTGAGTTGATCGGGTCTTCGCGATTAGTTTCTTCGTTAATCTGAACGGACGAAATCTTGTCCATCATTGTGTCGGCGACTTTGTCCGTACACTTCGCCCAGGCATCAACAACCTTATTGTACTTCTCGCCCTGAGTGATCAGGCCGTCAATGTACTGTTGTTCATATTCCTTGGCGAGTGACCGTGTTTCTTCAACAAGGCCTTCCTTCTCGGCTGGAATGATCATGTCATCCTTACCGAAGGAGATACCGGCACGACAGGCCTGACGGAACCCGAGACCCATAATCTGGTCACAGAAGATCACTGTCTCCTTCTGACCGCAGTGGCGGTAGACCACGTCGATCGTGTTGGAGATTTCTCGTTTCGTGAGAAGGCGGTTGATCAGGTCAAACGGCACCTTGTGGTTCTTTGGAAGAACTTCCGCGATCAACATTCGGCCAGGCGTTGAGTCAACAACATGGGAAACCGGATTCCCCTCTTCGTCCTTCGTCGTCCAGCGCGCCTTGATCTTAGCGTGCAGCGTGACGAGCCCATTGTCGAGCGCATGTTCAATCTCAGAAATGTCGGAGAAGAGCATGCCTTCACCAGGCTCATTGTCTTTCATCTGCGAGATGTAATAGAGACCAAGCACGATATCCTGCGACGGCACAATAATCGGCGACCCGTTAGCAGGGTGCAGAATATTGTTGGTCGACATCATAAGGACACGCGCTTCCAGCTGAGCTTCCAGCGACAGCGGCACGTGAACAGCCATTTGGTCACCATCAAAGTCAGCGTTAAACGCTGCACAGACAAGCGGATGCAGCTGAATGGCTTTACCTTCGATCAGCACAGGTTCAAACGCCTGGATGCCCAAACGGTGAAGCGTTGGCGCACGGTTGAGAAGCACCGGATGTTCCCGGATCACTTCTTCAAGAATATCCCAGACTTCAGGCCGTTCTTTCTCCACAAGCTTTTTCGCTTGCTTCACCGTGGCGCTGAGGCCTTTAGCTTCCAGGCGCGAATAGATAAACGGCTTGAAAAGTTCAAGCGCCATCTTCTTCGGCAAACCACACTGATGAAGCTTAAGCTCAGGACCCACCACGATCACGGAGCGACCGGAATAGTCGACGCGCTTGCCGAGCAGGTTCTGACGGAACCGGCCCTGCTTACCTTTAAGCATATCGGCGAGAGACTTCAGTGGACGCTTGTTGGCACCCGTAATGACGCGGCCACGGCGACCGTTGTCGAAGAGCGCATCAACAGATTCCTGCAACATCCGCTTTTCGTTACGGATGATGATGTCTGGCGCACGAAGCTCCATCAAACGCTTCAGACGATTGTTCCGGTTGATCACCCGACGATACAGATCGTTGAGGTCGGACGTCGCAAAACGACCTCCATCGAGCGGCACAAGAGGACGCAGCTCTGGTGGAATGACCGGCACAACTTTCAGAATCATCCACTCAGGCCGGTTGCCAGAATGGATAAAGGCTTCAATCACCTTCAGACGTTTCGCCAGCTTCTTAGGCTTCAGCTCTGTGGTTGCTTCAGAAATTTCAACACGCAGGTCAGCCGCGATCTTCTCAAGATCAAGACCTTCCATCATGTCGCGGATGGCCTCCGCGCCAATGCCAGCTGTAAAGCTATCTGGACCATACTCGTCCTGTGCATCGAGATATTCTTCTTCAGAGAGAAGCTGCTTCTCTTTCAGCGGTGTCAGGCCCGGCTCAACAACAATATAGTTCTCAAAATAGAGAACCCGCTCAAGATCCTTGAGCGTCATGTCCATCAACAGACCGATGCGGGATGGCAGTGATTTCAGGAACCAGATATGCGCAACTGGCGCAGCGAGCTCAATATGGCCCATGCGCTCACGACGCACCTTTGTGAGCGTAACTTCAACACCACATTTTTCGCAGATGATGCCTTTATACTTCATCCGCTTGTATTTACCGCAAAGGCATTCGTAATCCTTGATCGGCCCGAAAATCCGCGCGCAGAAAAGGCCATCCCTCTCCGGCTTAAATGTCCGGTAGTTGATCGTCTCTGGCTTTTTGATCTCGCCATACGACCAGGAAAGGATCCGCTCTGGGCTGGCGAGCGAAATCTGGATCTGCTCAAAAGTCTGAGCTGGCGCAGTTGGATTGAAAAGGTTCATGACCTCTTGGTTCATGGACTTCTCCTCGGTTCGGACCCTGATTGGTCAAAAAGACCTTTAGGGGTTTTAGAGATACTGACAGGGCCCGTCAGCATCGCCCCAATTCAAATTCACATCCGCTCCCACGAGAGAAGCAATCGACGGGCGCGCCTGACGCGCCCGTCTAAATCCTAGGTCGCTGGCCGGTCGATCAGTTCGACATTGAGGCCGAGAGAGCGCATCTCTTTCACCAGAACGTTGAAGCTTTCCGGGATACCCGCCTCGAACGTGTCATCGCCACGAACGATCGCTTCATAGACCTTGGTACGACCGGCAACATCATCCGATTTCACCGTCAACATTTCCTGCAACGTGTAGGCGGCGCCGTAAGCCTCCAGTGCCCACACTTCCATCTCTCCAAAGCGCTGGCCGCCAAACTGGGCCTTACCACCGAGCGGCTGCTGGGTGACAAGACTGTAGGGACCAATGGACCGTGCGTGGATCTTGTCATCGACAAGGTGATGTAGTTTCAGCATATAGATGTAACCAACTGTCACATCACGGTCGAATGTCTCCCCTGTCCGGCCATCATAAAGAGTGACCTGACCGGAATGTCCAAGACCCGCATTTCCGAGCTGACTCACGACGTCCGGCTCGTGGGCGCCGTCGAAGACCGGCGTCGCAAACGGCACACCGTTGCGAAGGTTACCGGCCATCTCGATAAGGGCTGGCTCATCAAGCGATGCGTATGTCTCATCGCCCTCATAAACCTTGTCCAACGTCTCACGCAGAGCAGCGGTGCTGTTTTCACGCTGATAGATTTCCAGCGCCTGGGTCACCTTCCGTCCAATACCGTGCGAGGCCCAACCCAGATGGGTTTCAAGAATCTGCCCGACATTCATTCGGCTCGGTACCCCGAGAGGATTGAGCACCACGTCAACTGGTGTTCCATCTTCAAGATGAGGCATGTCTTCCACCGGCACGATGCGAGAAATCACACCCTTATTGCCGTGACGACCAGCCATCTTGTCACCAGGTTGAAGCTTACGCTTCACGGCAACGAAGACTTTGACCATTTTCATGACGCCAGGTGGCAGTTCATCACCGCGTTGAAGCTTGTCGACCTTGTCCTCAAAGCGTGCTTCGAGACGTGCCTTGGACTCGTCATACTGACGCTTCAGAGCTTCGATTTCGGACATGGCTTTTTCATTGCCAACCGCAATCTGCCACCATTGCCCCTTGGACAAACCATCCAGATCCGCCTTCGAAACCTTGGTACCGGCTGCAAGATCAGCTGGTCCGGAAACCACTTCCTTGCCCGTCAGGATTTCCTGGAGGCGACCATAGACGTTCCGCTCAAGGATCGCGAGCTCGTCATCCCGGTCTTTTGCAAGACGTTCGATTTCGTCCCGCTCAATCGACATGGCACGTTCGTCTTTGTCGACGCCGTGGCGATTAAACACACGAACCTCAACAACCGTCCCCGTCACACCCGGCGGCAGACGAAGCGACGTATCACGAACGTCAGATGCTTTTTCACCGAAGATAGCGCGCAGAAGTTTTTCTTCCGGCGTCATGGGGCTCTCGCCCTTCGGCGTGATCTTACCGACGAGAATATCAGATGGACCAACTTCAGCACCGATGTAAACGATACCGGCCTCATCAAGATTGCGAAGCGCTTCCTCACCAACGTTTGGAATATCACGCGTGATCTCTTCAGGCCCAAGCTTCGTATCACGCGCCATCACCTCGAACTCTTCGAGGTGAATGGACGTGAACACATCATCCCGCACGATCCGTTCAGAGATCAGGATGGAGTCCTCGAAGTTGTACCCATTCCAAGGCATGAACGCGACAAGCACGTTCCGGCCAAGAGCCAGTTCCCCGAGATCGGTGGAAGGGCCATCCGCAATGATGTCGCCACCATTAATCCGGTCGCCAACGCGAACCAGCGGACGCTGGTTGATGCAAGTGTTCTGGTTCGAACGCTGGAACTTGCGCAGATTGTAGATATCAACCCCAGGCTTGCCAGGGTCGGTTTCTTCAGTCGCCCGGATAACGATACGTGTCGCATCCACCTGGTCAACAACGCCTGTCCGACGGGCCGCAATCGCAGCACCACTATCGCGTGCCACAACTTCTTCCATGCCTGTACCAACAAACGGCGCTTCCGCCTTCACCAGTGGCACCGCCTGACGCTGCATGTTCGAGCCCATAAGAGCACGGTTCGCGTCATCGTTTTCAAGGAATGGAATGAGAGCTGCCGCGACAGACACAATCTGTTTTGGCGATACGTCGATCAGATCAACCTGCTCCGGTGGAACCATTTCAAAGTCACCGTCGATACGGCAGTTCAACAGGTCATCCTGAAGTTTACCGTCCGCACCGATGGGCACATTCGCTTGCGCCACCCGGTACCGGGCTTCTTCCATGGCAGAAAGATAAACCGTGTCGTCGGTCACCTTACCGTCAACTACACGTCGGTATGGGCTTTCAATAAAGCCGTACTTATTGACGCGCGCGAAGGTGGCCAGCGAGTTGATGAGACCGATATTCGGTCCTTCAGGTGTCTCAATCGGACAAATACGACCATAGTGAGTTGGATGCACGTCGCGGACTTCAAAACCAGCACGCTCACGCGTCAGGCCACCCGGCCCAAGCGCTGAAAGACGACGCTTGTGCGTAATCTCCGAGAGTGGGTTTGTTTGGTCCATAAACTGCGAGAGCTGCGAGGAACCAAAGAACTCACGAACAGCCGCTGCAACCGGTTTCGCATTGATCAGGTCATGCGGCATCACCGTGTCGATATCGACAGAGCTCATCCGTTCCTTGATCGCCCGCTCCATACGCAGCAAACCGATGCGGTACTGATTTTCCATCAGCTCACCAACAGAACGTACACGTCGGTTGCCGAGATTATCAATGTCATCAATTTCACCGCGGCCATCACGCAGGCCAACGATGGTCCGGATCACTTCGATAATGTCTTCCTTGCGCAGCACACGAACCGTGTCTTCCGCATCAAGGTTCAGACGCATATTCATCTTCACGCGACCAACAGCAGACAGGTCATAACGCTCAGGATCGAAGAACAGGCTATGGAAAAGCGCGTCGGCCGTATCAAGGGTCGGCGGTTCACCTGGACGCATCACACGATAGATGTCGTAGAGCGCCTGTTCACGGTCAGTGGCCTTATCGACAGCCAAAGTGTTGCGGATGAAGGCACCCGTGTTCACATGGTCGATGTCCAGCGTATTGATTTCGCTCGCACCAGCGTCAACGAGAGTTTCGAGAAGCTCTTCCGTGATTTCCTCACCTGCTTCAGCAAAGATCTCACCCGTTTCCAGGTTAACAAGCTCTTCAGCCATATAACGGCCAACAATCTCAGCATCCTGAACAAGAAGCTCCTTCAGACCTTCTTCGGCAAGTTTGCGGGAAAGCCGAGGCGTCAGTTTTCGACCTGCCTCAACAACAACCTCGCCACCCTTCGCGTTGACCAAATCATGCTCGGGCTTAAAGCCGCGATAGCGATCAGGATCAAACGGAAGTTTCCACCCGTCTTTGGTCTTCGTGTATTTCACGTGGCTGTAGAACGTGTTGAGAATGTCCTCAGAGTCCAGACCAAGCGCATAGAGCAAAGTCGTAACCGGTAGTTTCCGGCGACGGTCAATGCGGACATGAACTATGTCTTTTGCATCAAACTCAAAGTCGAGCCAGGAACCACGATAGGGAATAACACGAGCAGCAAACAGCAGCTTACCCGACGAGTGGGTCTTGCCCTTGTCATGATCAAAGAACACGCCTGGACTCCGGTGCATCTGTGAAACAATCACGCGCTCCGTGCCGTTCACGACAAACGTACCGTTCGTCGTCATGAAGGGCATGTCGCCCATATAGACATCTTGTTCTTTGATGTCTTTAACGGATTTGGCGCCTGTGTCCTCATCCACTTCAAACACAATCAACCGCAATGTGACCTTGAGCGGCGCTGCGAACGTCATGTCGCGCTGCTGACACTCTTCTACGTCATATTTTGGGTGCTCAAATTCGTAATCGACAAATTCCAGCATAGCGGTTTCTGAAAAATCGCTAATCGGGAAGACCGACCCGAATACAGACTGCAAACCTTGATCAAGGCGCGCCCCATCGGACTGCCGATCAACCTGCAAGAACTGGTCATAAGAATATTTTTGAACCTCGATCAGGTTTGGCATTTCTGCCACCTGGGGGATACGTCCAAATGATTTACGAACCCGCTTCCGACCAGTAAATGACTGCGTCATTTTTGTTCCTCGAAATCTTCCTCAGACAAAGTACCGGATCAGTGAGAAACCTCACCACGCCCCTCCGGCGGAGCAATTGGGAGCGACCGATAAGCCGCTCCCAAGCAGTACTATTTGAGCTCGACAGATGCGCCGGCTTCTTCGAGCTTCTTCTTAAGCTCATCAGCTTCAGCCTTAGGAACGTCAGCTTTGACTTCCTTAGGTGCGCCTTCAACGAGATCTTTAGCTTCTTTCAAGCCAAGACCCGTGATTGCACGAACTTCTTTGATGACGTTGATTTTCTTGTCACCAGCTGCAGTCAGAACAACTGAGAACTCAGTCTTCTCTTCTGCAGCAGCGCCGCCTGCATCACCGCCAGCAGCGGCAGCAACAGCGACAGGTGCAGCAGCAGAAACGCCCCACTTCTCTTCGAGAAGCTTGGACAGCTCAGCTGCTTCAAGCACGGTCAGGTTCGACAGGTCGTCGGCAATTTTTTCAAGATCAGCCATTTTTACATTTCTCTCTAATCAATCAGTTCAAACTTGGGGTTCGAGGACCGGCCTATGCCGCTTCCTCGCCCTGTGCAGCTTTTGCGCCCATAACGCGAGCCAGCTGACCGGCAGGTGCTTGCAGCACTCCGGCAATACGTGTTGCAGGCGTAGAAATCATGCCCACCAGCTTTCCGCGCAGCTCGTCCAGAGACGGCAGTTCGGCCAAGGCCTTTACACCGTTCTGATCAAGCAGGGTTTCGCCCATCGCACCGCCAAGGATCACGAATTGCTCGTTCTCTTTAGCGAAGGCTGCAGCGATTCTTGGCGCTGCAACCGGGTCTTCCGAATAGGCGATTGCCGTTGGTCCCGTGAAATGGTCGGCAATGCCGGCCACCGCGGTTCCGTCCAGAGCGAGTTTGGCGAGCCGGTTCTTTGTAACTTTGACATTGCCACCCGCTTCCGCCATCCGAGCACGCAGAACTGTCATCTGCGCGACCGTCAAACCGGAATAGTGAGCAACAACAACCACGCCAGCGTCCGTAAAGACGCCTTTGAGGTGCGTTACCAGATCCTCTTTTTCGGCTCTTTTCACTTACTCTTCTCCAAAGCACCCAAATCCCTGGGTGCGTCGGGGGTGAAACAACAGCTTGCGCTCTCATTCCACCGTTGGCAGATGCCGCTCGTGCGTGTCCCCCGAGGAGGCGCGCCACACGACCAGCGCTCTCTTGCCTGTCCCGGGTTTGAACCGACAGTGAAATCGAACCAAAGCCCGACGCCACAAATCTGCTCTCTCCCCCGTCTATTGCAGGCGGATCAACCGACCCATTAAGCCAACCAACAAACGCATGGCTGACACCCACCGTCTCGGACAGGATGAAGACGCGACATGACGCCTCCCCGTCTCCGGAAAACCGTTTGTCCCGTCTTCGCCCAACTCACCAAACTCGTGAGTCGGGAATTCTTTACTGGACGCTCCGAGATCAACCTGCCGTTTGCGGCAGAAAGTTGATCGGTCTCAACTTGAGATCAACCTGCCGTTTACGGCAGAACGCTGATCGTCAAATTAAGCGTCCTGAACACTCGAAAGGTCGATCTTTACACCAGGCCCCATGGTGGAGCTGAGCGCGACCTTCTTCATGAACGTTCCTTTTGCGCCAGAGGGTTTCGCCTTCTGGACAGCGTTGAGCAGCGCACGCACATTGCCTGCGATCTGGTCTTCGCTAAAACTAGCTTTGCCAACACCGGCATGAACGATGCCTGCCTTTTCAACGCGAAACTCTACCGCCCCGCCCTTGGCAGATTTCACAGCTTCACCAATATCCGGTGTCACCGTTCCAACCTTCGGGTTTGGCATCATGCCACGGGGCCCAAGCACCTTACCCAGGCGCCCAACCAGAGGCATCATGTCCGGCGTAGCAATGCAGCGATCAAAATCGATCTTGCCAGCCTGCACTTCAGCAGCCAGCTCGTCATCACCGACAATATCTGCGCCTGCAGCTTTTGCTTCTTCGGCTTTGTCGCCCTTAGCAAACACGGCAACCCGCACGGTACGACCAGAACCGTTAGGCAGTTCAACAACACCACGAACCATCTGGTCAGCGTGACGCGGGTCAACACCCAGATTGATTGCAAGCTCAATGGTTTCATCGAACTTCGCTTTCGCACGCTCTTTGACCATCTTCACAGCATCGTCCAGCGGGTAAAGTGTCTTTGCATCAACGCCTTCACGAGCAGCGGTGGTTCTTTTTCCAAGCTTTGCCATCGTCCTACTCCACTACCTCAAGACCCATCGAACGGGCAGATCCCATGATGATCTTCGCTGCCTGATCAAGATCATTGGCATTGAGATCAACCATCTTCTTTTCCGCGATTTCGCGACACTGAGCAGCAGTGACCGAACCAGCAACGTCGCGACCAGGCGCCGAACCGCCCTTTTTGAGCTTGGCTGCTTGCTTCAGATAGTAAGAAGCAGGAGGCGTCTTCGTTTCAAACGTGAACGACTTGTCCTGGTAAATTGTAATGATGGTTGGGATGGGCATCCCGTTTTCCATCTGCTGCGTTTTTGCATTAAACGCCTTACAAAATTCCATGATGTTCAATCCGCGCTGACCGAGCGCTGGACCAATCGGTGGTGACGGGTTCGCCGCACCTGCTGGCACCTGAAGCTTCAGATAGCCTTCAATTTTCTTCGCCATTTCTCTTTCCCCTTCCGATTGGGATGCCCCGCCCGGAAACTTTAAAGGGTTAGTGGTACGGTAGCCTTACAACTACCTCCCACACACAACACGAGCCCCGCCCGAAAAGCCTTAAAGCTTATCGACCTGCCCGTACTCAAGTTCGACGGGCGTTGCCCGACCGAAAATAGACACAGCGACTTTAAGCCGCGTCCGTTCTTCATCGACTTCTTCGACAATACCGTTGAACGAGGCAAACGGCCCATCAGCCACCCGCACCTGTTCACCAATTTCGTACGTGATGCTCGGTTTCGGCCGCTCGACCCCTTCCTGCACCTGGTGCAGGATCACATCAACTTCCTTCTGACTGATCGGCTGCGGCTTATTATCCGCGCCCAGAAAACCAGTCACCTTCGGCGTATCTTTGATGAGGTGATAAGCCTCATCCGTCAGAGCCATCTTCACAAGCACGTAGCCTGGGAAGAACTTCCGCTCCGCATTCACCTTGCGCCCGCGGCGCAGCTCAACAACCTCTTCGGTCGGAACGAGGATTTCCTCGAACGCTTCTTCAAGCCCTGCGCTATTCGCGCGCTCGCGAATAGACTCAGCGACCTTCTTTTCGAAGTTCGAATATGCCTGAACGATGTACCACCGCGCCTTCATGATCGTCGCACCTTTAATCGCCCATACCTTAGCCACCAAGTCCGAGCACGAAAGAAACCCCGTAACTCAAAACCTGATCTGCAAGAAAGAAGAACACAGCCGCCATCACCACCATGATAAAGACCATCACCGTCGTCACAATCGTTTCGCGCCGCGTCGGCCACGTCACCTTCGACGTTTCGGACCGAACCTCTCGCACGAACTGAACTGGATTGCTTTTAGCCATAGTTCCTCTCGCGAGTTTGACCGAAAATTCGGTCCCTCTAATTAATTCCTGCCCACCCACTCGGTGGCAGGAGTGGAGGGACTCGAACCCCCAACCCCCGGTTTTGGAGACCGGTGCTCTACCAGTTGAGCTACACTCCTAAACCGAATGCCCCACCGCCAAAATGGCCGCAGGACAAACAACTGAGCGGCTCTGGTAAGAGCCGCTCAGCAAACGCCTTACTCGATGATTGAGGAGACGACGCCGGACCCGACGGTCCGTCCGCCTTCACGGATAGCGAAGCGCAGCTTCTCTTCCATGGCGATCGGTGCGATC
>NZQM01000161.1 GCA_002695905.1 Parvibaculum sp.
GATCGCACCGATCGCCATGGAAGAGAAGCTGCGCTTCGCTATCCGTGAAGGCGGACGGACCGTCGGGTCCGGCGTCGTCTCCTCAATCATCGAGTAAGGATTAAGGAGGGCGGTGCCGAGATTGACGCCGCGCCTTCTTCTAGCCCCAGGGCGTAAGGACTGAACATGCAAAGTCAAAACATTCGGATCCGGTTGAAAGCCTTTGACCATCGTGTCTTAGACAATTCGACCAAGGAGATCGTGAATACCGCGAAACGGACTGGCGCAAATGTGCGCGGCCCAATTCCACTTCCGACACGGCTTGAAAAGTTCACCGTGCTCCGTGGACCGCACATCGACAAGAAGAGTCGCGAACAGTTCGAAATTCGGACACATAAGCGTCTTCTAGACATTGTCGACCCAACGCCGCAGACGGTAGATGCTCTTATGAAGCTCGACCTGGCAGCCGGTGTCGATGTTGAGATCAAGCTCTAAGGGGACTTTCGTCTCCAAACGATAAAAGGAATTGGGACCCATGCGTTCCGGTGTGATTGTTCAAAAACTGGGAATGACCCGCCTCTTCACAGAAGAGGGACGGCACGTGCCTGTCACGGTACTGCGCCTCGACAATTGTCAGGTTGTTGCTCAGAGAACCGAAGAAAAGAACGGCTATTCAGCAGTCCAATTGGGCGCTGGCAAAGCCAAGGTGAAAAACACAACACGTGCGGCACGCGGTCACTTCGCGGTGGCCCATGTTGAGCCGAAGCGGAAACTTGCAGAGTTCCGTGTCAGCGAAGACAACATGCTGGACGTGGGTGCAGAGATCACTGCTGACCACTTCATTTCCGGACAGCGGGTCGATGCGTCAGGCGTTTCGATCGGTAAAGGTTTTGCCGGTGCGATGAAGCGTCACAATTTTGGCGGCCTTCGGGCATCGCACGGTGTATCCATTTCGCATCGTAGCCATGGTTCGACGGGTCAGTGTCAGGATCCCGGTAAAGTCTTCAAAGGTAAGAAGATGGCCGGTCAGATGGGTTCTGTTCGAGTGACAACTCAGAACCTTGAGATTGTGAAGACCGACGTTGATCGTGGTCTGATCATGGTCAAGGGCGCAGTGCCAGGGTCCAAAGGTGGTTGGGTGTTCCTGCGGGACGCTGTTAAGAAGCCACTTCCAGAGGGTGTGCCGATGCCTGCGGCTGTTCGGGCCGCTGCTGAAGCGCCTGCACCAGCGGAAGAAGCCCCTGCTGAGGAGGCTCCTGCTGAGGAGGCTCCTGCTGAAGCCCCGGCAGCTGACGAACAGAAGGATGACGCGTGATGAAGGCGGATGTGACCACACTTGAGGCCAAAAAGGCCGGATCGGTCGACCTGCCGGACGACGTGTTCGCGCTGGAGCCTCGTGCTGATTTGCTGCACCGGATGGTGAATTATCAGTTGGCGAAGCGCCAGGCTGGTACGCACAAAACCAAAGGCCGGTCAGAAATCACAGGAACGACCAAGAAGATGTATCGCCAAAAGGGCACTGGTGGTGCGCGTCATGGTGACAAGAAGGTTCCGCAGTTCCGTGGCGGTGGCAAGGCATTCGGGCCTGTTGTTCGCAGCCATGCGATCGACATGCCTAAGAAGGTTCGGGCATTGGCCCTTAAGCATGCGCTCTCCAGCAAGGCAAAGGCTGAAAAGCTGATCGTGTTGGAAGATGCGAAGTCGAAAGACGGTAAGACAGCTGGTTTGCGTGGTGCGCTGACGAAGCTTGGTCTGACATCCGCACTCATCATTGATGGTGCAGAAGTAGATGACAAGTTTGCCATGGCGTCTCGGAACATCCCAGCTGTGGACGTTCTGCCTGTGCAGGGCATCAACGTATATGACATTTTGCGGCGTGACACTTTGGTCCTGACCAAAGCAGCGCTGGAAGGCCTGGAGGCTCGGTTCAAATGAGTGAAGCTCGTCACTACGACGCCATCCTCTCTCCGGTAATCACCGAGAAATCGACGCTAGCATCAGAGCATAACCAGGTTGTCTTCCGGGTTCCGCTTGATGCGACGAAGCCTCAGGTGAAAGCAGCGGTGGAGAAGCTGTTCAGCGTAAAGGTGAAGGCGGTCAATACGCTTCGCCAGCAGGGCAAGCTGAAACGGTTCCGCGGCGTGAGCGGGAAGCAGGGCGACTATAAGAAAGCAATTGTGACACTTGAAGACGGTCACTCCATTGATGTGAGCACCGGTCTTTAAGGACGGCAGCAAAAGCGAAAGCTGAGACGTTATGGCACTAAAACAGTATAAACCATCGAGCCCTGGACAGCGTGGCCTCGTTCTCGTCGACAAGTCGGCGCTATGGAGCGGCAAGCCTGTTAAGAAGCTGACCGAAGGCCTGACAAAATCGGGTGGTCGGAATAATCACGGTCGCATTACTGCGCGGCGTCGGGGTGGCGGTCACAAGCGGACCTATCGGATTATCGATTTCAAACGGACAAAGCGGGACATGCCGGCTGTTGTCGAGCGTCTGGAATATGATCCGAACCGGACAGCATTTATTGCGCTGATCAAATATGAAGACGGCGAGCAGGCATACATCATCGCGCCGCAGCGTTTGGCTGAAGGTGATACGGTGATCTCTGCAGAGCGCGCCGATGTGAAGCCCGGCAACGCGATGCCGATGAAGAACATCCCAGTTGGCACCATCATCCACAATGTGGAGCTGAAGCCAGGCAAGGGTGCCCAGATTGCGCGGTCTGCTGGGACTTATGTTCAACTGGTTGGTCGGGACGGCGGTTTTGCCATCGTCCGCCTGTCATCAGGTGAACAGCGTCTCATCCGCGGTGAGTGCATGGCCAGCATTGGTGCTGTGTCGAACCCGGATCAGTCAAATATCACGCTGGCCAAAGCGGGTCGTAACCGCTGGCTCGGCAAGCGCCCATCGGTTCGCGGTGTGGCAATGAACCCTGTCGATCACCCGCATGGTGGTGGTGAAGGTCGGACCTCAGGTGGTCGTCATCCTGTGACTCCTTGGGGTAAGCCAACCAAGGGCAAGCGGACTCGGAAAAACAAATCGACGGATAAGTACATCGTACGCAGCCGTCACCAGCGTCGTAAGTAAGGTAAGAGCTCATGACACGTTCTGTCTGGAAAGGTCCGTTTGTTGACGGATATATCCTGAAGAAAGCCGAAGCGTCTCGCGAGTCGGGTCGTAAGGAAGTGATCAAGATCTGGAGCCGTCGCTCTACGATCCTGCCTCAGTTCGTTGGCCTGACTTTTGGCGTCCATAACGGCCAGAAGCATGTTCCGGTGAATGTCTCCGAGGACATGGTTGGTCATAAGTTCGGCGAATTTGCTCCGTCACGGACCTATTTCGGTCACGCGTCGGACAAAAAAGCGAAAAGGAAGTAAGCCATGGGGAAGTCGTCACAACCACGGCGCCTGGCTGATAATGAGGCAATGGCAAAGGGCCGTATGATCCGCACCAGCGGACAGAAGCTCAACCTTGTCGCTCAGACCATTCGGGGACAGAAAGTGGAACGCGCGATCGCAGACCTTTCCTTCTCGCCGAAGAGGATTGCCAAGGACGTTAAGAAGGTGCTGGAAAGCGCTGTCGCGAATGCAGAGAACAATCACGACCTGGACGTGGATGATCTCATCGTGTCGGAAGCTTATGTCGGCAAGAACCTGATGATGAAACGGTGGCGCCCGCGTGCACGTGGTCGTGTTGGCAAGATCATGAAGCCTTTCAGCGAGATCACGATTGTGGTGCGCCAAGTTGAGGAAAAAGCCTGATGGGTCAGAAAGTTAATCCAATTGGCCTGCGCCTGGGGATCAACCGCACTTGGGACTCCCGCTGGTTTGCTGGACGCCACGAGTATGGTGACCTGCTGCACGAAGATCTCAAGATCCGGAAGTATCTTGAAAAGACTTTGAAGCAGGCTGGTGTCAGCAAGATTGTTATTGAGCGTCCGCACAAGAAGTGTCGGGTTGCGATCCACTCAGCACGTCCGGGCGTGGTGATTGGGAAGAAGGGTGCAGATATTGAAAAGCTGCGCCGCAAAATCGGCACGATGACGGACTCAGAAGTCCATCTGAATATTGTCGAGGTTCGCAAGCCAGAAATTGATGCAACGCTTGTTGCAGAAAACATTGCTCAGCAGCTTGAGCGCCGGGTGGCGTTCCGTCGGGCAATGAAGCGGGCGGTTCAGTCAGCCATGCGTCTCGGCGCTGGCGGTATCCGGATCAACTGCGCGGGTCGTCTTGGTGGTGCTGAGATTGCTCGGACTGAATGGTATCGCGAGGGCCGTGTGCCGCTTCACACGCTTCGCGCTGATATCGACTATGGCGTTGCATCCGCTCATACAGCTTATGGGGTTTGCGGCATCAAGGTTTGGATTTTCAAAGGTGAAATCCTTGAGCACGATCCAATGGCTCATGAACGACGTGCCCTCGAAGGTGGTGGAGATAACCGCCGTCGGGACTCAAAATAAGCCAGCGCTCAAGCGAAGAGAGTTAAACGATGCTGCAACCGAAACGTACAAAGTTCCGCAAGGCTCATAAGGGCCGGATTAAGGGAACTGCAAAAGGTGGTACGGCGCTAACATTTGGCGCTTATGGCCTGAAAGCTCTTGAGCCGGAGCGGGTAACCGCAAGGCAGATTGAAGCCGCTCGTCGTGCCATTACGCGCCATATGAAACGTGCGGGCCGCGTGTGGATCCGGATTTTCCCGGATGTGCCGGTTTCGAAGAAACCGACAGAAGTTCGGATGGGTAAAGGTAAGGGTACGCCGGAATATTGGGCCGCCCGTGTGAAGCCCGGTCGGATCATGTTCGAGATTGATGGCGTATCACACGAGATCGCCGAGGAAGCATTGCGGCTTGGCGCAGCGAAGCTTCCGATCAAGACACGGTTTGTAACGCGACCTGGCGACCAGGCTTAAGAGCATTGCGCTCCACGGTTGAGAAGAGGATGAGGCCATGAAGGCCAGTGAGATTAGAGACATGACGCCGGATCAACTCGACGACGAGATTGTGAAGCTGAAGAAGGAGCAGTTCAATCTGCGCTTCCAGGCAGCAAGTGGTCAGTTGGAAAACACGGCGCGCATTCGGCAGGTTCGCCGCGACATTGCTCGGATCATGACGATCCAGCAGTCGCTCGTAGCCCAAGCCGCTAAGTAAGGGTTCGATCATGCCAAAGCGAATTTTGCAGGGCGTCGTAGTAAGCGACAAAAACGACAAGACCATCGTGGTCAAGGTCGAGCGTCGCTTCACAGATCCACTGCTGAAGAAGACCGTTCGTCGGTCAAAGAAATACCACGCACACGATGAGAGCAACTCTCACAAGGTGGGTGAGATGGTATCGATCCGGGAATGCCGGCCGGTATCAAAGAACAAGACTTGGGAAGTAATCGGGAATGAAGCTTAAGTCGCAAGACTTGGTTTCTACCCAGTGAGAACGGGCATTTAGCCATGATTCAGATGCAAACAAATCTGGGCGTCGCTGACAATTCAGGCGCAAAACGCGTTCAGTGCATCAAGGTGTTGGGCGGCTCGAAGCGTAAATACGCTTCTGTAGGCGACATCATCGTGGTCAGCGTGAAAGAGGCGATCCCCAGGGGTCGTGTAAAGAAGGGCGACGTCATGAAGGCTGTCGTCGTGCGCACTGCGAAAGACATTCACCGCGCTGATGGCAGCACGATCCGTTTTGACGGAAATGCAGCTGTCCTGATCAATGCGCAGGGTGAGCCAGTAGGGACCCGCATTTTCGGCCCTGTTACGCGTGAGCTGCGTGCGAAGAACCACATGAAAATTGTTTCCCTCGCACCGGAGGTGATCTGATGGCTGCGAAAATTAAAAAGGGTGACAAGGTCATCGTGTTGGCTGGCAAGGACAAGGGTAAGCAGGGCGAAGTGCTCGGCGTTTTCCCTGAAGAAGGCCGGGTTCTGGTACAGGGCGTGAACCTTGTAAAGCGCCATGAGCGGCAGACCCAGACCAGTGCTGGCGGTATTGCGACACGCGAAGCGAAGCTCGACCTGTCGAATGTTGCGTATGTCGACCCTAAGTCGGGTGAAGCCACTCGCGTAGGTTTCAAGGTTTTGGAAGACGGCAAAAAGGTGCGCGTCGCCAAAGCATCAGGAGAAGTGATCGATGGCTGAGGGATATCAACCCCGCCTCAAAGGCGTATACAACGATAAGGTGCGGCCTGCGCTTCAGGAGAAGTTCAACTACACCAATGACATGATGGTGCCCAGGCTGGATAAAGTTGTTCTGAATATGGGTGTCGGTGAAGCTGTTGGCGACTCCAAGAAGATCAAGTCTGCACTGGAAGACCTCGGTTTGATTGCGGGTCAGAAGGCGGTTGCGACGAAGGCCAAGACGTCAATCGCGGGCTTTAAGCTTCGTGAAGACATGAACATCGGCTGCAAAGTGACCCTTCGCAAAGATCGGATGTTTGAATTTCTAGATCGCCTTGTGACGGTAGCTCTGCCGCGGGTACGTGACTTTCGCGGCCTTAACGACAAGAGCTTTGACGGGAATGGCAACTACGCAATGGGCTTGAAAGAGCACATCGTGTTCCCGGAAATCGACTATGACAAGGTCGACGAAGTTTGGGGTATGGATGTTGTTGTCTGTACGACGGCAAAGACAGATGACGAAGCGCGGGAATTGCTCAAGGGCATCAACTTCCCGTTTGCAGCTCAGGATTAATCGTTGGCCTGCGCGGAAAGCGCAGGTTCACCGGAGGTAAGAATGGCTAAGAAAAGCAGCGTTCTAAAAGACCAGAAGAAGCGTAAATTGGTCGCCAAGTACGCAAACAAGCGTGCAGCACTCAAGGCGATTGCTGACGACAAGTCTCTGACGGTCGAAGAGCGTTTTAAGGCTCGGTTGAAACTTGCAGAGTTGCCACGTAATTCGTCGAAGACACGCGTGCGGAACCGCTGTGAAGTCAGCGGTCGTCCACGTGCCTACTATCGCAAGCTGAAGATGTCGCGTATCGCGCTTCGGGAACTGGGCTCAAAGGGCCAGATCCCCGGCTTAGTCAAGTCAAGTTGGTGAGGAGAGAGATCGCATGTCTATGACAGATCCCCTCGGAGATATGCTGACCCGTATTCGCAATGCTGCGATGCGCGGGAAAGGCAATGTGAAAACTCCGGCGTCTAAATTGCGGGGCCGGGTGCTCGATGTTCTTGAGGATGAAGGTTACATCCGCGGATATTCGCGCACTGATTTCGACGGTGGTAAAGCCGAATTCGAAATCGAGCTCAAGTATCACGAAGGCCGTCCGGTTATTCGGGAGATTTCCCGAGTTTCGACCCCTGGTCGTCGCGTGTATTCATCGGTGAAGGATATTCCAGCTGTGCATAACGGCTTGGGCATCTCGATCCTGTCGACACCTAAGGGTGTCATGTCGGACTCAGTCGCCCGTGACGAAAATGTCGGTGGCGAAGTACTCTGCCGCGTCTTCTAAAGACGCGCGGTAAACGGACGGGTTAGGAAGCAACCATGTCACGAATTGGCAAACAACCCATCGCTGTGCCAGGCGGCGTAACTGTCAATATTGACGGTCAGAATCTGGCGGTAAAGGGCCCCAAAGGCGAGATGTCTATGACACTTGTTGATGAGGTTACTCTCGCGCAGGGCGAAGATGGGCTTACGGTCACGCCGCGGGATGAAACACAGCGCGCACGCGCAATGTGGGGCATGCAACGGACATTGGTTCAGAACATTGTTACGGGTGTAACAGAGGGCTTTACCAAACGGCTTGAGATCAATGGTGTTGGATACAGAGCTCAGATGCAGGGCAAAGACCTGCAACTTGCTCTCGGCTTCAGCCATGACGTTGTTCACAAGATCCCGGAAGGCATTCAGGTGAAGACGCCTTCGCCGACGATGATCGAGATTTCGGGAACTGACAAACAGACTGTTGGCCAGGTGGCCGCGGAGATCCGGGCGTACCGTCCGCCAGAGCCTTACAAAGGCAAGGGTGTGAAGTACGAAGACGAATATATATTCCGTAAGGAAGGCAAGAAGAAGTAATCGAGCCATGGGCAAGAAACTGACACTTCAAGATCGACGCAAGCAGCGCAACCGCGCGAAGCTTCGTAAGCTGGCTGGTGGCCGTCCGCGGCTATCTGTCTATCGTTCATCACAGCATATTTATGCTCAGGTGATTGATGATATCGAAGGCAAAACGATTGCGTCTGCCTCGTCCAAGGACAAAGAGTTCAAGGGCGACAAGGGGACGAACACGAGCGCGGCAGCTGAAGTTGGCAAGCTCGTGGCGAAACGCGCATCAGATGCTGGCGTCAATGACGTCATCTTCGACCGCGGTGGGTATGTTTATCATGGCCGGGTGAAAGCTCTGGCAGAGGGAGCCCGCGAGGGCGGCCTCAACTTCTAAAGGACGTTTATCGTGGCACGCAGAGAATCTCGGGATCGGGACGAACGTGATAGCGAATTTGTGGACAAGTTGGTTCACATTAATCGCGTCGCCAAAGTTGTTAAGGGTGGCCGTCGCTTCGGTTTCGCCGCACTTGTTGTGATCGGCGATCAGAAGGGCCGCGTAGGCTTTGGCCACGGTAAGGCCCGTGAAGTACCTGAAGCAATCCGCAAAGCGACAGAAGCAGCAAAGCGCAATCTCATTCGCGTACCGCTTCGCGAAGGCCGGACGTTGCACCATGACATTGACGGTCGCCACGGCGCGGGTCGTGTGATCCTTCGTGCAGCACCTCCAGGTACCGGCATCATTGCTGGTGGCCCAATGCGTGCTGTGTTTGAAACGCTTGGTGTTCAGGACGTTGTTGCGAAGTCCATGGGGTCTGCGAACCCATACAACATGGTTCGGGCAACTTTTGACGCGCTGAAGCGTGAGCAGAGCCCTCGCATGGTCGCGGCGCGCCGTGGCAAGAAGGTAACTGACATTGTTGGTCGCCGTGCGGACGGTGCCGGTGAAGCTTTGGCGTCTGAGTAAGACCTCAGATCGCAGTACAGGGAATTAGATCATGGCAGCAGCAAAAAAGATGGTGACGGTGAAGCAGATCGGTAGTCCGATCCGTCGGAAGCCAGATCAGCGCCAGACATTGGTCGGCCTGGGCTTGAATAAGATGCACAAGGTTCGGACACTGGAAGATACACCGTCAGTTCGCGGTATGATCAATAAGGTGGCTCACCTTGTTGAAGTGGTTGACAACGCTTAAAGAAATTACTCAGGCGAGAGCCGAGTGGGTCCGTGAATTGCGGATGTGCGTATAGAGGTAGAAGATATGAAACTCAATCAGCTTTCCGATAATGACGGTGCCCGTAAAGACCGGATCCGTGTAGGTCGTGGTATTGGTTCCGGTAAGGGCAAGACCGGTGGTCGTGGCGTCAAGGGTCAGAAGTCGCGCTCTGGTGTGGCAATCAAGGGTTTCGAAGGCGGGCAGATGCCCCTTTATCAGCGCTTGCCAAAGCGTGGCTTCAATGTACCGAACCCAAAGAAATACAACGAAGTGAATATCGGGCGCATTCAGACAGCCCTTGATGCGGGCAAGTTGGACGCTGGCAAGGTTGTGAATGCTGATGCACTCGTTGGTGCGGGTGTTATCACGCGCCTTGCCAAAGACGGTGTTCGTCTTTTGGGCAAGGGTGAGATATCTGCAGCGGTTAAGATCGAAGTTGCGGGCGCTTCCAAAGCAGCGATTGAAGCTGTCGAGAAGGCTGGCGGATCTGTCTCCGTGAGAGAAACCAAGGCGAAAGCCGAGGGTTAAGTTTAGCGGGGTCCGGTGGATCCCTTGTGTTGTGCCGAGCTTCCGGAGTCATCTGAATGGCCTCAGCCGCGGAACAGTTAGCTGCCAATCTTAATTTTGGTGCCTTTGCAAAAGCAGAGGAACTCAAGAAACGGATATGGTTCACGCTAGGCGCATTGCTGGTTTACCGGCTTGGTACCTACATTCCGATTCCGGGTATTGATCCCATCCGTTTTGCTGAGTTCTTTCAGCAACAGCAGGGTGGTATTGGTGGCATGCTTGACCTGTTCACCGGCGGCGCAGTCGAGCGGATGGCGATTTTTGCGCTTTCCATCATGCCGTACATTTCCGCCTCCATCATTATTCAGCTGATGACGACGGTGAGCCCCCATCTTGAGCAACTCAAGAAAGAGGGTGAGCAAGGTCGGAAACAGATCAACCAGTACACGCGGTATGGCACGGTTATTCTGGCCGCCCTTCAGGGTTACGGTATCGCCGTGGGGCTTGAAAGCTTTGCGATTGATCCAGGTCTTTTTTTCAGGGCGACGACGGTCATTACGCTCGTTGGCGGTACGGTTTTCCTAATGTGGCTGGGTGAGCAGATCACCGCGCGTGGTGTTGGGAACGGAATCTCGCTGATCATCTTTGCAGGGATTGTTGCGGAGCTCCCAGCGGCCTTGGTGGGAACGTTGGAACTTGGACGTGAAGGCGCTCTGTCACCAGCGATTATCCTGCTGCTTATGATCATGGTGGTGGCAATTATCGCCTTTATCGTGTTTGTCGAGCGGGCACAGCGTCGGTTGTTGGTGCAATACCCTAAGCGCCAGGTGGGTCAGAAAATGTATGGGGGCGATTCCTCGCACCTGCCTTTGAAACTCAACACTGCGGGTGTGATTCCGCCGATCTTTGCGTCGTCTTTGCTGTTGTTGCCTACGACGGCGGCGAGCTTTGGCGGCGGGCAGGGGCCTGAGTGGCTCAATGTCATCACGGCTTGGTTGGCGCATGGTCAGCCGCTCTATATGGCACTTTATGCTGGTCTTATCATCTTCTTTTGTTTCTTCTACACCGCGATCGTCTTTAATCCAGACGACACGGCGGACAATCTGAAGAAATATGGTGGCTTCATACCCGGTATTCGTCCCGGTAAGCGGACGGCGGAATATATCGACCATGTGTTGACGCGGTTGACGGTTGTTGGGGCGCTCTATCTGACATTCGTTAGTTTGCTGCCGGAAGTCCTGATCTCTCAATACAGCATCCCCTTCTATTTCGGCGGGACGTCTCTTTTGATTGTGGTCAATGTGACGATGGACACTGTGGCTCAAGTTCAGAGTCATTTGCTGGCGCACCAGTATGAAGGCCTCATCAAAAAATCAAAACTAAGAGGGGCGCGTCGATGAAACTGATTTTTCTAGGACCCCCTGGGGCCGGCAAAGGCACGCAAGCTGAGCGGATTCAGACCGCACATGGGCTGGTTCAGCTCTCTACCGGCGATATGTTGCGCGCAGCTGTGGCGGCGGGCACAGAGACTGGCCAAAAAGCTAAAGAGATTATGGCGCGCGGCGATTTGGTTCCTGATGAGATCGTGGTCGGCATTATTGCGGATCGTACCCAGGAAGCAGATTGCGCCAACGGGTATATTCTGGACGGATTTCCGCGAAATGTGGCCCAGGCTGAGGCGCTCGACAGGATGTTGGCGGACCGCTCAGACAAGCTAGATGCCGTTATAGAGCTCAAAGTTGACGATTCAGCGCTTTTGGCGCGGATTGAGGGGCGAGCTGCTGAGACTGAAGGCGGCGCGCGTGCCGATGACAATGCGGACGCTCTCAAAAAGCGCCTCGCTGTCTATCACGAACAAACAGCGCCATTGGCGGGGTACTACAAGAATGCAGGCATTCTAAGAACCGTTGATGGCATGAAAGACATGGATGCAGTGACTGTGGAAATTGAAGCAGCACTCGAACTTAAGGAGACGGATACCGCAGGCTAAGCAGTTGACCGGGAAAGGGAAATTCCTATAATCCCGGCCAGCGCGACGGCAGCTCCAAAGCAAACCATCGGTATATCACTGGAAAACGGCAGAATTCTGCGGTATTTCAGCGATTCATCCCGTTTTTTGTACGGAATCTGTCGGTCTGGCGAATCCTTATCGCAGGAGAAGAACGTGGCTCGTATCGCTGGTGTGAACATTCCAACCCATAAGCGCGTGCTTATTGCGCTGACCTATATTCATGGGATTGGAGACAAGAATGCTAAGGATATCTGCGAAACCGTAGGTATTGCGCCAGAACGTCGTGTAAACGAGCTTTCTGACGCTGAGGTGATCCAGATCCGTGAAACGATCGATCGTGACTATATGGTTGAAGGCGATCTGCGGCGCGAAGTTGCCATGAATATCAAACGTCTGATGGATCTGGGCTGCTATCGCGGTCTTCGCCATCGTCGTGGACTGCCAGTCCGCGGTCAGCGCACACATACGAACGCGCGCACCCGGAAGGGTCCTGCGAAGGCGATTGCAGGTAAGAAGAAGTAAGAACGGGATTTAACGGGGCAGCCCGTTCGACAGAGAAGGTTTTAGGATGGCGAAGGAAAAGACCCGCGTAAAACGCAAAGAACGTAAGAATATTACGTCTGGCGTTGCGCATGTGAATTCGACCTTTAACAACACCATGATCACGATCACGGATGCACAAGGAAATGCGATTTCCTGGTCGTCTGCGGGCATGATGGGGTTTAAGGGCAGCCGGAAGTCGACACCATTTGCTGCCCAGATGGCTGCAGAAGATGCTGGCAAGAAAGCTCAAGATCACGGTATGAAAACTCTTGAGGTTGAAGTCTGTGGACCAGGCTCAGGACGTGAGTCTGCTCTACGTGCGCTTCAGGCTGCTGGGTTTACGATCACGAGCATTCGTGATGTGACACCAATCCCGCATAATGGCTGCCGCCCACCAAAGCGCCGCCGCGTTTAACAAAGCTTATCGGTGCCGTCCTTTTGGCGCCGCTCATACTCATTCGACGGTTGATCCGTCCTGCATTCGCTTCTTCAAGAACATGTTGTTCGAAGCAAAAATGCACTTAACGGCACGAGGTTCTACAGGTGATCCAGAAGAACTGGGAAGAGCTCATTAAACCGACCAAGCTGGAAATCCAGTCTGGTCATGATGCACAGCGTACAGCAACCGTCGTTGCTGAGCCGCTTGAGCGTGGCTTTGGTCTGACGCTTGGCAACGCGCTGCGCCGTGTTCTGCTGTCTTCACTGCAGGGTGCTGCTGTGACGGCTGTTCAGATTGACGGTGTGCTGCACGAATTCTCATCCATTGCTGGCGTTCGTGAGGATGTCACAGACATCATCTTGAATATCAAGCAGTTGGCGCTGAACCTTCACAGCGAAGGTCCAAAGCGGATGATGCTCGTGAAGCAGGGCCCTGGTATTGTCACTGCTGGCGATATTGAAGCCGGGTCGGATATAGAAATCCTGAACCCTGAGCTTGTGCTCTGCACGCTTGATGAAGGCGCAGACATTCGCATGGAGTTTGTCGTCAGCAATGGTAAGGGTTATGTGGCTGCAGACCGGAACCGTCCGGAAGATGCGCCGATCGGTCTGATCCCAGTTGACAGCCTTTACAGCCCGGTTCGCCGTGTTTCCTACAAAGTGGAAAACACTCGCGAAGGTCAGATCCTCGACTATGACAAGCTGACTGTTCAGCTTGAAACCGACGGATCTGTTACACCGGAAGATGCTGTTGCTTTTGCTGCACGTATTCTTCAGGACCAGCTTCAGGTCTTCGTCAACTTTGACGAGCCGAAAGAAGTTGTTGTTGAAGAGCAGCATCCAGAGCTTGAGTTCAATCCGGCCCTTCTTAAGAAGGTCGATGAGCTTGAACTGTCTGTGCGCTCAGCGAACTGCCTGAAGAACGACAATATTGTCTATATTGGCGACTTGATCCAGAAAACAGAGTCCGAGATGCTTCGCACCCCGAACTTTGGCCGGAAATCCCTGAACGAGATCAAAGAAGTTCTCGCGCAGATGGGGCTTCACCTCGGCATGGAAGTGGCAAGCTGGCCGCCTGAGAATATCGAAGATCTCGCGAAACGTTTCGAAGATCATTACTGAGTTTACCCGGCCGCGCCGAGAGGCGCCGTCATTTGAATGAGGAGAGGGTCATGCGCCACGGGAAATCCGGCCGCAAGCTCAATCGGACTGCAAGTCACCGTAAAGCTATGCTTGCAAACATGGCGGTTGCGCTGATCAAGCATGAGCAGATCATCACGACATTGCCGAAGGCAAAGGAGCTTCGCCCCTATGTTGAAAAGCTGGTGACGCTTGCTCGCCGCGACGATCTGCATGCTCGCCGTCAGGCTTACTCCAAGCTTCCTGAGCAGAAATGGGCTGCGAAGCTGTTTGATGAGCTAGGTCCTCGCTACAAAGAGCGTAATGGTGGCTATACACGCGTTCTTAAAGCTGGCTTCCGCTATGGCGACAATGCGCCAATGGCTGTGATCGAATTTGTTGACCGAGATCCGTCAGCGCGTGGCCAGGACTCTGGTCCGGTGATGGTCGATGAGGATGCGCTTGAAACCACAGCTTAACAGCAGAATTCTAGCAGAATTTGACGGGGTGAGATGCATAGCGTCCGCCCCGTTTTTTTGTGGCCACAGGAGGCAATCGTCGATGTTTACTTTGATCTGAGCTTGATTGAAGTTTGCCTTGCAAGGGCCTGATTTGGCTTTCAGTATTTAGACCTAGTTGGACGAACCGGCGGGTACGGGCGTCATGGTGTTGGAAATGATCTCAAATAATTGGTTTACGATAGTCTGGTCGATGACTGCCCTGGTTTTGTTCGGCGGTCTGGTCTTGGCTTTGGGCGGCACAGCTAGAGCTGAAGGACGGGTTGTGCCGGGTTCGCGGGCAGAAATGCAGATGTCCTTTGCGCCGGTCGTTCGTGACGTCGCGCCAGCAGTGGTTAATGTTTACTCAAAGCGCGTTGTTCAGGAACGTCCGCAGAGCCCACTCTTCAACGATCCCTTCTTCAAGCAGTTTTTTGGGGACCGGTTCAGCTTCGGAATGCCACAGGAGCGGGTTCAACAGTCGCTAGGATCTGGGGTGATCGTCGGCGCCGACGGTGTCATCGTCACCAACAATCATGTGGTGGCGAACGGAGACGTTTTCACGGTCGCTCTGGCAGATCGTCGCGAGTTTGAGGCTGAACTCATTCTTGCTGATGAGCGGACCGACCTTGCGATCCTCAAGATCGATACAGAAGGTGCTTCACTACCTGCTCTTACTTTCCGCGACAGCGATGCGTTGGAAGTAGGGGATCTGGTTCTTGCTATCGGTAACCCGTTCGGCGTGGGGCAGACAGTCACCAGCGGGATTGTGTCTGCACTTGCCCGGACGCAAGTCGGGGCGACGGACTATCAGTTCTTCATTCAGACAGATGCGGCGATTAATCCGGGTAACTCTGGGGGCGCGCTCGTCACCATGGATGGACAGCTTGTTGGCATTAACACGGCGATCTTCTCCCGGTCGGGGGGCTCCGTTGGGATCGGCTTTGCCATTCCATCCAACATGGTGCGTGCGGTTGCAGACTCTGCTGTTGGCGGAAGCACCGGCGTGGAACGCCCCTGGCTCGGGGCTGATCTGCAAGTTGTGACGTCAGACCTTGCAGAGTCGCTGGGGCTGGATCGTCCAGGTGGTGCCATGGTGCAGCGCACTTATCCCGATGGCCCCGCAGACAGGGCAGGTCTGGAGACCGGCGATGTCATCTATGAGGTTGATGGGCGAGAAGTGATTGATCCTCAATCGGTTCGCTACCGATTGGCGACGAAAGGTGTCGGTGGGCGTATCGACATCAAATATCGTCGGAATGGAGCGGCCAGTCGCGCCCGTATTGCTCTGGAGGCAGCGCCGGAAGATCCGCCACGTGAGATCGCAGACCTCACCGGTCGTCATCCGTTCTCGGGCGCCACGGTTGGCAATCTCTCACCTGCATTTGCAGAAGAGTTGCAGCTCGACCCATTCCAAAGAGGGGTAGTGGTTTTGCGGGTAAAGCGCGGCAGTGCGGCACACCGGCTTCGTATCCAGCCAGGTGACATGATACGGGCCGTAGGCTCAGATGAGGTTGACAGTGTGGATGAGCTCCAACACCTGACGAGCGAGAGACGCGCCGAGTGGGAGTTCACGATAGAGCGTGGCGGCGAACGGTTCTCCGCGCGGGTGCGTGGGTAGATCTGTCCTTCGTTCCACATAGGGGTGATGAGGGTAATCCCAAAACATGTTAACTTCTGTGTATGGCTGACTTGTTTCATACCCCTTCTGACACCGCTAAGGAGGCGCCGCGCCCACTTGCTGACAGGTTGCGTCCGGCAGCATTGTCGGAGGTCGTAGGGCAGGATCATTTGATTGGCCCTGAAGGTCCGATTGGTCGGATGGTTGCCTCAGGCCATTTGTCGTCGATCATCTTCTGGGGTCCGCCTGGTACAGGTAAGACGACCACGGCGCGGCTACTGGCCGATGCAGTAGGGCTGTCGTTTGAGCAGATATCCGCCGTCTTTTCCGGCGTTGCCGATCTGAAGAAGGTGTTTGAAGCCGCGCTGCTTCGCCGGAGCCAGGGTAAAAGCACTTTGCTCTTTGTAGATGAGATCCATCGGTTCAACCGGGCGCAGCAGGATAGCTTTCTGCCGGTGATGGAAGATGGCACCGCTATCCTTGTTGGTGCGACGACGGAGAATCCATCTTTCGAACTCAACGCCGCTCTCCTGTCCCGTGCGCAGGTTTTGATACTCAACAGACTGGATGATGAGGCGCTTGAGGAGCTTTTGGCGCGCGCCGAAGCGTATGTCGGGGAAAAGCTGACGCTTACGGATGATGCACGAATTGCGCTTCGCGCAATGGCCGATGGTGATGGTCGGTTTGTGTTGAATTTGGCTGAGGAAATTTTAGCGCTCGCGCCGGTCGAGCCCCTCGATGCGAAAATGCTCGCCAAGCTGATGCAGCGGCGTGCGCCGATCTACGACAAGTCGCGCGAGGGGCACTACAATCTTATCAGTGCGCTTCATAAGTCTGTTCGCGGGTCTGATGTAGATGCCGCGCTCTATTGGCTGGCGCGCATGTTGGATGGAGGTGAGGATCCTCTTTTTATTCTGCGTCGCGTGGTTCGCATGGCCATCGAGGATATCGGCCTTGCCGACCCGCAGGCGCTTGTGCAGGCTCTGGCGGCCAAGGACACCTATGACTTCCTCGGCAGTCCTGAAGGGGAGCTGGCGCTGGCGCAAGCGGTTCTCTATGTCGCGAGTGCACCTAAATCAAATGCGCAATATACGGCGTTCAAAGGTGCCATGAAGGCCGCTAAAGAAACCGGATCCGTGGCGCCACCAGCCCACATTCTCAATGCCCCCACAAAGCTTATGAAAGAGCTTGGGTATGGCGCTGGATATGAGTATGACCATGACGCGCCGGACGGGTTTTCCGGTCAGGATTATTTTCCCGAGGAGATGACCCGGCAGCGTTTTTATCAACCTGTTGAGCGCGGGTTTGAGCGAGACATAGCAAAACGGCTGGCCTATTGGCAGAAACTAAGAGAGGAGAGGCGATCGTGAAAATGTTGATTGCCGTAGCGCTTGGCGGTGCTGTGGGTGCTACCGGTCGCTATCTGTTTGCCGCGCAGACGCTTCGTTTCTTTGGGCCGGGTTTCCCGTGGGGGACTCTCGGCGTCAATATATTTGGGTCCTTCGTGATGGGGGTGATTGTCGAGAGCTTAGCCCTGCGGTTTCAGATATCACCGGAGGTTCGAGCGTTTCTCGTGACCGGCGTGCTGGGCGGCTTCACGACTTTCTCAGCGTTCTCTCTTGATATCTCGCTGTTACTAGAACGCAAAGATGTGGGCATGGCAGCCCTTTATGCCTTCGGTTCGGTTGGTGGTGCCATCCTTGCACTCTTCTTTGGTCTTTGGCTAACGCGGGTGGTGCTCTCATGAGTGGTGTGGCGCATGTCGATGTGAGCGATGATGATGATGGGCTTCGCGTGGATCGCTGGTTCAAGCGGCATTATCCCGAGCTCGCGCACTCCCGCTTGGAGAAGTTGCTGCGCAAAGGCCAAATCCGTGTAGATGGCGGCCGGGTAAAAGCGAATGTCCGTCTGGAGGCAGGACAGACGGTCCGTGTGCCGCCCTTCGGTGGACAGGGCAGGTTTGTTCCCAACAAGAAGCCGCCGCGGCCTTCCTTTGACAAGAAAGAAGCTGCCTTCGTCCAGAGCCTGGTGTTGCACAAAGATGCGTCGATCATTGCGATCAACAAGCCGAGTGGCTTGGCTGTGCAGGGAGGTACCGGCACAGAACGACATTTGGATGGCATGCTGGAAGGGCTCAAGTTCGATCAACCGGAACGGCCGCGATTGGTCCATCGGCTGGACAGAGACACAAGCGGTGTGTTGTTGCTTGCGCGGACTGCGAAGGCGGCATCGAAGCTTGCGCGGGCATTCAAAGAACGCGACACAAGAAAAATCTATTGGGCTCTCACCGTCGGCGTTCCGCGTCCTGAACGTGGCACCATCCGCATGACGCTTGCAAAGCAGGCAGGGAGGTCGGGTGAACGCATGGTGCCGGTGCCAGACCGAACGCCAGGCGCCCAGGTGTCTGAAACGCATTTTGCGACGGTGGCGCGCGCTGGTCAGAAGCTCGCCTGGGTTTCTTTCATGCCGGTTACGGGACGGACGCACCAGCTGCGTGTCCATGCAGTTGCAGCACTGGAATGCCCGATCGTTGGCGATGGGAAGTATGGTGGCGCTGAGGCACACCCAGGCGGTGAGATTTCATCCTCCTTGCACCTTCATGCGCGATCCATGGATATTGCCCATCCCGAGGGGGGCAGGTTTACGATTTCGGCGCCACTGTCGGACCATATGGCGGAAACGTGGAAACTCTTGGCGCTCGACACGCAAGATGACGGTGATCCATTTGCGGAGCTAGAACTGTGAGTGACTTGAAGCTTGTTGTTTTTGATTGCGACGGAACGCTGGTGGACAGTCAGCATATAATCGTTGCGGCAATGAATAGGGCTTTTTCGGCGCACTCACTGTCGCTTCTGCCCCGCGAAAAAATTCTCTCTATTGTCGGGCTTTCCCTAGAAGAAGCGATCAGTAAGCTATTGCCCAAAGAAGACAGTGCGACGGTCTCGTTGGTAAAGGAGAGCTATCGCCAGGCGTTTTTCCATTTGCGGGAGGACCCGTCTCTTCACGAACCTCTGTTTCCTGGTGCAAGACAAGCGCTTGATCAACTCGCTGCCAGGGACGATGTGCTGCTTGGGGTGGCGACAGGAAAATCGCAACGGGGATTGCGGAACATTCTGGAGCTGCACGACCTTCGCGGCCATTTCATGACCCTTCAAACGGCGGACGAACACCCCTCAAAACCGCATCCTTCGATGATGCAGCAGGCGATGAGTGACGCAGGTGTCACCGCATCGCAGACTGTTATCTTTGGCGACACGAGCTACGACATTGTTATGGGGCGGGATGCGGGCGCTCACGCTGTGGGGGTTTCCTGGGGCTATCATGACAGAGATGAGCTTATGGCCTATGGCGCTCCGCAGGTACTGGATCATTTTGATGACCTTGTGCCTTATCTGGACGAGTATTGGTCTTCAAGAGGTGAAGAAGCCACACCCGCTCAAGCGACAGGAGAGGCACGATGAAAAAAAACGCCATCGTTATTGCCGTAATTGTACTTGCCGCGACGGGCGCGCTCTATGCCTTGACCTTCCTCGATATCGATGCCTACCGGGCGGACATTTCGGCTCTGGTCGAGGAGCAGACGGGACGAAAGCTCAACCTTGCAGGCTCTTTACAAGTCGGATTTTCTCTGACGCCGACCGTGGTAGCAAGGGATGTCCGGTTTGGTAATGCTGCCTGGGGTACCAATCCCTATATGTTGGAGGCGGAGGAGGTTGCGATCACACTCTCGCTTCTGGGGCTAATCACCGGAGACATGGTTGTCTCTCGCGTCACGGCAATAAATTCAAACCTTCTTCTGGAAGCGAATACGTCCGGCGCCATGAACTGGGAAATTGAGACAGGGAAAGCGCCTAGCGATGCTGCTGCGACAGCGGAGGTAGAGGTTTCGTTGCCCGATCTCGACCTGATCAATACGACGATCACTTATAAAAGCCGGCGAATTGATCAGGTCTTTCGTCTCCACCTGTCCAGCCTGTCTGTTGTCGATGGGTTTTCCGGTATCGCAATCGACGCAGAGGGTGCATTTGATGGGCAACCGGTCAGGCTTGAGGGTGTTTTCTCAGGTGCGCCCAGTGATTTTGAAATCTCTGACTTTGAGTTCAAGCTCGCGGAAATGACGGTTGAAGGTGCTGGATCAGCGAAGCGTGTGGATGGTCGCGGTCCCTATCATGTGGTGGCTGAAGTCACGGCTGACCGAACGGATGTCACTTCATGGCTTGAGTTGGTTCTGGCGGATAGCAGAGAAGGGAGGGCGACGAGCGAGCAACAAAATAGTGATAGTGTACTAGACCAGCCGGTGGATCTGTCCTTTTTGGATATCGTGACCGCAGATATTTCGATGGACATTCGCCGACTGGGTATCCGTGGGGCTAATCTTCGCAATGTGACGGTGAAGCTTCAGACAACAACATCAGGAGCTTCGCTTGAGCTAGCGACGTCTTACGATGAAAAGCAGGTTCGATTGTCGGCTCAACTGGAGCGCGCAGACGTGCCGAAAGCGACAGTTTCTTTCTCATTTGACGAGCTCAATCTGGAAAAAATTACTGACGACGCCAAGTATCCGATTGATCTGGCCTCGGGTGCTTCGGCAAGCGGGAAAGCTGATGTCACTGCGCGTGGAAGAACGCCGCGCGCTGCCCTTGCATCACTGTCAGGGTCTATCGACGGTAGGCTTGAGCTTAGCGTATTGGACCTTACCCCAATGGCAAACTCTGCCGAAGAAGAGGAGCGCGGACCGGCCGATGAAGGATTGTTTTCTGAGGACGAGCTGCCGTTGGAATTTGTTGACGGGTTCACAGGCAATGTGGACGTGAAGATTGACAAGATCATCTATGGTGATCTGATGGTTTCTGACATCAGCGTTCCAGTGACTTTTAAGGGTCAGGAAATTACCTCTGAACTCAGTGCGCGCTATCACGAACGGGAAATTCGTTTCAGCCACAAAGCTCAGCTGGGAGTGGCTCCGACAATCGACTTTAATCTCATTGCAGATGATTTCGACCTCGGTGGTCTTTTGTCGGAGTTTGGTGTGACCCAGTTAGCCGATGTGCGCGCCGATTTTGCACTCAACGGATCTGTTGCTGGTCGAACTCCGAAGGCGCTGGCATCTTCGTTCACTGGCGGAATGAACCTTGTCGCAGGACAGGGGGA
>NZQM01000162.1 GCA_002695905.1 Parvibaculum sp.
CCTCGGCGCTGTAGGCCTCCTGCAGATCGCGCGCTTCCTCTTCCAAGGCGTCCACGCGCTCGTAAAGGGCATTGTAGGCACCGTCCTCGAGCCCCTCATCCTCCATCTCGAGCTGGAGTTGCTCGAGCTCGGCGGTGATTCCCTCGATGCGCTTCTGAGCAGTCTCATCCGGCTCAATCGGGCCAGGATAGACGCGGCCATAGTCGGCCATGGTGGCGTAATCATAGCGCACCATCGCATCGGCCCAGGCAAAGCCCAGCTTTATGCGGGCCTCCTCGGCAGCGGCACCGAGCTTCTCGAGCAAGATGGTCTCGACCAGTGCCGCATCCTCGAGCACGGAATGCTCTTCCAGAAGGTCAGCCGCGACGGCACCGCCACGCGCCTCGTAGTCCTCGCGCACAAAGGCACCGATATCATCGCTGACCTGCACACCGCGGGATTTGAGCGCCTGACGGACGGTATAGGCCTGCAGATAGCTGTCTTCCTTGGTCAGAGCCTCATAAACCTCGCGCTGAACCTCCTGGCTCGGGTGCTCGGCAAAGGCCTTCATCGTGTCGAGCGTGATCACCTTGGCCCGGGCCGCGGCGCGGATGTCGGGGTGGATCAGGCCGTAGCGCAACCGGCCTTTGACGGCGGCGACGGTCGTGCCGAATGTCTTCGCGATCGTCTCGGGCGTCTGGCCGTCGACCTCCATCATCCGGGCGAAGGCCTCGAACTCGTCGATTGCGTTCATCGGCGCCTGGGTGATGTTCTCGGCGAGCGACAGCGCCGTGGTGACGTCGCACTCCTCCGGCACAAGGCGGCAGTCGACCTTGGTCTTTGCGGTGAACCCCTTGGCGGCCTTGTCAGCGACCAGCTCCTTCAGGGCTGCATGGCGCCGGCCACCAGCGAGGACAGCGTATTTGCCGTCGATCTTCTGGACCAGAAGCGGCTGGAGCAGGCCCAGAACGGCGATGCTGGCCTTCAAATGTGCGATGTTCTCGGGATCATAGGTTTCCGGGGAGTTGCTGCGCACATTGGCGGGGTGTGCTGTGAGATCGCCAAGCGCGACGGTGAGAGGGGCAAAGCTTGTGGTCATGGGATATCCTTCCAGGTGGATTAGGTGTGGCCCGCGCGTTCACGCGCGTGACCAATCCCCGGCTTCAGGGATCACCACGACAAAAGGCCCACTTTCCCTTTGAGGGGTCAGTGGGCCTTGAGTTTTCGGATCGACACTTTGGGGTAGCCCCCCTGCCCTACCAGTCGCGCGCCAGCATGATTGTCAGCACGCGCATGGTGGTGGCGGGATTGTCCGGGGTCTCAGCCCCGTAGCGGAAATCGCAATCCGCTTCATAGAGATCGATCTTCCAGAACACGGTCTCGCCCCGGATCTCGACCGCCCCGAAATCATGCCAGCCTTCAGGGTCATTATCGGGCTCGAAGGTCTCGAACGTGCCGGTGGCCTTCACCGCCTCGGCCATGAAGCCGTCGCCTGCCTCCATAATCGAGCGGGTGACATGCATGCGGCCCTGGATGGGCTGCGCGGGCGGCACCCCGAGACATGCAAGCTTTCGAAACGCGTCGTTCTGCGCGGCGATCACGGTTGGATCCGGACGGTCTGGCAGGGGTTGTGCGGTGATGGTCATGGGGCATTCCTCTGCGAAGTTGAAACACCCTTCCCAAAGCCTGCTTTAACTTTTGCCGTCCCGCACCGCTCAAGCGGCCTGGGCGCCCTCCCCTGCCCTACCCGCCTCTGACCGTGCGATCAGGTAGTCACTGGCGCGCTGCGCATCGGCGGCGTGCTTGAAGATCGCGTTCTTGTCGGAGCGAAGGACACGCAACCAGTTGTGCAGGTAGGCGGCATTCATCTCGAGCGTATGCGCTGTAAAGCCAAGCGTCTGGCCAAGGAACACCGAGGTCAGCTCGGCAACGATCTCTTCGCGGGCATAGGCCGTGTTGCCGAAGCGCGAGAGACCGTAATCGCGGTTTAGCCGATGGCGCGCCTTTGTGGCATGGGCCAGCTCATGCGCCCAGACCCCGTAGAAATTGCGCGGGTTCTCGAACCTGGAAATGGATGGCATGAAGACCTTGTCCACGGGCGGCAGGTAGTACGCTTCCGTCCCCGTGAAGACGGTCGTGATGTCGATGGCATCGAAAAACGCCTGCATATGCGGGATGGGTTTGGCTGACGGATGCTCGGGCGCCGGCTCCGGGTCGGGGTAGAAGCTGTCGGGCAGACCCTCGATCTGGCAGGCATTGAACACGCGGTAGGATTTCTGGAAGCGGAAGATGCGGGCCTCCTCGGAGCGATCATCCCTGTCGCTGCGGTCATCCTCATCGCCGGCGTCTTTCCGGCTTTGACCGTAATAGACAACGACAGAGGATTTTTCGCCCTTGCGGACCTTTGCATCCAAGGCATTGGCCTGCGGCAGCGTCATCCAGAAGGGCGAGCTGTGGCCCGCCATCACGGTGCGCATGGTCAGCAGGAAATTGTTCACGCCCTGATAGGGCTCGACACGCTCCTGAAGTTCTCTGAACCATTCTAGAAGCCGCGCAAGCGCCTCAGAGGCCATGTTCCGGCGTGGCAGGCGGTCCAGAAGATCCTCAAAGAGGCTTGAGAGCTGTGTCCAGGGGCCTCTCAGAGCGCCGCCTTGGGCCGCTTCGATCCTCGCGCGGATCATTCGGCGCGCAACTGTGATCTGGCGCTTCAGGCGCTGGCAGAGTTCACGTTCAGCCCGCAGTTCAGCATGCAGACGCTCAAACTCTTCGGCGCGAGCCGACAGCGGCGATAAATCAAAGCCGTAGGCCTCGATGATACGACCGTCAGCGTCCCTGTGGCCCCACCGCTTGCCATTGGGGCTGTCCTTGAAGGCAATCACGCCGATCTCGGCCAGACGCCGGGCATGGCGCTTGAGCGCCGAGAGCGAGAAGCCTGTTTGCTCCATCAGATAAGAGTTGGACGCCCAGACGATCGGACGCTGTCCCTCCTCCCAGTCCTGGGCCTGTGTGAAGGCCCCAAGCGTGTCGAGAAGCAGCATGTCGCCAGCCTTGAGGCCTATATGCGCACCAACGCGTTTCACGGCGACAAAGGCCTGTGTCTTGGGCACGGCTGCTCTTTCACCAGCTTGTGCGTGTTGTTCAGCGACCGCGAGTCCGGCCGTCGCTTTGCGCCACCCCGAGGGTTGGTTGATATTGGACAAACCTCCACCATTCTGAGGCATGACTGTCCCAGGCGCTCCATACGGAGCATCATTGAATTTTGTCATTAGTTTGCCAGCCGGCAAAGATTTCCCGTTCGCTCAGGAGCGTTTTCTCTTGTGTGGTGATTCGCGGACTGCTAGATTCTAGGTGTCTAATCTAAGAATTGCGCTTTGCGCAGCAGCCCTCGAAGCTCCGGTTTCGGGGGTTTTTTCTTTGCTCGCCTTCCTCCTTTCTGCTCATCCTCAATTTTCATCCGTCCGGTTTACAGCTGTAAACTCGGCGTAGGATCTCTTGATAATATCAGCCAGGTTCTCGTCGAGCCATTCCGCAAACTTCGCATTGGTTCCCGATTTCTTAGCCGACATCGATATCGACCCGCGTCCTGTCTTGATCGTCACACCCTCAACTGGCGTCATCTCCGAGGAGCTACGACCTTGTCGCGCGCCTCGTTTGGAAGCTTCTTTCAGCAGCACATCCAGTCGATCATCAGAGCTCACTTCCTTTCCGCACTTTTGAAGAACGGATACGGCAGCCCTCTCAGTGAGTTTTTTGGCGATGAAAAGCTCGGCGAGAGCGGTCCACTTGGGCCGGCCAGATTTCGGTGCGGCCCCGATAAGATCACCAACTTTGACCGGTACACTCTGGGTCACCTTCATCAAGTGCGAGAGACCTGAGGCAGACAGACTCAAAACTTGCCGCACCGTCGGAGTCGCGTGACCGGCCTCTAGGATTGCCTCCGCAAACCGCGCTTTTTCATAAAACGACAGGTTGCGGCGAGCGGCGTTTTCCAAGCCCTTGGCGAGAAGAGCTGTCTGGTCATCTATGTCTTGTACATTGGCGCGTACTTTGATGCCGAGTTCCCGGCAGGCTCTTAGGCGGCGTCTACCATAGATAGCCTCAAACCGCCCCTCGGACTTCGCCTTTCGAACAAGGATCGGCACCTGCTGTCCACCGTCCTGGATGCTGTTTTTGAGCGCATCGAAACCTTCGCCGTCGTCTTCTGAGTTTACAGGTGTAAACTCGTCGAGCCTGTCCGCAGGGCCCCAGTCATCGATTAGGTTCGGATCAATTTCTCGGATTGCAGCAAGTGATCCTTGTAGCGCTCCGAGAGCCGGAGCACTTGTCTTTGCAAATTTGCCCACCGGCTTAGCGCCAGACCGGGCGATGGTATTGGCAATGCCAGACATATCTTGGAGTGATTTCCTAGCCATTATGAACGTCCCCATGCTTGATGGATCATTCGTTCGACCTCTTCGCCCACGGAATCCATAGAGCCCTTGGCACGATCGTATGTCGCTCGCGTCATTTCGGAACGAACAACCTCATAGATCGACTGCTTGAGCATCGTCGCATCGCTGATTGCTGTGCTTTTCAGAGCAGTTGCTGACATTACGCGATCTTGAAACAATGCGCGCATGAACGATGTGAGCTGCTGAGAAGGCACATCCGTCGGTTCGTCACGGGTGACCAAAAATTTGAAATGATCATATTGCAGCGTTGCGCCGGCCTCTTCAATCACCCCCATGTACGCGCCCGCAAGCTCAAGAAACTGGGCCGTCGAAGAAACGTCCAGCATGGAAGGTGTAAGCGGCACGATAAGCGAGCTCGCTGCAGCCATCCCAGCAATTGTCAAAAAGCCAAGTTGTGGAGGGCTGTCCACGAGAACGAGATCGAAGTCACCTTCAACTTGCGCCAGTGCGTTTCTTATGCGCGTAAAGAACGGCTGATCAGGATTGGAATGAACCGCGGATTCTGTCTCGAACTCTGAAAGGATCAGTCTTGAGGGCGCGATAGACAATCCTGGGAAGTACGTCGCTTGCACGACGTCCGCCATGTACACGGGATCATCGTAGCGAATAGCATCATAGATCGTCAGCCCATCAAACTCGATTTCCGGACTGATTCCACACATAGACGTAAGAGAGCCTTGTGGGTCCAGATCAACTACAAGGACCCTGTAGCCGCGAAGCGCGAAATAGTGGGCCAGGTGAATAGTGGTGGTGCTCTTGCTGCTACCGCCTTTGAAGTTCATCAACTGCCAGACCTGGAGCTTTTCTTCGGAGGATCGGCGCGGAACATACCGTCCCTTTGTTCGGGACGAACGCTCCAGAATCTCACGCGCGTCCCAGATTTCCTGGGCAGTGTAGTATCGACGGCCACCCCGGATGTCATCGGGCTCAGGGACGGTTCCCTCCGCATGCACCTTTCGCATAAACTGGCCGGAAACACCCAGAAGCTCGGCGACTTCAGGAGCAGCGAATTTACGTAGGGACTTGGTATTGTCCGGAGCGAATGCCGCAAGTAGGTGTTCTCGAATCGCCGCATTCAATCGCTCGGAAATCTCAGTTGCGAGAGCTGAAGGCCTTTCGGTTGCGAGTGGTGTCACTGGAATCATGTGGTTGCCCCAATTTCGGAAATGTGGCCTTTTTCGCGCCACTTGGGGATAACAGGTGTGATTCACCCATATAAGTCAAGGTTTTTCGCTGATTTAGTGTCTAGGGCAGTAGGGTTAGACTATATACGCCACAGAGAAAACCAGATCAGTTTACAGCTGTAAACCCTCCAGCGAGGCCAAAAGCCCCGCTGGAGTTTTCGTTTAGGCTTCCTTCGGGCCCCAGGGGATCACCGCCTGCATCGTGTCATCATCCTGGTTTGCAGCCTTGCCGAGATTGGCATCGAAGCCGAAATCCCGAACGCTCATGGTGAAGTAACCGACGACGGTGTCATGGCTCTACTTGTTCCAAGTACCACCGCATTCGACCAGTCGATCATCGGGCGAGCGACTAAAGACGCAACGCGTGGGAGCCATAGATTTTTCGCTTGCCACCGACCCGACGGTGATGTCGATGTCGGAATTCTGGGCGGAAAGCGAACCGATACCCTTGGCAGTCATGATGTGAGCGCCTTCGAATTTGATGCATTTGGTGGGGATTGCTTTGCTGCTTAGCTGGTGTTGCAATGGTGGTCAGAGGGCCGGTGACAACGACCTGAATACACCGAAGGCGAAGCAACACGGAGAAGGGCAGGGGGGCAAATTTTGTTCCGCGCAGAACGTCCCGAAGGGACAGGGGAAAATTCTGGTAATCGCTGCATGTGATCAGGCGCACCCAGCGACCAGCATGTCATGCACACCACGCAACAGAGCGAAGGCGACACTGATGAACAAAACGGCTTTCGAGCGCACCATAGGGCCGCATCCCACGAAGAGCAGCGAGGCAGAAACCTGCTCGAAGACGACAAGGATGGCCTATTTTGTGCAGAAGTGAGAAGTGCTTTGAACGCACCAAAGCTTGCCTTTTGATAGTTTTGGATATACATACTTGGATGTTTATCCATGCCTGAGAGGACAAGATGCAAGTTGCCAAATGGGGAAACTCCCTTGCCGTCCGGTTACCCGCGGATCTTGTGCGGGAACTCGGCTTGAAGGAAGGCGACCAGGTCGACCTGGCAAAGGACGATGGAACCATTCTAGTGAGACGCCAACCTCGCGCCGATGAAGTCCTGCAAGGGCTAAGGCGGTTTCGCGGAAAACTGCCCAAGGACGCGCGTCTAGGCCGCGACGCCGCGCATGAGCGCTGAATTCGTAGACACGAATGTTGTGCTCTACCTGCTCGACAATGGTCCAAAGGCGGATAGGGCAGAGGAAATTCTGGGGCAGGGACCGCGGATCAGCGTCCAGGTCCTGAACGAAGCGATAGTAAATTGCCGGCGGAAAGCTGGGCTCAGTTGGGAAGATACCGGAGCGTTTCTTGAGGGTATTAAGTCCTTATGCCCTGTCGAGGGCCTAACGGTTGAAACCCATCAAGTCGGTCGCGCGTTGGCAGAGAAGTACCAGTTATCGGTCTATGACGCGATGATCGTGTCTGCCGCGCTGATCGCTGGGTGCACGACGTTGTGGACTGAGGACATGCACGACGGATTGCTGGTCGAGGATCGGCTGCGCATCGTCAATCCATTTGCCTGACCAGCAACCCAAGTCGCTCCGCACGTTCCAACAGCATCCTGACGGAAGAAGGCTGCCAGCCGGTACGTCCCCGTGGAGTCTGCTCACGCATGGATTCCAATCGGTCACAGATCGCCTGCAGCGTCATATCGGGGTCAGCTCCTTTGATGGCCGCCACGATGGCAGGCAGGCGATCGTCGGTTTCGCGGCGGCCAGCTCGGGCTAGGACGTTGGCGGGTAGAAACCCGTCGCGCACATATGCCTTCACAGCGCGAAGCAGGCGGCTTTGGGTCCAATGGCGATCATGGGGCAGGGGAGCATTGATAATCCGCAGGATGTCTTCCCAAGCCATATCGGGGCGCAGGCGGCGCACATGGGGCACCCAATCCTGCGCGGTCTCGTGTAAGCGCTCCATATAGCCGTCCTGTCGTGCCAGCCGCACCTTGCGCAGCGCGGCGGGGTCTTTGGTGCGAAGCCCAGGATTGCCACCAATGCGCCCTTTGGCGCGCGCAGAGGCAAGTCCGGCCTTTGTGCGCTCACGTATCAGAGCGCGCTCAAACTCGGCCGCGGCGCCCAGAACCTGCAATGTGAATTTGCCCTGCGGGGATGCAGTGTCGATCGGGTCCTGCAGCGAGCGGAAAAACGCACCCTTGGCCTCCAGTCTTTCGATTACCTCGAGCAAGTGCGACAGAGACCGTGCAAGACGGTCAATCCGAACGACAACCAGAGTGTCGCCCTTGCTAATGCGCTCCAGGGCCCGCGCAAGCACCGGACGCGCCCGATTGCCGCCGGAGGCATGCTCTTCGAAGATTTCGGCGCAACCCGCAGATTGGAGGGCCTCAGACTGGGGCAGGGGGGTCTGATCCTCAGTGGAGACGCGCGCATAGCCTAATAGGGGCATGAAACCGGCCTGTTTGCAATTTAAGGTATCGCTACTAAACGACCGTTTGTAAACGAATGCAAGTAAGTACTCTCTCGTCGTGCTCGTCCAAAAACCCTTGGTTTCCTTGCGCTGAGCGCGATCTAAGAGGTTCCACCGATAGTCGCGCGCGCATACTATATTAAGAGCGAAGGCAACCGCCACAAAATCACTTGGGTAATGTGCAAAAGAACAGTATTTTGCACATATGAAGACACAAGCCTCTACTTTGACTGATGATTACGACGACCCCCTCATCGCCATCGAGGAGGTTGAAGAGGCTCACGAAGACGATCTCTGGTTCCTGCCTGGGCCACTCGAAGACGAACCGGATGATTTGCCTCCCGGGCCACGGGCAGAACCGCCCGACACTGCTGTCATCGACGATTGGGTGAGAGCAGAGGGGGTTCACGCTGCGCGACTGGCAAGAGTGGCTGGACGCTTGGGTGCACTGGATGACCGGCTGCTGCGCGGCCCGGAAGGCTGGCGGCATCGGCTCGCTTTGATCGAGGCGGCGGACCTCAGCTGGTTCACCGGGGATCGGGTGAGTTCTGATCGTCTGGCGCTTTGGGTATCGATGCGGCTCTCAGGCGCACAGGATAACCCAAATGCCTTGGCAAGAGTTGGATGGGCTGTTCGACGCCTGACAGGCGGTCCTGGACCGAAGGCAGACTTGGCCGCCTTCCTAGATCGCCGCGATCCCGAGAACATCGAGGACAGTGCCGAGCGTTTCGAAGATCGCGCCGGCGGATGGCTGGACGTATTGGCTGCGGCGAAGGGTCTCCACCCGATCACTCGAGCTTGCATGGGCATTCATCTCTGGAGCCTAGCGGGCCTCGGGCAACACGGAGACCAGATCGAAGCGGCCGTCACGGCGGCCAGGATCGCGGCCAGCGATGGAAGCGGGGCCATCTTTGCACCGCTCGCTATGGGTGGGGCAGGGGGGCTGCGCGCCTCGGGCTTGCCACCAGAGCGTCTTGCCCGCTGGCTGGATGGGATGGACAGCGCTATTCTGACGGCAACGCGCCACTTGGACAATATTGAGGAGTGGATCGGGCGGGCAGAAAATGTCATGGCCCGTTTGTCGGGCCGCACACCGGTTGCATTGCGAAGGATTTTCGCCCAGTGGCCCATGGTGTCGGCCCCTCTGGCCCAAAGCCTCTCAAATGCCAGTCGCGCTGCCGTTCAGCGCAACTTGGCCTGGATGGAGACGCGCGGGCTCATACGAGAATTGACTGGTCACGGACGTTATCGAATGTGGTCTGTCGTCAGGTAATTGACGCAACTCCACGTTTTCAGGGTTCTCAGGATGCAGCAAGTTCATCAGGTGTGGGTTCGTTGCCTGGCCGTACCCATGGACCGGCCAACTGCCCGGCCAACCGGTCAACTTCGGACGGTGACCACAAGACTGGTGGCATAATTCATCGACACGCTTGATCGGCCCGGCGGTTTGACCGGTGGAGGGGAGCGGATCGGGATCGGACGTTCTCTGTTTCACCGAGCGGCTGCCGAACTAATTTGTCGCTACGCGACACTTGCGATTGGCGCCAATCGTTGGTGGCGTGGTCCATTTTCTTAACAGCGGGCGCACAAAGAGGTTTTTTCCGGCAAATATCATTGACATCAGATTTTAGCATCACTACATGACTGACGCGTCAGTCATGTCGGAAATTTCATGAACATCTCCAAGAAACCAAACGCCCATGCGCGTCTGTTGCAGGCCGCGGCAAATGTATTCGGGTCGCGCGGTTACCATGCGGCGCGTGTCTCGGACATCGTCGCCGAGGCGCGCCGTGTCATCGAAGCCTGGCGGATCGATTACAATCTGCACCGGCCGCACACATCGCTCGGCGGATTGGCTCCAACAGTCTACGCCAATCGCAACCGCCCCGCCCGGCCCGCTTCGCTTGAGCTCCGCAATGGCTCCGCTCAGCGGGCCTTGACCGCAACCACATCACAGGAAAGAAACATGAACAGACTCTACTGACCCGTGGCCCGGATCAGGGGGCTGGGTCACGATCTCGAGCATGTGCAGGATGACCTGGGCGTCCTTGGGGTCATTCTTGTCCCAGCTGTTGTGAAGGGCCTCGCGCGTCCGGGCGAGACCGACGGAGGAGATGAGCTTCAGGTCAAACCCGGCCTGTCCAAGATGATGCGCCAGCGGCCTGTGATAGTTGCCGGTCGCCTCGAACCCGATCCGCACCGGCGCTTTGTAGTCAGCAAGAATGGCGGCCAAGCGTCGAAAGTCGTCCAGCGTGTTCGTGATCGTCACTCGGCGACGGCGCTTCTTGCCGGGTATGCCGATCAACACCTCGTGGCGGTGTTTGGAAATGTCGATGGCGACCAACAAGGTCGAGGCGGTAGTATCGATGGCGGTCATAGCCGGTCTCCTCAGCGGTGTGGTTTGTGCAAAACCACTGTTGAGACCTGAGACCCGGTTATGGCCACCCGCTGCGCGATGTGGAGGCTGCGCGCGTGGCCATAACCTCAAAACAGCGCTTCTTCCCGACGTGCTATGGCAGCAGCTACATCTCTGGGGATCTCGCCAGGTGGCTCGAGGAACAGGGCATGGATCATGTCCGAGGGGCCCCTAACCATCCTCAGACCCAGGGCAAGATCGAGCGCTGGCACCAGACCCTGAAGAACCGCATCCTGCTTGAGAACTACTACCTGCCCGGGGCGCTCGAGCAGGCGATCGGCGACTTCATCGATCACTACAACCACCACCGATACCATGAGAGCCTCGGCAACCTGACACCCGCTGATGTCTACTACGGCCGGGCGGAATCCATCCTCAGACGACGAAAGGAGATCAAGCGACAGACCATCGAAAAGTGCCGCTTGCTGCATCGCCAGGCCGCGGCATAGACTGAAACTACAAAGAGCCAGGGCCTCCGTTACAGATCAAGCCGCCCTGTCCCAAATCATCTGACGACGGACACACTATGTCGTTCGTAGTTCTGGAAGGTTAAGTGAACAACTATGGTTTTGCCGGGCCGGCGGCGCGACCGGATTATGCAGTGTCCGCAGTTTTCCAGACAGGTTCAGGGCAGCAACAGACCCGCCAGCACCCCGAGGCCGAGCGTCGCTGCCGCGGTGGCCGCCAGGACAAGGGCAAGCACCGGTGCCGCGGCAATTGTCGGCGCGGCTTCGGCGTCGCGATACATCGGCACCACCATGCGCAGGTAGACGCCGAGCGCCAGGACCGAATTCAGGATCCCGATCAATGCCAGCCACAGATAGCCCGCCTCGAGAGCGGCCATGAACAGATAGACCTTTCCGACAAAGCCGAAGAGCGGCGGGATACCGGTGAGCGACAACACAAACACCACCATCGCAACCCCGAGCCAGATGCTGGACCGGCCCAACCCTCGCAGATCGTCCAGTGACCGGCCGGCGACCATCACCACCGCGAAGGCGCCCAGGTTCATGGCCACATAGGCCGCTGCGAAGACCACGATGGCGGGAACCGCGATCGGACTGACCCCCAGTGCGACCACACCCATCAGCAGGTATCCCGACTGCGCCACCGAGGAATAGGCGATCAGCCGCACCAGGTTGGTCTGCACCAGCGCGGCAAAGTAGCCGTAGGTCATCGTCGCCGCCGAGATCAGCGCCAGTGCGACGGGCCAGCCGGCTTCCCGCGGGAGATCGCGCAACACCTGGGCCAGCGCGAAGAAGGCTGCCGCCTTGGTGATCACCGACAGATAGGCCGCGACGGATATGGGCGCGCCGTCATAGGCGTCCGGCGCCCAGAAATGAAACGGCACCAGCGCCGCCTTGTAGCCAAGCCCCACGATCACCGCGATCAGCCCGGCGATAATCACCAGCGTCTGGCCGCGAAGCTGGCCGAGTTCGGAAAACAGCGTCGAGCCGGCGCCGCCGAACCAGAACGTCAGACCGTAGATCATCACCGATCCGGTCACCGCGCCGAAGACGAGGTATTTCATCCCCGCCTCGGTGGCCGCGTCGTCGCGCGGATAGCACACCAGCGCGAAGGACCCGAGCCCGGTCATCACCACGCCGATGACCAGCACCATCATGTCGCCGGCCCCCGACAGCATCAGCGCGCCCAGGGTGACCAGCACGATCAGGCAGTAGACGCTGCCCTCGCGGTCGCGCCCGGCAATCTCGGCCCGCGCCATCAAGAGCGCCAGCGCCGTGCCCGGCAGCAGGATCAGCTTGGCCCATCCGGCGATCAGGTCGATCCGGTAGGTGCCGCCGAAAACGGTGGTATCCGCCCCGAGCACCGCAAAGGTCAGTGCCGTGGAAGCCGCAAGCGCCGCCAGCCCGATCGCCAGCACCAGCCGCGCGGCACGCGCCATTTCGGCCACGATCATCAGCATCGCGGCCGCCGCCAGCAGCAGCTCGGGAATCAGAAAGGACAGGTCGCGAAGCATCAGTTGGCCAGGCCCGTCATGGTGGTGTGGATGATGTCGATCAGCCAGCCCGGCGCCACCCCCACCAGCACCGTTAGGATCAACAGCGGCACCACGGCCAGATTCTCGCGCCGGTCCAGATCGGGCATCTCGGCCCATTTCGGGTTCGCCTCGCCCAGAAACACCGCCGCGATGGCGCGCAGATAGAGCGCCGCCGTCACCACGATCGCCAGGATCGCCACGATCGCCCAGGGCGCGGCATTGAGCGTTGCAAGGAAGACCTGGAACTCGGCCGGGAAATGCGCCAGCCCCGGTAGCCCGAGCGAGGCAAAGGCCGACAGGATGAAGGCCCATCCCAACCAGGGCACGCGGCCCAGAAGCCCGCCGAAGTCGCTCAGTTCACGGCTATGGGCCCGGTCCTGCAACATGCCGACCAGGAAAAACAGCGCCCCCGTCACCAGCCCGTGGCTGACCATCTGCAAGGTCGCGCCATCTAGCCCGATTGTGCGGATGCGCGGGTCGGTCGCCAGCGCCGCAACCGCGACGCCCATGACGACGTAGCCCATGTGATTGACCGAGGTATAGGCGATCATCTTTTTCAGATCGGTCTGCGCCAGCGCGGCAAAGGCCCCGTAAAGCGCGCTGACCACCCCGAAGGCCAGGATCACCTGACCGGCCTGCGCAAAAGCTTCGGGCGTCATCTGCAGCGCGAAGCGCACCAGTCCGTAGGTGCCGAATTTCAGCATCACGCCCGCCAGGATCACACTGCCCGCCGTGGGCGCCTGCACATGCGCCGCCGGCAGCCAGGTATGCACCGGAAAGGCCGGGATCTTGACGGCGAAAGTGAATAGCATCGCGATCAGCGCCAGCATCGCCGCCAGCCCGGTAAGCGGCGGCGCGTCGATCCAGGCGCGCATGTCAAATGTGCCCGAGCCGAGGTAAAGCCCGATGATCGCCAGCAACAACGGCAGCGACCCCAGCAGCGTGTACAGAAAGAACATCAGCGCGGCACGCTGGCGGTCTTCATAGCCCCAGCCGGCGATCATGAAATACATACCCACCAGCGAGACCTCGAAGAA
>NZQM01000163.1 GCA_002695905.1 Parvibaculum sp.
ACACCCTCGACGTCATGCAGATAAACCCAGGGCTTGCACGCAAGGAAGATTGGCAGTCAGTGTCTTATAAAGGGGGAGGGGACTCTGGTGTGTTCAACCTTACAACTGGGTTGGTTGCCAAAGATGGTATTCGATACTGCATCTCAGCAACCTGGAACGATGTCGATGCGGTCGACCAATGGACTTTCTTCACAAATATCTAGCTCTGCTGCATCAGCTTAAATGAAAAGGGCGGTCCGAAGACCGCCCCTCATGTTTCCCATAGGGATTGTTTAGTCAAACATGATGACGGAGCGAGCAAGCTCACCCCGTTCGAGCTCGTCAAACGCGCTGTTCACATCCGCCAGCTTGATCCGTTGCGAGATCATATTGTCGAGCTTCAGCTTGCCGGACATGTAGAAGTCAACATAACGCGGCATATCGACCGGGAAGCGATTGGATCCCATGAGTGAGCCCTGGATCTTCTTCTCAGCCAGGAAGTCTGCACCGTGCAGCTCGATGTTCGTGCCGAGCGGGATCATGCCAATCACTGTCGCCGTGCCGCCCCGCGCGAGCATTTTGAACGCTTGTTCAGTGGTGGCTTTCAGACCAATAGCTTCCAGAGCGTGATGCACGCCACCGCCGGTCAGTTCCATGACCTGCGCCACGGGATCGCTCTGTGCGGCATCAACAACATCTGTCGCGCCAAATTCTTTCGCAAGGTTGAGCTTAGAGCCCTGCATATCAACTGCAATGATGCGTCCGGCGCCGGCGATCGATGCGCCGTTGATGGCTGCAAGGCCAACACCGCCGCAACCAATCACGGCTACTGTTTCGCCGGGTTGGACTTTTGCTGTGTTTGTAATCGCGCCAACGCCTGTTGTTACAGAGCATCCAATCAGGGCCGCGACATCCATTGGCATGTCTTTGCGGATCTTTGTGCAGGCATGTTCATGGATCAACATCTGCTCTGCGAAGGAGGAGAGATTGAGGAACTGATACATGGGGTCAGCTGTGTTGGCGAGACGCGGTTCATCATCGGGGCCGCGTTGCGTCTCCGTGCCTGGGCAGCGTGACATGTGCCCGGTCAGGCAATGCTCGCAATGTCCACAGAAGGCTGACAGACAGGTAATGACGTGATCTCCGACGGCGACTGTGCGGACTTCAGATCCGATCTGTTCGACAACGCCGGAGGACTCATGCCCCAGAACCGCAGGGAGCGGATAGGGGTAAGTCCCGTTCACGAAGTGCAGGTCAGAGTGGCAGACACCTGCAGCCGCTGTGCGGATAAGCACCTCATGGGGCCCTGGCTTGTTGATCTGGACGTCTTCGATCTGGAGTGGTTTGCCCACTTCCCGTAACACAGCCGCTTTCATGTTTTCGCTCCCTGAGAATGTGATTTTGATTGTTATGGGAATGTTGGCGTGGCGCGGAGCCTGCGTCAATGGCAGAAAGTCATAGGTTTTGTGTGACAAAATACCCGAATATTGTCGATACATGAGGTGTTCAGGTGAAGTTCAGCCCTGCGGCCAGAAGGTTCCGACATTTACCACATAGACTATTCGACCAGCGCACATGCCCAGAATTTGGTATTGTTCCGCCACCAAATCAGCTGAGAGTCACCTTATGCCGCGTATCTTCCTGAGATCCATTTTCCTGCAATCCGCAATCGTTCTGCCTATGACCATAACGGCAGTCTATGCCGATTTTGATCGTGGTCTGGAGCTCTATCAAAGTGGCGATGCGGCGGGCGCCGCTGAGGAATGGAAGCTTGATGCTGAGAATGGGAATGTCATTGCAGCCTTCCTGGTGGGACATATGTACAAGTCCGGCAATGGCCTGACCAAATCAACACGCCTGGCATTTCCGTATTTTCTGCAGGCGGCTCAACGTGGGCATTCTGACGCTCAGGTCGAAATAGGCCTCTATTATTACAATGGCGATGAAGAGGCTGACATTGATCAGAACTATCTGGAAGCCGCGAACTGGTTTGACAAAGCGGCGCTTCAGTTCAGTGGTCAAGCCCAATATTATTTGGGTGTGATGCACCGCGAAGGCCAGGGCGTCGCGCGGGACCGGATAGAGGGGCTTCGCTGGCTATCTCTTTCCGCCAACAAATTCTATGTGCCCACCTACCTCCTGCTTGCTGAGATATATGCGAAAGGCGATGGGGTGGTTGAAGAGCCTGCGAAAGCTGCGATGTATCTGGACCTAGCCCGGCGCTATTCAGACACGTCGAACAGAGGCGCAGTGTCGGACGTATATGATGCAATAGAGCGTTATATTAGCGCAGAAGAGCGGGCAGAGGGGCGGCTTCAGGCGCAACTCTGGGTCAATGCCAACGATAAGCGCTAAGCGGGACCTCAGATAATCTGATGTTCTTCTCCATACCAGAGCGGTGAGCGTGAGAAGTCGATGAACTTTGCTTCATCTTCGAGCAACAGGCGCCCGGCCTGTCTACCTTCTTCCGTCGCCGTCGCGGCACGCAGGTCTTCCAGGCTTTCCCACCAGAGTTCCGCAACGCCGTCATAGATGGCGGGTGCTGCCTCCAGCGATCCTGCACGCGACGCACGGGCCCCGTCATTCTCCGCCCACTCGCGGGTGTGGAGCTGAACGTATCTCTTGATCCTGAGGTCACCAGCAACCGACTTCACCAGCGGTGCGTGCTTGTTCAGCCAATAGTCCTGAAATTCCTCAAGGCCCAATTCATCGCGTTTGGTCAGACAGAATGTGATCCGGATCATGGCCGGTTCCTCCCTCGATTTAGTTTCTAGTTGCGGGTATCGTAGCTGCAAGAGGGATCGTTTGCATGAAGATTGCGGTTGGTGGTTTCCAGCACGAAACAAATACATTTGCACCAATGAAGGCAGACTGGAACGCTTTTGAACAAGCGGACAGTTGGCCGGGCCTTCAGGTAGGCGCACCCTTATTGACGGCGTGCCTTGGCATGAACATTCCGTTAGGCGGTTTCCTTGAGGCAGGTGCGCAATTGGGCCATTCCTTCGAGCCACTTGCCTGGTGCTCTGCAACGCCATCGGGTTATGTGACGCGCGACGCTTACGAGAGGATCACAGCGCTTATTTTGGAACGTCTTGCCAAAGCCGGCGGAACCGTGGATGCGGTCTATCTTGATCTTCATGGGGCCATGGTCGCGGAGCATTTGGAGGATGGCGAAGGCGCGCTGCTGAGAGCTGTGCGAGGTGTTGTAGGCCAAGATTTTCTGATTGTGGCGAGCCTCGACCTGCACGCAAACATTACCCAGGCTATGGTCGACGCATCTGACTTTCTAACGGCCTATCGAACCTACCCGCATGTCGACATGGCGGAGACAGGCAGGCGGGCGGCGCGTGTGCTTCATCAGATGGCGACTGAAAACAAGAGGCCGGCCAAGGCCTTTTACAAGCCGGATTTCCTTATCCCTCTCACCGGCAGTTGTTCCCTGGTTGAACCAGCAGCCTCAATCTATGCGGAGATAGAGAAGCTCGACCCTCAGCCTGGGAAGAATGAAGGTATCTTAGGGGCGTCCTTTGCGACGGGTTTTTCACCAGCTGACATCAGCGAATGTGGACCTGCGCTCCTCGTTTATGGCGCACATACTTCGCCTGTTCAGCAAACACTTGATCAGCTGCGAGAGCGCATCGTCGGGTCGGAACCTGATTTCTCGGCACCGCTTTTGACGCCTGAAGAGGCGATTGAATGGGCACTTGCAAATCAATCAGTCAGAGGCCCGGTTGTTGTGGCCGACACGCAGGATAATCCGGGAGCGGGCGGCAATGGAGACACAGTCGGGATTCTCAAGGCACTGATCTCCGCAAACGCAGCAGATGTGATCATCGGTGTTCTCTATGACCCCGTGGCTGCGGCTGCGGCCCATGAGGCGGGCGAGGGCACGCAGATGTCCGTTGAGCTTGGTGCCCATACCGGAGGGGCTGCTGAAGAAACACCTGTTTCAGCCGACTTTAAAGTCCTTCGGGTATCGGACGGTGAATTTGATGCGACCGGACCCTACTATGATGGCATTCGATTATCCCTCGGGCCGACGGCGCTGCTTGAGATAGGCGGCGTGAAGATCGTTGTCGGGTCCAAGAAGGTCCAATGCGCTGATCAGGCCATGTTTTCGCATATGGGTCTCGATCCGCGAAAACAGAAAATTATCGTGGTGAAGAGTTCCGTACATTTCAGAGCTGATTTTGAGCCGATTGCGTCAGAGGTTTTGGTCGTCTCAAGCCCTGGCCCAAACCCCGCTGACCATCGCGACCTCACCTATAAGAACCTTCGTAAAGGTATTCGTCTGATGCCAGGAGCAGAGGAAACATCATGACTACCATCGTTCAACGGTTCGACATGATGGTGCGGACCTCAACCGCCCAAGCTTTTTTCGACCGCATCGGTATGACCCCTCTTTTTGGGGGTATCTTGTTTGCGACCTTATGGGGCGTTGCGGTTCTCTCAATTGAGGCAATCACCGGCCGTTTGTTTGTCGAGCGGTCAGGGCAGCAATTAGAGACTTTCCTTGTGGAACTGGGCCTCGCGCTGATCCTGGGCGAATTGCTTGTGTTTGTTGTCGCCGCCATGGCCGCTCATGAAAACCGGACCGATCGAACCATTGAAGAGCTCAAGCTGTTGCCCGAAGTTCCGAGAGACGGGATTGATCGCACTGAAGCGGCGCTGAATGACTATGGCTCAGTCCGTCTTGCCATTGTCGCTTTGAGTGGGTTTGTGTTTGCGTTTATGGCGCCCATCCTGGAATTTCCCATTGTTGGAAATTATGATGCGTTTAACCCGGCTCACTGGTCGCCTGAAGTCTATGTGCACAGAATTTTGGGTCCGGTGCTGGGGGCGGGTGTTGCCCTTCTTGTGCATGTCATCATTTCTGACTCGGTCCGCTTCTGGGAACTGGCGCGAGAGATCACTTCGATCGAGCTCACCGATCTCGGTCGCTATATGCCGTTTACTAACCAGGGACTGTCGAACGCGGCCATCGTTATCGGCTTCGTGGCACCCTTTGCGTTTGTAGCGATTGTTGACCGGTATCTTCTGTTGGTGGCGTCAATCACGCTCTACGGCGTTGTCGCGGCGCTCGTCGGCCTTTTCTTACCCGTATGGGCGCTCAGGGAACGCATTCAGGACGAAAAGGTGAAGGAAGCGGCGTGGTGCCAAGAACGCATCCCTAAGGCTCGGGCGGCGCTCCGGGATAGCAAGCCCGGCGCAGGCCAAGACCTGGCTGGATTGTTGATGTATTCAAAGGAAGTGAACGAAGTTCACGCCTGGCCGATCGCACCTGGTGGCATTGCGCGCTTTACGCTTTTCCTCCTCATTCCGCTCGGGTCATGGGGCGGGGGCGCACTCGTCGAGCGGCTGGTCGATAGCGCTCTTGGATAATCTGTGCAGGATCAATCAGATATCGAGCTCAATCCAGACGGGTGTGTGATCAGACGGTTTTTCCCGCCCGCGGGGCGCCCGGTCAATGTCACAGGCTGTCAGGTGGTCCGCTGCCTGAGGCGAGAGCAGAAGATGGTCAATGCGAATGCCATTGTCTTTCTGCCAGGCGCCGCGCTGGTAATCCCAAAAGGAATAGCGGTTGGGTTCAGTGTGACAGGCGCGGAATGAGTCCGTGAAGCCCAAATTCATCAGCTCGTAAAATTTCGCCCGAGTTTCGGGCTTGAAGAGGGCATCATCCGCCCAGGCTTTGGGATCATAACAATCATCTTCATGAGGGATAACATTGTAGTCGCCTGCCAGCACGAGCATTTCTTCATTCTGCAGCAGATCTTTCGCATGGGCGGCCAGCCTGTCCATCCAGCCGAGCTTGTAAGGATATTTCTCAGAGTCGACCGGGTTGCCATTGGGCAAATAAATCGCGCCAACACGCACCACATTCTCGCCGACCGCAACGAGAGCTTCTACGTAGCGCGCCTGCTCATCGTCATTGTCGCCAGGCAGTCCGGTCTGAATGTCTTCTAGGGGATACTTGGAGAGGATGGCGACACCGTTATAGGTCTTCTGACCATGGACCGCGACATTGTACCCAAGCACCTCAATCTCTTCGCGCGGAAACGCATCGTCCACGCATTTCAGTTCCTGCAGGCAGACGACATCCGGCTCCGCTTCCTCTAACCATTGAAGAAGGTTTTTCAGACGTGCTTTGATTGAGTTGACGTTGAATGTCGCAATTTTCATTGAGTAAGTTCGCTTTCGGCCTTAGGTGTTTGACGCCGAACTTACCATGTGCTCGCCAAGAGGCTGCTCAAAAAAATCAGACGGAGAAGGATGTTCCGCAGCCACAGTTGGCCGTGGCGTTTGGATTGTTGATCTTGAACGCCTGGCCAATCAGATCGTCGGCAAAATCAATCTCCGATCCCCCCATATACATCTGACTGACACTGTCGATCAGAACGGTGGCACCGGCTTTCTCCAGAACCAGATCATCGTCCTGGCGCGTGTCATCAAGCGTGAAGGCATATTGGAAGCCTGAACATCCACCACCATTCACTGAAACGCGCAACACCGTATCGCCGCCTTCGCTCGCCATAATCTGGGCAATGCGTTTGGCAGCGCTGTCAGAAACCGTAATCGGTTCGCCAAGGCCGGGCAGTTCCAGGGTCGGTGTTTCGCTCATTCCTCAAATCCCTTCGGATGATAGGGGATAGTTTGGAAGTATTATAACTCTTCCTGCAGTCCATGTAAGTACAGCAAACAGATTGTCAAACAGGTAAAAGGACTGATAGAGCGATTCAGGCCCTAAAATCCAAGCCCTAAACCAAATTTCGAGGCATATTTTGGCGATAATCAATCCGGCCGCGACGGCCTCCTTTGCCGAGAAAGCAGAGAATAGCCGCGGGCGTGTCCATGCTGAACATGAAAGTGCGACCCGAACGGCGTTTCAACGGGATCGGGACCGGATCATCCATTGCAATGCTTTCCGGCGTCTTAAGTACAAAACCCAAGTCTTCGTCTATCACGAAGGCGATTATTTCCGGACCCGTCTGACACACTCCCTCGAAGTCGCCCAGATTGCTCGTTCGGTTGCACGGGTGCTGGGTTTGGATGAAGATCTCTCAGAAGCATTGGCGCTGGCCCATGACTTGGGGCACACGCCATTTGGTCATGCAGGCGAGCACGCGCTTGATACGTGTATGGCTGACTATGGTGGGTTTGATCACAACGCGCAGGCGTTGCGGATCGTCACCAAGCTAGAAGAACGATATGCCGCATTTGACGGTCTCAACCTCACCTGGGAAACCCTTGAGGGGCTCGTCAAGCATAACGGTCCTGTTGTGACGGCGGCTCGATCTTCCGAAGAGTTGCCTCGAGCCATTGCGGAATATGCTGAGACTCAAGACCTTGAACTTCATACTTATGCCTCAGCAGAAGCGCAGGTTGCGGCACTGGCAGACGATATTGCCTACAACAATCATGACATTGATGACGGTCTGCGCGCAGGTCTGTTCACCATCGATGATGTTCTTGCTGTCCCATTGGCGGGCGAAGTCTTTCGCGAGGCGATTGATGCGAACCCCATGATCGAAGAGGGCCGGATCATCTCGGAAGCCGTTCGGGCTCTTATTGGCCGGATGGTCAATGACCTAATCGACGAAACCAAAAGGCGCATTGCTGCATCTGGTGTCGCGTCCGCGGAAGACATTCGGGCGCTGGACCACCCGGTTGCCGCCTTCTCCTCGGAGATGCGTGAGAATGATGCGGCTCTGAAAGCTTTCCTGTTTGAAAAAATGTATCGGCACTACCGCGTCAATCGGATGTCGAGCAAGGCCCGCCGGATTGTCGAAAACCTGTTTGAGATCCTTCACAAGGAACCGGAACTGTTGCCTCCTGAGTGGCAGGCTGGGTGCGATGGCCCGAAGGGCTTCAAAACGGCTCGGCGGGTTTGTGACTTTATCGCCGGCATGACCGACAGGTTTGCGATCATGGAACATCGACGATTGTTCGACCTGAACTCAGAGCAATAGTTTGGCGCTGTCGTTTCTGGCAATTATTGGACTGGAAAGGCGGCCTCCGCGCCGCTAGAGTGCGCCGCTTTCCAGCCCCATCACCTGGCCAACATCAGAATTGAAGAACCGACATCATCAATGAATATTTTCAGTCATTTCGAAGAGATCGTCTCTGAAGCGCTTAAGAGCCTTCAGAGCGCAGGCACCCTCAGCGCCGACCTCGATCTTGCCCGAGTGGCTGTCGAGCCGCCGCGGGACCCTTCGCATGGGGACATCGCGACCAACGCGGCCATGGTGCTCGCGAAGCCCGCAGGACTGAAGCCCCGCGATCTGGCCGGTCATGTGTCAGCAGCCCTGAAAGCCAGTGGTCATTTCACGAAGGTGGATGTTGCGGGACCCGGCTTCATCAACATGACCGTTCGCGACAGTTTCTGGCAGACCCGGCTTGCAGATGTGCTCGCGGCCCGCACAGCCTATGGCGTTAGCGAGATGGGGAAGGGCCAAAAGGTCAATGTTGAGTATGTCTCTGCCAACCCAACAGGGCCAATGCATGTTGGGCATACGCGAGGTGCTGTCTTTGGCGACGCACTTGCCAACCTGCTTGAAAAAGCGAGCTTTGATGTCTGCCGGGAATATTACATCAATGATGCGGGCGGCCAGATTGGCGTGCTCGCTGACAGTGCCTTCCTGCGTTACCGCGAAGCCCTTGGCGAAAACATTGGCGAGATCCCGGAAGGGCTTTACCCCGGCGATTATCTCGTTCCCGTTGGACGTGCGCTTGCCGCCGACCATGGCGACACGCTCCTGTCGATGGACACTTCAGAGCGGAATGAGATTGTTCGTGCAGCCGCCGTTAGTGCGATGATGGATTTGATCCGGGGCGATCTTGATGCCCTGGGGATTGAACACGAGGTCTTCTTCTCTGAACGCGAACTGCATCAGTCCGGGAAGATTGATACGACACTCAAACAGCTTGAAAACAAGGATCTGATCTATGTGGGCGTTCTGGAGCCACCTAAAGGCAAGACGCCAGACGATTGGGAACCAAAGCCACAAACACTCTTTCGTTCAACCAATTTCGGGGACGACGTCGACAGAGCGTTGAAAAAGTCAGACGGCAGTTGGACATATTTCGCGCCTGACATTGCCTATCATCTCGACAAATATCAGCGGGGCTATACGCACCTGATTGATGTCTGGGGTGCAGACCATGGTGGCTATGTAAAGCGGATGAAATCAGCGGTTGAGGCTGTGACCGAAGGTGGTGCCGATCTCGACGTTAAAATCTGTCAGCTTGTTCGTCTCATGCGGAACGGCGAGCCCATAAAAATGTCCAAGCGCGCAGGCACGTTTGTGACGCTCCGTGACGTTGTGGATGAGGTTGGGCGTGACGCGGTACGTTTTATGATGCTCTATCGGAAGAATGACGCGCCGCTCGATTTTGACTTTGCAAAGGTGACGGAACAGTCGAAGGACAATCCGGTCTTCTACGTTCAATATGCCAACGCGCGTATTCACTCAGTTCTGCGTAACGCGGCAGCAGATGCCGGTCTTACCGGTGTGGACATTTCCGATGGCGCTCTGGCAATGGCTGATCTTGTTTCATTGAGCGATGAGGCGGAACTCGGGCTTATCAAGCACATGCTACAATATCCCCGGATGATTGAAGCGGCAGCAGAGGCGCACGAACCACATCGGGTCGCGTTCTATCTGTTCGAGTTGGCCTCCAGCTTCCATGCGCTCTGGAATAAGGGCAAAGACCACCCGGAATTGCGATTTATCGTTCCAGAACAAAGAGATGTTACGCTTGCACGGCTCGCATTGATTCGGGCGACGGGGTATGTGATCGCTTCAGGCCTTGGGGTATTGGGCGTGGAGCCTATCGAGGAAATGCGCTGAATGGCGAATATGGGTCGCGGCAGCGAAGAGCATTACGAGCTCGACGCGACGGACGAATTTCATACCTATGACGCCACAGATGGCGGCGGGGGCGGGCGCACGCTGTTTGTGCTCTTAGGGCTGCTCTTTGCAGTTATCCTATTCGGCGGCGTTCTCTATCTCGCTTACCAGCAGGGCATGCGAGAGGGTGCCCGGAACGCGCCACCGCTCATCGAAGCGGATGGATCGCCTGTGAAGGTTGCCCCCGATGATCCGGGTGGCATGGAGATACCCAATACGGACAAGCTGATTTATGACCGCATGAATGGCGAAGATCCGGCAGAGCCCGGCATTGAACAGCTTCTGCCGCGGGCGGAAGAGCCGATGACGGTCGAAGAACGCACGCCAGCCCCCAAACCGGAACCTGCCGACCCGATGCCGGTTCAGCCACCTGCCCTTGATATCGTACCTGATCCGGAGGCGCTGGCTGCCGGTGAACGCCGGGCCGACACAGAGGGTGCTGATGTGGTGCCTGTGCCGGTCGCGCCAGCGACCCGGGCAGTACCGCCCCCGACTGTGCTGCCATCTGTTGCCGTGCCGGAGACTCCTCCTACTGTTCAGCCAAGCACCAATGGTCGCTTTGTGATCCAGATTGCGGCCTTCCGCGATCAGGTACAGGCCGCTGCGGGGTTTGCGCGCCTACGGACAGCGTATCCGGACCTTGTTTCGGGGCTGACGCCTGATGTTGAGCGCGCAGATCTAGGCGATCGTGGCGTCTACTATCGCCTGCGTATCGGCACCTTTGAGACCAAAGATGCTGCAGCTGCGCTCTGCACCCGCCTCAAAGGGCGCGGGCAGGACTGTATCGTTAAAGAGCGCTAGGAATACCGAGCCTCATGACGTCATCGGCAATCTATGGATGTTTGGGCCTCACGCTCACTGAGGCTGAGAAGCGGTTCTTTGGCGAAAGCGACCCGTGGGGCTTTATCATTTTTGCCCGCAACATCGACAATCCAGACCAGGTCAGGGCGCTTACCGATGAATTTAGAGCCGTTGTTGGCTGGAACGCGCCGATCCTGATTGATCAGGAAGGCGGACGTGTTGCGCGTCTGCGGCCACCTCACTGGCGCTCCTATCCGCCTGGCCGGAGATATGGCGATATCTATGCAACATCACCGTCTGATGGGCTCACGGCAGCCCGTTTAGGCGCCCAGCTGATTGCTCTGGAACTCAGAGACGTCGGCGTGGATGTTGACTGTCTGCCGGTGCTGGACGTGCCGGTTCCCGGTGCCCACGATGTTATTGGCGACCGTGCCTATGGAGAGACGCCTGAGACCGTCTCAGCCCTTGCCAGGGCTGCCATGGAAGGGGTGCTTACCGGCGGTGTTCTGCCAATCATCAAGCATATTCCAGGACATGGACGAGCCGGAGTCGACAGTCACGAAAAGCTGCCGATTGTCGATACGGACCGCAAGACGCTGTCTGCGACGGATTTTGCACCCTTTGCCGCTCTAGCCGACGCACCTCTCGCCATGACCGCGCATGTGATCTACAGTGCAATTGATGGCGCAAACCCTGCCACCACCAGCCCGACAGTGATTTCGGAGATTATCCGCGATGAAATTGGGTTTTCTGGTGCCTTGATGTCCGACGATCTCTCCATGAAGGCCTTAGGCGGCAGCTTTGAGGAACGGACAAAAGCGTCCCTCGATGCGGGCTGCGACTTGGTCCTGCATTGCAATGGAGACATGGAAGAGATGGAGGCCGTTGCCAAAGAGGCCCGAACGCTCTCCAGCACCTCATTGGCACGTGCGGATCAGGCACTTGCGATGCGAACAGACCCAGAACGTGTGGATTTAGAGGATCTTATCCACCGTTTTTCATCTCTCGTCTCGCTTTAAGCTGGAGAGGCCGCAGGAGAATCGGCTTATTCTCGCCTGATTGTCGACGGCATATGGGGGTGCTGCCGACCTTCCTATATTTGCCCTGAATTGTGATGCTTGAGCCTTTATGACTGACCATGACGCCCAGATAGAGCCTACCGATCAGCAGTCGCCTGTCGCCATGTCAGACAGTGATGTCGCTGCGCAGGACAACGAACCTTCGAAAGCTTTTGGTGATGCTTTTGAGGAGGGTGGTACCCGCGTGGAAGTCGCGGTGGAGCCTGACGGCCTGGTTGTTGATATTGATGGATTTGAAGGCCCGCTTGATGTTCTGCTGGCATTGGCACGGACGCAAAAAGTGGATCTCGCGAAGATCGCGATCCTTCCCCTGGCGGAACAATATCTCGAATTTATCAATGAAGCCAAACGGCTAGAGCTTGATCTTGCAGCTGATTATCTGGTTATGGCTTCCTGGCTTGCCTTCCTGAAATCAAAACTGCTTCTTCCCCCACCAGAGGAGGAAGAGGGGCCGAGCGGCGAAGAAATGGCCGCCCGGCTGGCCTTCCAGCTACGTCGCCTGGAAGCAATGCGCAACTCTGCTGCAGAGCTGATGAAGCGCAAGCGCATGGGGCAGCATGTGTTTCAGCGCGGCGCGCCAGAGGGCATTCGAGTAACCCGAACAAGCATTTACACCGGTACGCTCTACGATCTTCTGACGGCTTATTCAGAAGAACGCATCCGGGCTCTAAAGCCCACAAAGATGATCATCAAGAAGCAGCCGGTCTTTGCCATCGAGGCAGCCCGTCGGCGCCTTGAGAAGATGATGGGCATGTTGATTGATTGGGATCGCATTGATGCTCTGTTGCCTGAGGAGTTTGTCACCGGCAAAGAGCGGCGTACAGCTTTGGCAAGTACGTTTAGTGCGTCTCTTGAACTCGTGCGAGACGGACATATCGAAGTGCAGCAGGGCGAGGCGTTTCAGCCGATTTTCGTACGTAAACGTGAAGTTCCTCGCGAAAATGACCGGGACACTGAGCCCACACCAGACACCCAAGAAGCCGAGTAAGCCATGACAGACGAGCAGATCAACGACATCGTGGAAGAGACCGAAGCAGTGGCCGCCGAAGAGGTGGAGGTGGCTGAAGCGGCGGCTGAGGAGAAAGAAATGGCTCCTGAGGGCGAAGAAGCTGCCGAAGATAATGTGACACCTTTTCCGACAGGGGACGATCACGCTGCGCAGCTTCGGATGATTGAAGCCCTTCTCTTTGCTGCCGCAGAACCGCTGGACATTGATAGCATTGCTGCCCGCCTGCCCGAAGGTGCGGACGTTGGTGCTCTGATTGAAGACCTCCAGAAAATGTATGCGCCTCGTGGCGTGAACCTCATTCGCCTGGCGAATAAATGGATGTTCCGCACCGCCGATGACCTGACTTTCCTTATGGAGCGTGAGGCGATCCAACAACGGAAGCTTTCTCGCGCTGCTATGGAGACGCTGGCTATCATTGCTTATCACCAGCCGGTCACACGGGCTGAAATTGAGGAAATTCGTGGTGTGAGTGTTTCCAAGGGCACGCTCGATGTTCTCATGGAAACCGGCTGGGTGCGCTTGCGTGGGCGCCGTAAGGTTCCTGGACGCCCAGTGACTTATGGTACGACCGAAGAATTCATGATCCATTTTGGTCTGGAAAATATCGGCGATCTGCCCGGTCATGAGGAACTACGTGCGGCCGGTCTGCTGGAAGCAAATCTGCCACCAGATTTCGACGTGCCAACGCCATCGGGTGAAGGCGGCGACGGGGATGGCGATTTTAGCGAGGATGAGCCAGAAGAAGAATATGGCCAAGCGCTGGATGAGCATCTGGAGAGTGCCGGGGAAGCAGAAGCCGCTGCAAAGGCCGGTTAACTTATCCCCCTCTTGTAGTTTCCTGCCAAGCGCCCATTTGTTAAGAAGCGGGCCTAAATCATTGAAGTATCGCGGTAAATCTGAGATGCTTGGCCCTAATTCATTTGATCCCGCGCTCGTTGGAAGTAGCGGATTTGGAGAGAGATAATGGGACAGATAGGTCCGTGGCAAATCATTATTGTATTGGTGCTTGTTGTTTTGCTGTTTGGTCGTGGCAAAATCTCCGAGTTGATGGGCGACGTCGCCAAGGGCATTAAGAGCTTCCGCTCAGGCCTGAGCGACGATGAGCAGCAGACCGCCGCTCAGCAGGCAGATCCCAAAACGATCAACTCTCAGACGACTGAGACAACAGCAAAAGACAAAACTGCCGCAAATTAGCAGCGGTCTTCGTGGAACGACTTTAGCGGAACAGCTGGGAGCCCATGTTCGACATTGGCTGGACTGAACTTCTATTCCTAGGCGTGCTGGCCATTCTTGTGGTTGGACCGAAGGACTTGCCGCGAATGATGCGGACCATTGGGCAGTACACGGCTAAGATCCGCGGCGCTGCCCGTGAATTTCAGCGCAGCTTTGATGAAATGGCCCGCGAGAGTGAGTTGGATGAACTGCGCAAACAAATCGCAGATGTGAAAGCCAACAACCCGATTTCCCAGGTTAAAGACGCGATCAAACACCCGCTGGAGTCTGTGGGAAAAGCTCTGGATGATGCAGGGAAGCCGCTTCCTGGCCTACCAGATGAGATGGTTGGGGATGCGGCAGATGCAGCGGCAGTCGCCAAAGAGCCGCCGCCGGAAGAAAAGCCTGAGGCGCCTGACACCGAGACACCTAAGACCGATGTCGCTCGGGATGCTGCCCAATGAGCGAACAGGATATTGATGCCTCACGTGCTCCTTTACTGGAGCACCTCATTGAGCTTCGTCGGCGACTTCTCTACTCAGTCATTGCGATCGCTATTGCCTTTGGCGTCGGCTTCTATTTTGCTGATCAAGTCTTCAACATTCTATTGGTACCTTTTGAACAGGCTGTTGGTGACGCAAGCGAGGTGAAGCTCATTTTCACGGCACCTCAGGAGTATTTTTTCACGCAATTGAAGCTGGCGCTTTTTGGAGCGCTCTTTATCGCGTTTCCTGTTCTCGCGACACAAATCTATATGTTTGTCGCTCCCGGACTTTACAAAAACGAACGTGGGGCATTTCTTCCTTTTCTTATTGCGACACCTGTTTTGTTTTTGATGGGCGCGTCGCTGGTCTATTTCTTCATTATGCCTCTGGCACTCAGCTTCTTTATCGGCATGGAACAGACCGGGGGTGAGGGACAGGCCGCCATCGAGCTGCTGCCACGGGTCAGCGAATATCTCGGCCTTATTATGACGCTCATCTTTGCGTTTGGTCTCTGCTTTCAGTTGCCGGTGCTAATGACATTGCTTGGACGCGCTGGGCTCATCACTGCAGCGCAGCTGCGCAAAGGCCGCAAATATGCGGTCGTGGCCGTATTTGGTGTCGCGGCGGTGCTCACGCCGCCAGACATTATCAGCCAGCTTGGGCTTGGTATTCCGACGCTCGTTCTCTACGAAATTTCCATTCTCTCCGTTACGCTGATTGAACGACGGCGCAAAAAAGATGCGGAAGAGAAGGACGCGGCTGAGGGTGAAGCTGCTACGTGAGCGACCTGTTTGACGCAAAAACTCTCGACTATTACTCGGGGGAGGCAGAGCGCTACCTTTCATCGCGCCCGGACAATGTCAGCCGACACCTCTATAGCTTTCTTGAGCAACTGCAGGTTGGGGCTCACATCCTCGAGCTTGGCTGTGGGGCGGGTCGGGACGCTGAGGCAATGATCGCCGCTGGTTTTGAAGTCGATCCAACCGATGGGGTCCCCGAAATCGCCGCTATTGCTGCCAAGCGACTTCAACGCGACGTGCGCGTTATGCGTTTCGACGAACTGGATGTCCTCAACAAATATGATGCTGTCTGGGCGAATGCCGGCCTGCATCACGTCCCCCGAATCCAACTTCCACTCGTTCTTCAATCCCTATTCCAGGCCCTAAAGCCAGGCGGCGTCCATTTCGCAAACTATAAGCGCGGCACATCGGACTGCAGAGACACCAAGCACCGCCATTACTCACACCTCACGCTTGAGAGCCTGCGGGAGCTTTATGAAAGCTCGGCAGACTGGGAGATTGTGTCATCCCTCGAGTATGAGGGGGGGATGGTTATGAAGGTAGTCCTTCTCCCTGGGTGGCAATAACCGTTCGGAAGCTACGCTAGACGGGATTCCGCGAGCCGCGTATACACCTGTACTAAATCCAGGTTTCTTTAAGGGTGTTGATTCGCGCCCTCATTTCTTAGTGTTTTGGGGCTTCCCATGTTCGATATCAAACTCATTCGCGATGACCCAGCTGCCTTTGATGCAGCCCTTGCAAGGCGGTTCATGGAGCCGCAATCATCCCGCATTCTTGAACTTGATGCCAAGCGCCGAGAGGTCGTGGCCGCGATGCAGGACGCCCAGTCGCGCCGAAACGCCGCCTCCAAGCAGATTGGAGCGGCCAAGGGCAAAGGGGATGATGAAACGGCAAATGCC
>NZQM01000164.1 GCA_002695905.1 Parvibaculum sp.
TAAAAGGTTTAAAGGCTTCTAAAGCTGCTAAGTCTTACAAAGATAAGAAAGAAGAAGCAAAAAAGTAAGGTAGTATTTAAACAGTAGTGTTTTAAATAATGCCTTCTCATCTTCATCTTGCGTATAGACGTAATGCTCAGGCTGCGGCTAAAAAGCATAAGATCCGCAAGAGTGATAAAGAACAGCTATTTGAAAAAGCACGTGATGATTTTGGTTACTTTTGTGAATACGTAGCAGATAAACCTCCAGCAGAACATCATAAAGAATGGAATCGGCAATTAGTAACTAATAATGATAGTTCTTGTTTATTAAAAATTGCTGGACCAAACATTGATTTATTAGGACCACGGGGATCTGCTAAATCGACTGTACTGGGTTTATTTACTGCTTGGGCCATAGGTATTCATACGCAGGCTAAGAAGCCCTTACAGATCCTTTACTTAAGCTATACGGTTGATATTGCACGTTCTAAATCAGCTACGATTAAACGTATTATTGAATCAAAGAAATATCAAGAAGTTTTTCCAACTGTAAAACTATTGAAGAATGTAACCAGTAATGAATACTGGTCTATTGATCATAAATTTGCTGGTATTGATGTAACAGGCGAAGAGCAGTTTACGTTGTGTGCTGCTGGTCTGAAAGGTTCAGTTACTTCCAAACGTTCTCAACTTGTTATTATTGATGACCCGATAAAATCAGCTTCAGATATTGGGAATCCCGATATTCGCAAGATGATGCAAGATAATTGGAACGCAGTGATTGCACCGACAATGTTTGAGGGTGGTAGGGCAATTTGTTTAGGTACTCGCTTCCGTCATGATGACATTCACTCGACCACGTTCTGTCAACAAAATAATTGGATGCAGATTGTTTTGTCAGCAATTTTAAACAATGATGTAACTGGGGAAGAAGAATCATATTGGCCTGAGATGTGGTCTCTAGACTACCTCAAGGAAAAGAAAAGACAAGCACCCGTTGCTTTTTCTTTCCAGTACATGAATCAAATTATCAGGCAAAATGAACTATCACTTGCGCCTGAACTCTTAGTCAAAGCAGAGATTGCGACTGAGTTTGATGCTCTTGGTATTGGAGTAGACCTTTCTGCTGGGACCAAAGAAAAAAATGATTACACTGTAATGGTATTAGGTGGCCGCATTGGCGATAAAATCCATATTATTGATTACAGAAGGTTACGAGTTATGGGTAACCTAGAAAAATTAGATGCATTAAAAGAGCTTTTAACGGACTGGTCAGTGATTGGACAACAAGAAGATGGTGTGTATTTTCCAACTTACTCTACATGTGATATTTGGTCAGAAGCAGTACAGTATCAAGCTTCTCTAGAAGCAGACTTTAAACGAGTTTGTTTAAATAATGAGGGGCTTTATAATTTAATATGGCATCCTGTAAAAGGTTTCCGCGCAGATAAGCTAGCCCGCTTCAGAGGAATTATGGGAATGTTTGAAGATCGTAAAATAGTCTTTAACCGTTATCGTAATTTCACTACAATGTTTGAAGAGCTAACTAACTTCGGCGTTAGTAGTCATGATGACTGTGTTGATTCTTTGGTTTGGCTTGTAAACGGTTTAACACGTAAAGGCAAATTGCAACTTGACTATTAATGGAACAAATTATTGCTTTGGGTATTGCAACAATAACAGGTGTTGGTTGGTTTTCAGGAAAAATCTTTAATCGAATGCGAACTCTGGAAGATCGCATTGATCGAATGCCTCTAGAGTATGTCTTAAAACAAGACTATATTCGAGAAATGGAAAAGATGAACGAAGAGTTTAACCTAATCAACATAAAGCTTGATAAACTTGTGGAAAAGATCTTATCCAGATGAGCTACTTTATTGAAATTGAAGAACATGAAGATGGTGATTTGTTTATCACCATCCCAGAAGAAGTTATTGAAACTTTAGAGTGGGAACCAGAAACTTTACTATCTTGGAATATTAAAGGAGATGGCATTATTATTCAACGTTTAAATAATGAATCAGGTTACGAGCAGGTAGAATAAATAAAAATATTAAAAATATGGAATTGGCTTACAAATATTTGAACCAAATTCCACCTAAAGGGAAGAAAAAATTTGATGAAGAATTTATGTATACCACAGAAGGTAACATTAATTCTCCACGCCCTTCTCGCACAGTTGCACCAGCAGCGTTTCTAGGACCAGGAAGTAAAGGTGCAGGCTTCTCTAACGTATCAACTAAAGGCATTTAAAAATGAATTCTTTAAGAGGTGGAATTAATTTTAATCAAGGCCCGCTTCATGGTATTGCAGACTTTGATAATAATTATAATTATGTCGGCACAGACCCTCGTTTAGGTGGCAGTATTAGACCTCCTATTCGTATGGGAGGAAGCATGAATGTACCGGGTGCGCCAGGAAATCTTGGTGTTTATGCCCAGATGCTGCCTCCTATTGATCCAGCTGCTCATAAAAATAAACAACGGAATCAAAAGCTTTATAACAAAGGAAAGGGTACAGATAATCCCAATGAAGCAGATGCATTTCTACGTCGCACAGGACCACAATTGCCCTTAGCAGCAGTAGGTGCTGATCAACAACCCGCACAAGGTCCTTTTACACCTATTAGAAACTATCCAGGAATGGGCTATGGCCCTTACGCCCCTGGTGGTGGCGGACTTCCTCCTGCTCCTGTACGCCAAGCAAACAATGCAGGTTTTTATATGGGGCCACAAGCAGGGCAAGCAGATCAGTATCCACCAATGGCTGCTGGTTTTTTAAATAAGTACGTAAGCTAATGAATCCCACACAATTCTTAGGTAATTTCATTACAGACCAATTACCTTATATTCGCGAATATGGAAATGCATTATTAAGTCCTTTCATGCCACAAGGGCTAGAAGCACAACCTCTTGGAGGTACTGGACTGTATGGATATAATCCTGATGGCACACCAAGAAGTATGGGCTCAGCCCTTAATTTTATTGGTACTCGTGCACAAGAAAGAAACGCAGCTATTGAAGAAGCAATGCGTCAAGGAGGTTTACGGTAATGGCACAAGACGATTCCAAATATACAAAGCCAGGAGTTCGTGAACGAATTAAAGACCGTGTCATGAAAGGAACCAAAGGTGGTAAAGCAGGTCAGTGGTCAGCACGTAAAGCACAACTCGTAGCTTCCGAGTACAAGAAAGCTGGTGGCGGGTACAAAGGTGGCGAAGGTAAGAAACAAAAATCGTTAAAGAAATGGGGTAAAGAAGATTGGCAAACTAAAGACCAATATGAAAAAGGTAAGAAAGCTGCTACTGCAGCCAAGAAAGCTAAGGATAAAAAATCATGAGTCCATTTAATTTACAAGAATTTGCAGAAGAATATGCTGCTCGTTTGCAGGCTTTAGAAGAATATACTCCTAAAAATTTATTTTTACCAGGAGGGGAAACAGCAAATATGGGGGCACACTTTAACCGAGTGATAAACCCAGAAAGTAGTTTTGCTGAACAAAAAGCATTTGCAAATCGTTACTTAAATGATTATGTTCCTAGAGTGCAGCAATTAGCAAGAGACGCTAATCTTCCAAATATTTCAGAAGAATTAAATGAGTTCTTTTTAAAAACAGGTTTACCTGATGAACGTAACGATGGTTTTATATATAATTTAGATGAAGCTCAACATGAAATTACATCTCATTTACGTCCATACAAAGCAGGCTTTATGCCTGATTATCGGACACTTGATCCACAACTAGGTGGACTTACAGTTAAGCCAAATCCAGTCACACCTTTTAATGAAAGATTTGCTGGAAATATAGACGGTTTTATCAAAGATAAAAATAAAGGAAACATTGCTGTTAGGGGCTTTACTGGCGACGGTGTTAAAAACTATTTACTTCAAAGTGATGGTTTTGAGAATATGTTAGCAAGTGACCTTTTAAGTAAAGCAGATTTAAGTAATCTAAATTCAACAGAAGCAATAAAAGAAATATATAATTTTGTTAGTGAAAATTATGGTCCTGGCCGGGATGAAATGGTTCGCCACCAAAAAATTAACGTAAGCGATTCTGTTTCCAATGAAATAGCCGATCAATTAAATAAAAAATATTTACCTCAAGCTAGATATAATTATCAATCGATGGGTGAGTTAATGTACCCAACAGGAACGTTTTCTACGCCACATAACCGAAGACAAGGTTTTCAACATGCACTGAGAGGAAGTAAAGTACCTGAACTTCAGGCCTTTGGTGATCAAATATCAAACCCAGGAATTGGCTATATGTCATCAGACCCCTTATCAGCTACGTTATCTGGCGCAAAAAAATTAATAAAAGAAAACCCTACAGGCACAACCTTAGGTGTTGCCACTTCTTTACTTGACCCTGGTTTACCTCAGGCGGTTAAAGAAGACGATTATTTAAAAGCAGGAGAAGTAATAGGCAGAGATATATTAGGCGGAGCATTTATTGAACAAACAGCAAAAAGAGGTTTACCTTTAGCTGGCAGGTATCTTCCTCAGCTTGCACCTGTACTTCAAGGCGGTGCTTCAATACTAAGTAAAGCATCTCCGTTTTTAACAGGTACTGCACTCTTTACTCAAGGTGCTCCAGGCTCTTTAACTGATGTAGTCACACAAAAAGCAGGTGCTAATCCAATATCTTTCTTACCTTCTGCTCAAGCTAATCCTGAAACTGATATAGGATCCAGATCAGGAAAAGCTATTATGAATGAAGGTAAGTATTTGTTTAATAGTTTATTAAAAGGACAACTTCCTTATACAAGATAGAAATCATGAAACAAGCTAAAAAAGACTTACAAAAAATTTCAAAGCAACTAAAAGGTAGTGCCAAGATGCACGCCGGTCAAGCTAAAAAAATTGACAAGCTTGCAGGGAAGTATATGGACAAAAAATAATGACAGATAAAGCAATTCAAAAAGATGGCACGACTAAACGCTACCTGCCCAAAAAAGCATGGGCCAAGCTTTCAAAAGAAGAACGTGAAGATACTGATCGCAAAAAACGAGAAGGTTCTCGCAAAGGAAAACAGTTTGTTGCGAATACAGACAAAGCTAAAAAAGCAGGCAAAGCTGCTAGGATGTATAAACAAAAGAGTAGTAAATAGTTAAATGGCTGACGCTACGTCTCGTCTTAAAGAAATTGTTGATGCTTATATTGAGCGTGATGGTGGCGCTGGTGTTGATACGGGTATCGTCGCTTCTCATATTGCTCAGATGAAACTTTTTGGCGTACGCCAAGGAGTTGAATTTTTTCCATCACAAGATAACTTTGGTGCTCAACGAAAAGACTTTATTGATAAAGTTGTTAAATATAACAAATTAGATACACGACTAGATTCAATCTGGGATTATTTCTTATGTGACGGAAAAGGAATTTTTTATATCCGTCCTACTGAAAATAATTATCGTCTGTATTATTTCCGTAGTCACGAATATCGCTCTTATTACAACGTTGACGGTGAGCTGGAAGAAGTCGTAATTATTTATAGCTATAAAGTTAAAAAACCAAACTCAGGTTTCCAAGACATTGGTACGTATAACTTAACTGGTGATCCTAATCAAACACCAGGACAAAAACGTTATATTCGTTTATCAATTAAAGACAGCACTATTGAAGAGACGCATTCTGATGGTGAGATGTCTTTTGATAATGTCAATATTCAAATGCCAGGTAGAACTGAGAAGTTTCCTAACACTCTACGTTTTATTCCTTGTGTTGAAATCTTTAATAACCCCAAGGGATTTTCTATGGAGGGCAGCGGTGAATTTGATGCCCTAGCTAATCACATTGTTATTCACGATAATCTTGTGCATAACATGCGTAAGAACTTACAATTCTTTGGTAACCCAACCTTACTATCATCACGACCTAAAACTGACTTAATGGAGTCAGGTGGAGATGGTGCGGCACAACGCCCTTCTATTGCAGCTAACTCTGGTTTTACTAGTCCTGCTAATTTAAGTCGTTCTACATTTAAACAAGATCCAGTTAGCCGTGGAGTTGATGGACAAATCAGAGTCCCACGAGTCATTGCAAACCTTGAGCCAAATGATCGTGTTGGTTACATTGTTCCTGATGCTATTTCAGGAGACCAAAATGCTTTTGTTCGTCAAGTCAGAGAAGAGATAAGAACAGCTTTAGGTGGTGTTGATGAACTATCTATTTCAGCTGGTGTCACAGCAACTGAATACAAATCATTATTCGGACGAGTATCAGCCACATCAAAGAAGAAAGCAAATGCTATTTATACACACGGCTTATGTCGTTGTCTTGAATTAATTATTTATCAGGAAGAACAGCTATTTAAAAATACATTGGCTGCAGCTGCCAAATTTGAAAAGCCAATTCCTCCTTCTGAGAATGCAACACCAGAAGAGCTAGCAATGTATAACGAAGCTCTTGCTTCATTTGACGCAAGAATGAAAGAACTCATGATGGCTTGCGTCAAAGCTCAAATGATTCCTCCAGGTGTTAAAGGCTTGATTCCTGATGGCGATATCACAATGCTTTGGCGTTGGTTAGGGCCTGTCTATGAAGACTCAACTCAAGACATTTTAAATAACTCTATTGTGGTTAGAAACTTACAAGAGTTAGGAGTTGATAGCATAGAAGCACTGAAATATCTTTTCCCTTCAAAAACTGAAGAGGAAAGAGCGGAGATGCTTTCAGGCTTCCCGTTCAGGATGGTCAACGAATTACAGGGAGCTTATTCCCAGTTTTCTCGTTTAGTGGGGGGAATGATGCAGACTCCCCACCCTCAAGCTCCAGATTTACCCATGGCGGCAGATCCACGTTTGGACCTTACTCCCTATCTGTATCGAACCTTAGAAGCATTACAAAAGGAGATGAGCTATGCAGGACGCTACCGTCCAATCGATCCCACAGATGAGCCCCCAACAACCAGCGGTGGCTCCGAGCAATTACGTGGCGGCAGCACCGGCAGCACCGGCAGCTCCAACACAAGTAGCTCCAACCCAAGTGGGAACGTACTACCCCCAGGCGGTGCCCCAGGCCGCACCTCAGGGACTTACCAGTTACCAAGCCGCCCCGTCAGTATCCGCCCCCCAATCCCAGGAATCAGCGATTCAGGGCAATCCATGGGAGTCGGCATTCAACAGGGTAGTCAACCTGTTGGGAAGTCCGGTGCAATCCCCATTCCAGGGTCAACCATCACCGACGACTCAATACAGTCCAGCCAATTACGGAGTACCTCAAGCCCAGGCATCGACCTCGGCACAATCGGCTCCGCAGACATGGCCAACAAGCCAGACCTCTTACAACAACTCTTCCCCAACCTCCTCGATCAACTCATTGGGGGACGTGGCGGATCTGCTGCAGTGGAGTCCGGAAAGTCGGATGGTGGTGTCGAATTACGGAACAGAAGCTCCGGCAATTCTAAATCAGTACGCCCTAAACCTAGAAGGGATGCTCGATAGTGCTGTCTCTTGGGGCAAGCAAGCAACACACACTCTTACTGGATATGCAAACTTTGCTGTTCAAGAGCACCAAGAAAACTTGGCATATAACGAGATTTTAACGAATCCCGATGTGTTGTCTGATTACACCTTGAAGTATTTCGGTCCTGAAGGTCCATGCCCTGTGTATGAGACTGAAGCTGATCTTGAAACTCGTGGTTATCCCACTGCTCAGGTACAACAACCTGGCATGAATGTTGCTGGCCTTCCTGCTCCACCAATGGCAGAAGCACCACAAGCTCCTCAAGATTTCTGGGGCAGCTTTAAGCAACAGATGGATGTAGATCCAAGTCAAGCATGGCGCATTATGAACCAGGCTGATCCTCGTGTAATGGCAAACAAACTGTTTGTTATGGAGTGAGCTAATGATCAAGCTTGCAGGTAAATATGCAAAAGATCTTTTAGAACGTCCTGGAGCTTTGATGGCAACCGGTGGCTTAGGTGCTGCCGGTTTAGCTACTTTAGGTAACATGTCTTCAGGTGAAGCTGATTATGAATCACCTGGACGAATGGGATTAGAAGCTTTAGGGGCAGGTACCCTTGGTGCATTAGCATCTCGTCGTCTGCCTCAACTTGCTAAATACTATTCACCTGTTGCCACTAAAGAACTTTTTAAAAAAACAGGACAAGAAATGGTAAATGCAGGTGTAATACGAACACCGGCAGATGTCAAAGATTATGCACGCATTGCAGCGATGTCTACAAAAGCAGCTCCTTATGCTGGTGCTACTTATGGCGCAGGTTTAATGCTTGGTGCAGGCGGGTTAGGTGGTCAAATTGGCGGTGGTGTAGCCAACATTGGCAACATGGCTGGTCTTCCAATTGATCCTGAAATGCCAGGTTCATCTAACACGATGAATTCTCGTCTTAATATGCAAGGTTATGCATAAAGCAGTCTAATAAATTACAGACTGCTAAAATTTTCTTTAGATAGGGCAATAGACTGCCCGAATCTTTCACCCGATTAATTACTTTTTCCAAATATCTGGAGGATAGAAGCAAGTGTTTCTTGATAATGATTTTCCTAAGATTTTAGGCGCGGAACTTTACCGTCCGCATCCCGCCTATGTCTGTGAGATGGCAGTTGAGCCCGTAGTCGTACATGACTTCACCTCACAACCCGGCCAAACCGTACAGCTTGACCGCTATAAGTTCTGGGGAACTCCTGGTACTAAAGATAGCCGTGAGCGTATTTCTGATCAGACTATTGGCACAGCTAATAGCCGTAACATCACTAAGGAAAAAGTCCTTGTGGTGCTTAAGGAATACACCGGTCCTGCGGACCCAGGTGATCCTACGCAGCCTTCTACTTTCAAGATTGCGCGTGAAACCCTTATTACTGCTCAGCGTTTGTTGCTTGATACAGGCAACCTGAACATGTTCCACCAGTCAATTGGTAGCTTAACGCTGCTTGATGACTATCGTCGTTGGCGTGACCGCGTCTTCATTGACGAACTTGCAAAAGCAGAAGCTAATGGTGCTGCTTCTACATCACAAGGTGGTTACTACTTTGCAGGTGGTAAGCAAAAAGACGCAACTGGCCGTGTTTCTTACACAGCCGCTGAGTATGCTGACCAAATCCAACAGTTCTCTGTTCGCACTGACCTGCTAGAAACAGTTAAGGATTTACGTAAGCGCAACGTACCTACGTTCACCGATGGTCTGTATCGCTGTATTTGCGATCCTACCTTCATGCTTCACTTACGTCGTGACCCCGACTTCCGTGAAATTGCCCGTTACGCAGGTAATCCTGGACAAGGCATGTACATGGCTAACCCCATGATGCCTAACAACTCCAGTTTCTACATGGGTCCACAGGCCGGACAAGGTTATTTCCTTGCAGGCGAACCTGTAATGCCTACTGGTGTTCAATTTGAAGGTGTCAAATTCTTCGAGTCAACTAACTTCCCCAACAAGAACGTAACTGCTTCTTTCGATGCAGGTGCTAACTATGCTTCTAAAGAAGTAGCACAAGGTTTCTTCTTCGGTCCTCAGTCTGTTGGTGTTGGTATTGGTGGCCCTAACGCTCAAGTTCTCATTAACAACAATGATGACTTTAGTCGTTTCATCATCCTGATTTGGCAACTGTATGCTGGTTTTGAAATCTTGAACAAAGATTTCATCACCAATGCTTTCAGCTTCGTCCAAGACGACGGTTCTGTCTGATAAAAATAAAAATCAACATTATTTTGGAGTGATAAATGTCTTATTTGTCTGCTAAGAAGATCTACCCAGGTAACTTCAACGAACCTCTTAATGGTTGGTACAAGAATATTGATACCAACGACAGTGGTTCTAACGATGCTTCCAACGGTGGACCTACCTCAGTTCTTGCTAACCCTGGTTGGCAGTTCTATCAGTTACGTGGTTATGTGCCCGTAACAGCAACCGGCTACACGTCTACAGCTAGTGTCATTATTCCCTCACCTTATAGGAATGATGACACTCGTACTGACATCACAGGAATGGTAGTTTCAGCCGATACTACCCGTCCTTCTTATGTTTACCGCACTAACATTTCTGTAGCCCAAGGTTGGGGAGACGGACGTGTTGCTGAAAGCGGTTTGATGACTTCAGGCGCTACGCAAGTCATTGCATTCGGTCCTGCAGGCCCTGTCAGCACCTCAGGTGTTGTTGAAGGTGCCAACCTTACTGCAGCCTCTAACAACATTGCTGCAGGCTCTGCTGGCTATGGTTCCAATCCGTTCCAAAACATCACAGGTATTTTGGCTAAGGAATGGTTGTATGAGGAACTAACTACTGACACTACTTTTGATGTTTATTCAAAAGCAACTACTAATGCAACAGCATTAAACGGTGGTTTTGGTTTACATGCAGATGACGTAGCAGCTGGACGTACTGGCTACATCCTTGTTGAAGTTTGCTATATCCGCCCTGACGTGGCAGTAGCTTACTCCGATATGGAGCAGTATCTTCCTAATCGCATCGTTAGCTGATAATTAATGTAAGATAGGACCAGAGATTCAATCTGGTCCTTATGCTTTATCAGCACGTAAAAACAGGAGCGCGAGTTAAAGTTGTTAGTGAGTGGGATGATGGCGAATGGTTTATGATCGAAGATCAGGACGGTCGCGTATTTACTGCTTACAAGACAGAAGTTGTTCCAGACGAAAAAGCAACCAAAAAAGTTCAAACGCTTCAAGTTAAAGATGCAGCTTCTAAAGAAGAAATTCGTAAGTTCCCTCCCGAAACACGATTAAACATTAATGCAGCAACCGCTCAAATGATTGCTGATCACATTAAAGGAATTGGTTTAAAGACTGCACGAGAAATTAAAGATCTACAGCTTTCTTTATCGGGTGAACGGTTCCATAGTTTAGACCAGTTAAAACAAATTAAACGTGTTGACTGGGAGTCTGTTTTTGCAGCTGACTTAGTTAGAGTTTAATAAAAGCCCTTCGGGGCTTTTTTTATTAATGCAGATTATAATAACAAAATACGACGGCATACAGTGCAACTATCTGATTTTAATAAAAGTCGTGTTCGATATCATTTGGGATACTACGTTGTTAGTGTTCCAGCAGGTGACTATGCACGCTTGGAAGAGTCTTTAAACTCTGTTCCTGATGCAGTCTTTCATGACAAAATTATTCTTCAGATTGGTCGGTGTGAAGCTGCAGAAAAGAAAACACAGTTAGCTTCATTTGAAGATAAGTTTCAAGTTCCTAGTACACGAGTTGAAGGCATTATTGGTGATGTCGATCGAACAATTCGTTCAAGTAGTATTAAAGAAGCTTTAAAGCTTTGGGACGAAGTATATATGTACGAGACAAATCGTCTCGCACAGATTCTTTACGTTCCTAACTACAAGGATCCCATGCAAGCTCGCTATCGCTATGAGCGATCAGGAGCTGAATTTATCCAAGCACTCCCAGGGCCAGCTGATACAGCAATCGGTGCCAACCTTTATCTTCACACTACGACGCGATAGCCATGACTTCATCTTATAACCCAATGCAGTTTGGTGGTATTGGCGGACGGCGAGTCCCTGCTGCACAGCCTTTTGTAATGCCTAATTATAATGCTCCCCCTGGTCCCTGGAATCAAGTTAGACCAACTAACATTTCACCTACACCTGTTGTTACTCGATCAATACCTAAACAAGTAACACAACAAGGTAGTAAAACAATCTTAAAACAAGGTGCAAAAGGACTCAGTAGACTTACAGGGCCGTTAATTAATACTGGTGTTGGCGGATATGAAGTATATCAGGCAGCACAAGAAGGTCGAAATCCTCTTCGACAACTAGCTAAAACAGCAACTGAAATGACAGCAGGTGGTTTAGCTGTAGGTGGAGGAATGCTACTTGGAGTACCTACTACAGGCCCTGTAGGTGCTGTAGCTTCCATGGGATTATATGCACCAGCTTCATTAGGTGCAGGCGTAGCATTTGATGAACTGTTTCCTGAACAAGTAAAAGGAAGTGATACTGTATATGGAAAAAAAACACCAGGAACTTTTAAACCTGCAAATAAAGGTGTGGAATTTGTTCCCGGACAAGATTTTGTAGGACCAGTACCCCAACCTCGTACAGGTAAAGGCGGTTTTGTAGTTGTACCTAAATCAGAAGGTGGAGGGATTCGTTGGAATCCTAATTTTGATCAGGCTTCTATTTATACCCAAACCTCTTTACCTCCTTCACAATCTTTACCTCCCTCTCCTGAGCAAATAGTTGAACAAACTCCTATAGAAAAACAACTTGTTCAATACGAGCAAGGACGTGGTGCCGCCAAAACACAAGCTGAAATGAATCAAGTACGTGATCTTGGACTAGCTATTCATAAAGCACATAATCCTCAGCTATACAGCAATTTCCGAGCCCCTATGGCATCTGATCGTACCTTTAATCCTTTGATGGCTAATACATTTCCTGATATGTATCCACAAAGCCGTGAAGCTTTTATCAAAGAAGGTGGGGTACAAATGCCTCAATCAATGAATAACGTTGATGCTCGTACTGAAATCATCGAAGGGAATAGACTAGAAGGTGAACAAAGAGCTGAAAGATTAACGGAAGAATTAAAAGCACAAGAATTTATGCAACGTTTCTTAAAAATGAAAGCAGAGGAAGAGAAAAAATGAGTAATACAGTAAGTCAACGATTAGGCTTTACACCAGCACAACGGGCTGCTTATTTAAATACTATTGCA
>NZQM01000165.1 GCA_002695905.1 Parvibaculum sp.
GAGTGATCGAGCATCATAGCAACGGTCGTCTCTTCTTTTCCGTTACAGGCATATTCCGGCCAATAGTCAGCGACCTTCGTATTGAGATCGAGCTTACCTTGATCAACCAGCATATTGGCGCAGAGCGCCGTTGCTCCCTTGGTGCAGGAAAAAACAATCGAGACCGTGTCTTCGTCCCAATCGGCACCATCGCGTTCTTTTTTTCCACCCCAAAGATCGACGACTTTTTCGCCTTCAAGGGTGATGGCCACATTTGCGCCGACTTCATCCCGCGCGGTCAGGTTCTCAACAAAGGCCTCCACCACACCGGCGAATTTTTCATCACATACACCACTGACCTTTCCGCCAGAGGTGCTTTCGCTAATTGTCGTGAGGCCCATGTCGTTTCTCCCATCTGCTGTTTGAATTCTTATTCGTTAGAGCATTTCCAGCTGAAGTTGAAGCACTTCAGCGTCCGGAAATGCGGCGAAACAAAGGATTTTGAGCCCAGGTGTGATCCCATCAAAACTGGACTCTAAATGTGTGCGATGACCTTAATCTCAACCACCGCACCGGGGATCGCAAGCTCTGTCGTGCCCACTGCTGTCCAGGCAGGGTAAGGCTCTTTCACATACCGGTCTTTGACACTGATAAATTCCTGAATGTGCGAGCCAAGACCGATATGAAACGTCGTCATCTCAACAATATCGTCGAACGTTGCGTCGGCTTCTTTGAGCACAAGCCCAACACTCTCAAACGCGAGCGTAAATTGCTCATCAAGATTTTCAGGCGACTTCCCGTCGGGGCCAATACCAATTTGACCGGACGCATAAACACGGTTGTCAATGACCGTGGCAGGCGCGAAATGAAACACGTCATAGTTTGTTTTCATTGCCTCGGGGACAACAGTCCTAAAATTGCTCATTGGGTTCCTCCAGCGAATTGGATTGGGGTGGATTAAAGCGCCGCAACAGAAGCGGCTTCAAACGTGACGTGAGCAATCTGTAGCCCTCAGGCGAAAGCGACAGACCGTCCCAACGAAAAATCTCATCGCGCATCTCTTCCTCTTCCGTGAACATGAGAGATGCGACATCAAGATAGATCACATCATCGCGCGTCGCGGCAAAGGCCTCGATAAGACCATTGGCCCTTTTGGCCCCGAACCACCTGGCCGCCCGCATCGGCGATGGTCGAATGGAAACAAAGACGACAGGGGCAGAAACTTCATGGGCGCGAAGCGCTGAAAGAAATACCTTAAAGCCGCCAAGAAGCTCCTCAGGCGTGCGCCCTTGAACGTCTGCCATATCCTCTGCACCCGCGATCACCACAACAGCGCGCGGTTGATACGGCTTGATGATGCGTGCGGCAAAATAGGTCAGGTGATCCAGATAGGCACCGCCAAAGCCCCGGTTCAACACCGGAAGCGGTGCCATATCATCTTCGAGCGTGTCCCAGAGGCGCACGTCGCGCCCCCCAACAAACACAATGCCACCCTTCGGCGGCGGATTGGACACGTCCTGGCGCTCAAACTCTGAAATTTCGCCAGCCCAATAGTCTGGGCTGCTGGATGCCAGCAGCACATAGACCAGAAAGGCGAAGAGGAGCACGACAAAGACGGCAGCGGCGATACTGAGACGAATAAGTGTCTCCCGCATTACCACTACCTCTCTGTCTTTGTGTTAGAGCATTTTCGAGCCAAAAGGTGACGGACTTTTGCGGTTCGAAAATGCGGCCAAACAATGCCCTAGCGCTGAACAGTGAGGACAACTTTGCCCTTCACTTTTCGGCCGCCCATGTCGTTGAGCGCATCAGCGGCTTTTTCAAGCGGATAGGTTGCTGAGATGTGAGGCTTCAACTGCCCCTTCTTGAACATGTCCATCAGTTCCGCGAGGTTTTCCTGATGCTCTGCAGGTTCACGGCCTGTATAGGCGCCCCAGAACACGCCGACGATCTGACAGTTCTTGAGCAGCGCCAGATTAAGAGGGATCTTGGGGATAGGGCCCGCTGCAAATCCGATCACAAGGAACCGGCCTTCCCAGGCCGTTGCGCGAAGGGCTGGCTCTGAATAGGAACCCCCAACAGGGTCATAGACCACATCGGCACCCTGACCGCCCGTCAGTTCTTTGATCTTGTCGGAGAAAGCTTTTTGTTCATCGCGGCTCATCTCGCCGGATGGATAAAGAATGGTCTCATCTGCGCCATGATCACGGCAGACCTGAAGCTTGTCTTCTGTGGATGCAGCTGCAATGACGCGGGCACCCATCGCCTTGCCAAGCTCAACCGCTGCAAGACCAACACCACCAGCTGCACCCATCACAAGAAGGCTCTCACCTGGCTGAATGTTCGCGCGGCGGCGAAGAGCAAAGTGCGACGTGCCATAGGTCATGAGGAAGGCAGACCCGGTATTGTAATCCATCTCATCGGGGATTGGTGTGCAGCGAGCTTCGTCGACAACGATCTCTTCGACAAAACCACCCCAACCGCACGACCCGATGATCCGGTCACCTTCTTTGACCTTTGTCACACCAGGGCCGACTTTCGCAACCCGACCGGCAACTTCACCGCCCGGAGAAAAAGGAAGTGGGGGTTTGAACTGGTACTTATTTTCAATGATCAGCACGTCAGGAAAATTGACCGACGCTGCATGCACCTCAATCAGGACCTGCCCTTCGCCGGGCTCCGGACTGGGCACTTCTTCAATCACCAGGCTCTCTGGTGGACCATATTCTTTGCAAAGGACGGCTTTCATGTGACCGCGGCTCCCTGTTCTTATGATTGCGTTGCCGCCATCTTACTCATCACCCGGCAAAGCGCCACCAGACAGATGCCCCGTCCTAAAACAAGACAAAGCGTCTCGAAATGAGGGCTGCCCCATTCCGCGGAGACAGAAAATCGGCAGTTTTGCGCCTGTTTTTGGTTGGCACGCCGCTCGCACTCTTTAAGGCAAGACAGGATCAGGCACATTTGAGCGATCAGCACCCGCTCATACCTACCTGGGAATGCGCGGGACCAACCGGCACCGATCCTCATGGCCGTTGGTTCTAAGCAGGGGATACGGAGGCTTTCAGCAATGGAAGCCTCCGTTTTGTTTGGCGCCCCGCCCTACCGAAACTTGCACCACCCCTCTTCATTGACTAAGCCATTGAGGTAATTTCAACTATGATTAGGTGACCCTGTGCGCGGCTATTTCGGCATCGGAGCGGAAGAAATTTCAAAGCCCATGAACATGGGCAACATCATCCGTTCAGGACACGCTTTCGGGGCGAGCTTCGTTTTTACAGTCAATGCATTCTACACCGTGAGAGCGGCGAAGTCTGACACGTCAAAAACCCCCAATCACTTGCCCTATTACGAATGGGAAAGTGTCGGCGACATGGCGTTCCCGAAAGGGTGCCAATTGGTCGGCATTGAACTGACCGAAGATGCCATCGAACTTCCAAGCTTTCGCCATCCACTGAATGCAGCTTATGTTCTGGGCCCGGAACGTGGCAGCCTGTCCGGCGAAATGGTCGCCGCCTGTGACCATGTGATCAAAATCCCAACTGCCTTTTGCCTCAATGTGCAAATCGCTGGCGCGATCGTGATGTATGACCGGGTCAAGTCTCTGGGGAGTTTTGCTGATCGCGCATTGATGCCAGGCGCACCCCAGGAGGAAAAGAAACGCCATCAGCATGGCGGACGGTTTCTACGCTCGACCAAGCCGCGCGATAATAAGAGCCAAAAGACATGAACACAGCTGTCAAATCACTGCTGGTCGTCGGCCTTCTGTTTTCCGCTTTTGCGATCACAACACCCAGTATTGCGAACATTGCTGAACCGGCTTGGCAGTTCACCCGGGCTTTCAATGCATGGTCCCGGTCGCTCAACACCATAGAAACAGAGCTTGCGAAACCGGAACAAGCAACAGAAGAAGATAAAGGCGTTCGGGAAACCCTGACACAAATCAGAGCAGATGCGGTGGCGGCCCGCGACGCGGCCACTGACTTTGCAACAAATTCTGAGGACCTGCTGGCCACCTTGGGCGAGCGCCCTGCGGAAGGGGAGCCAGAAGAGGCCCGCGACGTTCAACAGAAACGGCGGCAATATGAAGCAGAAGTCGCCGACTTTCGCGGGCGCGCCGCCCAGGCCCAACTCATCATCCGCCGGGTTGATACTTTGACTTTGCGCCTCTCAGGGATCGAGCAGGGGCAGGCTGTCGCCACACTTCTTACCCGCACACCTAGCCCCCTTGGCTGGGAAACCCTAAAAACAATTCCCCTCGCCACCTCTACATATGTTTCCCGCCTTGGAATGGCGCCTCTCGATTGGTGGCGAGCTCCTACGGAGCAAAACCAGACAACGCTTCAGCGTCTAATACCCCTCGGTTTTCTGGTTGCAATTCTGGCCATCGCTCTGTTCGGGCGACGTCTTCTCGTGGATTGGCTTGGGCGCGACGAACAGATTGCCGAGCCGAGCTACACACACAGGCTTTTAGGGGCAAGCACAGAAGCGCTCGCCAATGGCTTGCTCCCGGCACTCTTCGCCGGCCTGCTTTGGCTCACCTTCAATTTTGCCTTCTCCCTCAATGAGAGCCCGTTCCTCAATCTCGTGAACGGGTTTGTCACAGCCCTTTTGATCGCCATCGCCTCATTGTCACTGCCACGCGCGGCTCTTTCCCCCTCATTGCCCAACTGGCGCGTCGTCCCGATCAAACCCAAATATGCCAAACATCTGACACAGCGCATCGGGGCTCTGGGCATTCTCTTCGGCGCAGATATTTTTGTGAGCTTCACAAGTGATCCAGCGGACGCTGCTTTCCTGGCAATCTACAGCGCCCTCACCGCGACCCTTGAAGCGGCTTTCATCGTTGATCTTCTACGCCCCGCTTTGTGGCGCGCCGACCCTGATTGGAGCACAGGCCGCAGAGAGGAAGATCAAACACCCTCCCAAGCCAAACCATCTGATCGGCGTCGCACAATAGCCTGGCAAGGCCTTCGCATTGTGGTTGGCCTTATCGCGCTCACCGGTGCTGTGGCGGCCTGGATCGGCTATACCGCACTTTCCATCTATCTGATCGGTAGTCTGATCGGCAGCGCGCTAACCGTTGGTGCACTTTTTTTGGCACGTGCCCTGTTTGCCGAATGGATCGGCATCCTCATGCGTCGTAAAGAGACTGCGGATTGGTTAGCTTTGTCCGAAGATGGCAGCAGCACGGTTGCTTTCTGGTTGATCAGCTTCATGCAGGTAGCGGTCTATGTCACAGGAGCAGCGCTCATAGGCGCGGTCTGGGGCATTCCACTCAATGATATTTGGACGATCACCTACAATCTGCTGACCGGCATTAGCGTGGGTGGCGTCACAATCTCCTTTGCCGACATCCTGGAAGCCCTGTTTGTATTCATAGCAACACTCATCATCTTCCGACTGATCAAAAAGCTACTGCGCGAAACAGTTTTGCCCCAAACACGACTCGATGCGGGCGCGCAATATTCAATCGCCACAGTCTTTGGGTACGTTGGGATCATCACGGCAGTACTTCTCACCGCCACCACGCTGGGCGTCGAATTTCAGAGCCTGCTCATTATCGCAGGCGCCTTGTCGGTCGGCATTGGCTTTGGCTTGCAGAACATCGCCAACAATTTCATCTCGGGTCTCATCCTGCTCTTTGAGCGGCCAATCAAGGTTGGGGACCTGATCGAAATTGGTGACACGCTCGGCCACATAACCCATATCAATGTGAGGCGCACGGAAGTGGAGACCTTTCAGCGTGCAGAGGTGATGATTCCCAATTCTGAACTGGTGGCGACATCGGTGATCAATTGGACCCACTCTGACCGCAAGGCACGAATCGAGATCAATGTCGGTGTCGCCTATGGCTCAGACACGGAGCTTGTCAGGAAAACACTGATGGAGGCGGCTAAGAATGTAGACAAAATCGTCTCCTGGCCAAGCCCCGATGTGCTCTTTCTGGATTTTGGAGACTCAAGCCTTAACTTCCAGCTCCGTTGTTTCACGAGTGACGTTTCCTCTCGAATTACAACGTCGTCTAGCCTGCGCTTCGAAATCGACCGGCTATTCAGAGAGGCAGGGATTGAGATCCCCTTCCCGCAACGGGTCGTTCATATGGCATCGGACGCGAACAAAGCGACATAAACCGGCAAACAACTCTGCTGAAGCGACTGGCAATGAGCTGCAGAGCCCGGTATGATTCTCCTCAGCCTTTTGGCTAGGGGGTCTCTGGCAAGACAGATGGAAAAATGATGCGGTTTTCAAAGCTTACAAAACTATTCCTGACAACGATGACTGCCGTCTGGTTTGGCATCTCCGCTGCTGCAGCCGAAGAGCCCAAACTTTTGGGCAAATATTCGGACTGGGCCGCCTACAGCTATGGGTCCGGCTCCAGCCGAATTTGTTATGTCATGTCAGAGCCAAAAGAGATGCGGCCACGCGGCGCCAACCGAGGCGATGTCTTCCTGATGATAACGCACCGCCCAGGCCAAAACGTGACCAATGAAGTCTCCATGCGGGCGGGCTATCCTTTTTCTGACCGCTCCCGGCCTTTTGCCCAAATCGGTTCTGACAAGTTCCAGATGTTCAGTGGTGTTTCAGAGGGCGGCGAAAACCGGTATTGGGCATGGCTGAAGGACACCAGTGACGAAGACCGGATGGCAACCGCAATGCGCCGCGGCAGCTCCATGACGGTCAAGGGCACCTCCCAGCGGGGAACGCTCACCACAGATCGCTATTCTTTGTCCGGCATCACAGCTGCTCTCAACAAAATCGACGACAGTTGCCGCTAAAAGCCGGTCGCGTTTAGCCAAATTCATCAATTTTCAAAATACCCGTTCGAGGCAATGTCGAGAGGCAGGGTATTTTGAAGTCAATTGAACCCGACGCGCTTCAAAAAACGGCGGAAATCCGGGATTCACGAACGTGTTTAGGGTTGGCTGTCGCCAAGGTGGTGCGAGGGCTCCAGCCCGTGCTATGACGCGCCTCAGTGATACCCCGAAAGCGCCCGAGAGGGCCACGCTATGAGGGCCAAATGGCATCCATCCTCGACACCGCAAACAAAACCCGCTCCAAAAATCGCCCCCGCAAGGCGGTGAGGCCTGACGGACCTTTGTCGCTCATTGGCCTGACCCGTGAGGAGCTGGGCGATGCTCTGCGTGCTGCTGGAATTATCGAGAAACAGATCCGAATGCGGGTGGGGCAACTCTGGAACGCCCTCTACCATCATGGGCATCAGGATTTTGCCAATGTCACGACCCTCTCAAAAGACCTGCGCATGAGCTTCGCAGAGCAATTCACGCTCACTCGTCCGGAGGTTGTCACCGAACAGATTTCAAGCGATGGCACCCGCAAATGGTTGATCCGGCTGCCTTCGACAGACCCCCGCGCACCGGCACCGGAAGTCGAAGCCGTCTACATACCCGAAGAGACCCGCGGAACACTCTGCATCTCCAGCCAGGTTGGCTGCACGCTGAATTGCACTTTCTGCCACACAGGCACGCAGAAACTTGTGCGCAATCTAACAGCTGGCGAAATTGTCGCTCAGGTGCTGATTGCCCGCGATGCCTTGGAAGAATGGCCGACGCCCCAGGAAGGGCGTAGGATCACAAACGTCGTACTCATGGGCATGGGCGAGCCGCTTTATAATTTCGACAATGTGAAACAGGCAATGGATATCGTCTCCGATGGCGAAGGGCTCTCGATCTCCAAGCGCCGCATTACGCTTTCCACGTCAGGCATTGTTCCAGAGATCGAACGCGTCGGGAATGAGATGGGTGTCATGCTCGCCATCTCACTCCACGCCGTGAACAATCCCACCCGTGACGAACTCGTACCGATCAATAAGAAATATTCCTTAAATGAGCTGTTGAAGGCCTGCCGTGAGTTTCCCGGCGTCTCCAACGCGCGACGGATCACGTTTGAATATGTGATGCTGAAAGGCGTGAATGACAGCCTTGCAGACGCGAAGGAACTTGTACGCCTGCTGAAAGGCATTCCTGCAAAGATCAACCTCATCCCGTTTAATGCCTGGCCGGGCGCGCCCTATGAGTGCTCCGACTGGGAACAGATTGAAAAGTTTGCCGAGATCGTGAACAAGGCAGGCTATGCGAGCCCCATCCGCACACCGCGCGGTCGCGACATCATGGCTGCCTGCGGTCAGCTGAAATCCACCAGCGAGAAAATCAAAGCAAGTCAGACTTCCGCCTAACCTTAGAGAAGCAAAGGATGTCACATGTCGAGCCAGCACTTCACCGTCAAAGAAATCTGGCGCTACCCTGTGAAATCCATGCAAGGCGAAAAGTTAAGCGAAACCGTATTAACGGTCGGCGGCGTGCCACTGGACCGCGGTTGGGCGGTGAGAGACGAAGCAACGCAAACCATTGTCGGGGCAAAGAAGATCGGCGAGCTGCTCAACTGTTCAGCCCGCTATATCGACGGCACAAATGCTGGCGCCGTTCCGCATGTGGAAATCATGCTGGCCGACGGCAACACAATCCGATCCGATGACGAACAAGTTCATGAAAAGCTTTCCAATGCGCTTGGACAGGATGTAACCCTTTGGCCGCTGCAGCCCGCCGACAATAAAGAGCACTACCGAACCAAGAATGCACCGGAGGATATGGAAGCGGAAATGCGTGCCATCTTCGCCCTTGAGCCAGGTGAGCCTCTGCCAGATTTCAGCGCCTTTCCGCCAGATGTGCTCGGCGAGCTGATGGAATTCGCCACACCTGTTGGCACTTATTTTGACGCCTTCCCCCTCGACATCCTGACAGAGGCATCGCTCCGACATCTTCAGACGCTTACCCCTGACGCGGTGCTAGATGTGCGCCGCTTTCGCCCGAACATTCTCGTCGGCGACAGCGACAATATGAGCGGCCTTGAGGAAGCAAAATGGATCGGCCGACCTGTCACCATCGGCAACGCCAGAATTGACGCGGTGATGGAATGCCCGCGCTGCATCATGACCACTCGCGCGCAAGGAGATCTGCCCCGCGACGCCTCAATCATGCGGGCCATGGTGGCTCACACCGCCCAAAACCTCTCCATCTATTGCAACATCTCAAAGCCCGGTCGGGTCGCAGAGGGCGACACAATTACGCTGGGCTGAGACTAATGATTGGCCGCCCACTCAATCGCGGTTTCCATACGGTCATTGCCCCAGAACAGCTCGTCACCAACGGTAAAACTCGGCGCACCAAAAAGGCCCATGTCCCAGGCACGGTCCGTCTGTGCTTTTAAGCGATCCTTGTTTTCAGGCGCATAGGACTTCTGCGTCACCGCAGCAGGGTCCTGACCAAACCTGGCCAAAAGCTTCTCAATGACCGCATCATCTGAGATGACCAGCCCGTCCACAAAATTAGCGCGATAGACAGCCCGCACAAAGTCCGGTCCCCAACCTTCCTCCATGCCGAGTAGGGCCACACGGGCGGCTTTCAATCCGTTCAGAGGGAAAATCGACGGCTTGTTGAACGCGATACCATCTCCCTCGCAAATGCGCGCCATATCCCGCCACATATAGCGGCCCTTCTGCTCAAACACGTTGAAGGGGGAATCGGTGAGGCCCTGCTTCCCAAGCAGAGGCCCAAGCAAAAACGGACGCCAGATCACCTCAACACCTGCCGCAGCCGCCACCTTCTCCACCCGCATAGACGCGGGGTAGGAGTAAGTGCTTGCAAACTCAAACCAAAATTCAACAACACCCATGTGTTATTCACCTGTTCTCTTTCGCGCTCACGCAAACGCTTGTTTCTTATTGCATACCACTCTATCAAATGCGGGTTGTGAAACCAGACAGAGCATTTCCAGCTGAAGTGGATGCCGGTTCAGCGGTTCGGAAATGCGAAAGAATAAGGAGAGCATTTCCATCTGAAGTGGATACCGGTTCAGCGGCTCGGAAATGCGACCAACAAAAGGTGAGAGGGGTCATCAGATTCAAACTGAAGATGAACCGCTCTTAGACTTCCATGCCGCCTCTCCGCCAGTTCGCCGAACATCCGCAGCGTCAGAAGCTGAATGATGAAGTGCATTCGCGCCCACCTGCAGACGTGCCAGGCGCCCTCATCTGTTCGCATCTGGCATTTGTTACGGGCGAGAACGGCCATGCAGAAGAGAAGGTCTCACTCAGGTCCTTGGCCAGTCTGTTCGGCGCCGCCATTCCTGACAGTTTCGGCAATCACCTGACGCTGGATCTCGGCCCCTTTCAACTCACCTGGGAGCGGCACACCGAATTTTCGACCTACACATTCTTCGAACATCTAGACGAAACGGGAAATGTTGGAGATCGGTTCGCCCATGCCCCTGTTGCCCGTATCCCGGACAGATGGCGCGAGCAAATAAAGGGAGAGTTGCTGGTCGCCATTAATCTCGTCGTGATCGAAAAGCCCGCTGACAAAACCTCTGATCTGCTCAGCACCGTGTTTGGTGACAACACCCTTGTCGGGGGATCGCTCGCGGGCGGTGGGGCCGCAGCCTGGACCGATCTCACCCTCGACGCACATGGCTGCTCGCGCATTCTGGTCGCCAATGAGAACCTCAAACCAGGACGCACCGGACGACTTGTCCAGCGCCTGCTCGAAATCGAAACCTATCGAATGATGGCGCTCATGGCCTTTCCTCTGGCCCGCGCCATCGCGCCAGAGATTTCTGACATGGAGCAGGAACTTGCGACCATTGCCGGTGAGACAACCAACATCACCACCTTAGCGGATGAGCAACACCAGCTGAGCCAATTGACAGCGCTCGCTGCCCGCATCGAAACCATGACCGCACGGACAGATTTTCGTTTCTCCGCGTCGCGCGCCTATCACGCTTTGGTCGAAGAGCGTATTGCGGATCTCGACGAATCCAAACTTTTAGGAATTCAACAACTTGCCACCTTCATGGACCGCAGACTGAGCCCAGCCATGCGGACCTGCGCGTCGGTGGCGAGCCGCCTTGATAAACTGTCAGAGCACATATCCCGCGCCTCTGGATTGCTGCATACCCGTGTCGAAATTGCCGTGCAGGAGCAGAACCAAAGCCTGCTTGCGTCGATGGAGTCTCGCGTGCGCATGCAAACGCGCCTCCAGGAAACAGTTGAAGGTCTCTCCGCCGTCGCCATTTCCTACTATCTGCTCGGCATCGTAAACTACATGCTGAAAGCTGCGGCCAAAGTAGGCAGTCCCGTCGACCCAACGCTGGCAACCGGCATCGCCGCCCCGTTTGTGATCGGCGCGGTCTATTACGGTGTGCGCCAAGTGAGAAAACGCCTTACCCGCGCCA
>NZQM01000166.1 GCA_002695905.1 Parvibaculum sp.
ATGTATCATCACCATCATCAAATATTAAATTTGCTGCTGATATTTCATTTCCGTCACCATCTACACCTCTATATACAGATATACCGGAAGTATTTGATGTTATAGTGGCTGGTGATCCTTGTGTTTTATTAAGTTTTATTATATTATCTTCTACTTCTACAGTTTGAGTGTTTATTGTAGTTGTTGATCCTTGAATAGTTAGATTACCTGTAACCTCTAAATCACCACCAATACGAGTATTACCACCATCAAACCAACTTAATCCAGCAGAATCTATACGAACTTTTTCTACATTGTTATTAGTGCCATCGGAACTCATTAACGAGAACAAACCTTTATCTAGATTTGCACCACTTGATCCTCTAGAAATTATTCTAGATATAGTATAATCTGCTGATCTAACTAAGAAATCAGCATCGTCTGCTTGTACATAAAGGTTGTTTTTAATAGTTGAAATTCCACCAGCAACTTGACTAAATTCTTGAAAAACAGTACCACTATGATTTCTTAAAAATATACTACCGCCTGTTCCACTATTGGCTGGTGATTGTAAATAAGTACCTAAACTTGTAGAAGAATAAAGTGTATTTGTATCACTTGCACCTTTGATCCAACCATTAACTCTTGCATCTGCAATAAACTCTACTTCTTTGTCGTGTCCATGTACTGTTTGATAAGTACCAACAGTACCACCATCTCTTACTTGAAAATCAACCTTAATATTACTAGAATCAGATTGATCTATAACTCCTACATCTATAACAAAACCTTCTCTGTTTGCAAATGTTTGACCGCTTTCAGAGATACCCATTACAAACCTTACCTTCTCGTTTGTACCGGTATCAGTACCATATGTTTTTTGGTTCATTAACCTAAGTGCAGTAAAGTCACCATCTACAACATCAGAAACAATAACTCCACCACTATTAGTAGTTATTGTCGATGCAAAAGTGGCATTTGCATTTTCTCTATCTAATGTCAACGCAAATCCACTTAATCCGTAAGCATAAAATCTTAAATCACCTGTGCTAGCATGATTAAGCACCTGCCAGTCGTTTTGCCCAGAACCTCCTGTTGGTTTTGACCTAAAAACAATACCACCGTCTCTGCTTTGTCTTTTATGTATCGAAAGGTATTCGTTGCTATCAGCATAAGAAGGATTAACTAACATTGCTACACCAGAAACATCACCTGCAAAAGTTGCATTACCTGCTGTTGATATTTGAAGTTTTGCTTGAGCAGAGTAAGAGGATTGAGAGCCATCAGAAGCATACCCAATATTAAAACCACTTTGATTATAACCAGTACCAATAAACCACTCATTATCATCACCACCACCGCTAGTAGTGACGTTATCTTTCATTTTTATTCCAACACCACGACCATCATAACCATGCATATTTATTCTAGAAGTCATAGCGGGTGACCCGCCATCGTCTGTTGCGATTACATTAAGTATTGTTTCAAAAGTACCTGAACCTTTAAAAGTTGCGGCTTGTGAAGCGTCTAAAGTTAAAGCAAGTTCCCCACCTGAATTAAAAAGAATTTGACTATTAGCATGACCACTATTAAGAGTTAAATCATCTGCACCAGCATCATACCAAATACCACCAGTATAATCTGAAAATTTAAATCCACTTGTATAATCACCAGCGTAATAGGTTTGTATTTTATGATAAGTTGCAGCACCTGAAAAAGTTGCAATGCCGCCTTCAGAAGTATCAAATGCTAAAAGATTTATGTTACTAGAACCATCTCTACCTATAATAGTAAAGTCGCCATTTGTTCCATTGTTTTGTAAAGTAAGATTAACACCATCAAGCGTGAGAGTTGATGTGGCGGAAGAACTTGTATCTGTTAAAGTTAATACTGGTGTGCCATCAGATATATTAATATTACCACTACCTATTGTACCTGCAAAAGTAACATTGTTACTTTCAATAGATAAAGCAGGAGTTGAGCCGTTGCCGTCTCCAAAAATATTAGTTGTTGTACCGTTATCATGAAAAGCACCTCTAAAAGTTCCCGATGTATTACGCAAATAAAAACCACCACCAGCAGTATCTACTCTAACTTGATCACCAGAAAAGGTTGCGTTTTGTGATGCATCTAATTCCAGCGCCTCTGTGCCAACTGTAAAGAATTTCATCGTTGAACCAAGTGATTCTGCTCTTAATTCTACATTGTCTCTATCATCAGCGTTTAACAACAACTTGGCTCTTACTGTGCCAGCGTCTGTTAAAAAAATATTGTCTTCTGCTGAGACACTACCTGCAAAAGTTGCGGTTCCCAAATTACTTAAATTGTATACAACCTCACTACCACTTGTATCTCTATCGGCTAGAGTTAGGTAAGATGTTTGTGCTTTGTTTAATATATTTAGATCGCCTTGTAATTGTATAAGAGGTGTTGTTAAAGATGTTGGATTTACTCCAGCCATTGTTGTTGACCCTGTAACAGTAAGGTTACCTGCAAAAGTTGCTGAGGAATCTCCTTTTAATGTTAATACATCTACTACAGTATTTGCTTCACCAGTATGAAGACTAAATTTTAAATAGTTTGATGCTTGTGTTGAAGATACATAAGACTTTATATTATGATATCTGCTAGTGTTAGCATCATATCTACCCAAAGTTAAAATCCCTTCACTTTCGTGAGTGGGCATAAAATCTATCTGTGTCGTTCCAGATATGTGTACTCCATTTAAAATCTTTTGCGCCATATCTTATTTTTTATACACACTTAATAACTAATACTCTTATATCATTATTTGATGGTGCTGTTGCAAATTGTATTTGTACCCAATTGTCAGGTGTTGATTTTGATGTTATACTTCTAACAACGTCTGCATAAACAGTATCATTAGAACTTCTATCATATAATTGAACTATAACATCTTTTGTTCCTAGTGAGTGTTCTACTTCATATGTTGTTGCTGAACCATCACCGATAGATGCAGCAAAAGATTGGTTGTTTGCAACGGTTGTTGTTATAGAAACATTTCCTAAGTTTGTCATTGTTCCACTACCAGTAACATCTCCTGATAATGTTATTTCTGGGTCTTTTGCTAGAGTTACTACACCGCTAGCCTCATCTATAGCAAAGTCAGTAGCATCAAAAGCAGCACCACCAACATTAGATGATGTTGCTTGTTCTATAGATATTTCTCTCTCTGCCCCTTCTCCATTTGTATTACTTATATCTATACCTGTCCCGGCAGTTAAGTTTTTAATATAATTACCTGAAGTATGAGTACCTAATGCTACATCATGTTCTTCTGTATGTACATAATATTCTGTTCCGGTACCTTTTTGTTGAGACCATCTATCACTAGATTCGTCCCAATATAATTTAGCATTGTCTGACGAACCTCTATTTACTTCTATTCCTGAATCTTGAGTAGGTGTTCCAGCCGCATCGTGATTAGAATTTAATAATATTATATTATCAGCAAGATTTATTGTCTCTGTATTTACTGTAGAAGTAGTTCCTGTAACTGTTAGGTTACCTTCAATTGTAACTGTAGTTGCTGTTATATCATCTGAGTTAAGAGTACCATTTACAGTTAAGTCATTTACAGTTGTATTAGCAAATGTCACATTACTGTTTGTTGCTACCGCTTGACCTATTGATATTTCTCCGTTTGTTATTGTAACACCAGTACCCCCACTAATATGCGCCCTTACGTCAGTTGCACTTGGACCTGTATATGTTATAACTCCAGTTGCACTGTCGTATGATAATGAACCATCTCCTCCTGAGTCAGTCACTGAAACAGATGCTCTGGCTCTAGCGTCTGTATACCATAAGTTTGTAGGACTTGCATCTTCAGCGATATCATCAGTAACTAAAGTTAATGTCTGCCCTAAATTTTTTTCGTAACCATTAATTGTTAGGCTACCAAGAGAGAAATCAATATGATTATTTTCATCGTCATATGTTACAGTAATACCTCCTGTCTCATCACCACCAAGCATGTTTCCAACTATATCTTGGATTTGCTCTGTATCAATTTCTGCTAAAGACAACCATTCCGTTCCATCATGAAACTGAAATTTATTAGTAGTTTCATTAAAAATAGCACGACCCTTAATTGTAGTTAAAGCATCTCTTTGTGTTGTTGTTTTATTATCAACAATAACATTCTTTATCTCATTATGTTCTAAAGATATGTCACTTAAATATTTTATAGCCATGGCAATGTTTTATTAATTTAGATATACTTTTCCATCTACCGAACTTGAAAATGATATGGATATACTATTGTTACTGTTATATGTAACATCTCCATATACTATTTTTCCATTATCGTCTACTACAGTAACAGTAGGAAATTTTCCTAAGTTATGAGTAATATTCCATGTTGCTGCTCCATACTCTTGCGTCCACGCTTGAAATGGATTATATACAGGTTTGCTTGATATGTTGTCCCAAGTTGCTACTGTTGCATAAGTACCAGCGTCTGCTGAAACTAGTTGTGCATTAGTATGTTCTCGTTGTACATTGTTCCGCAATATACCTAATATATCAACGAGTATATCAGTATTTTCATCGTCAAAATCACCTGCATCTAATCTTCTTACTAAATGATCAAACCCAGCAATAACATATTCATATTTTTCTGAGTATAGATCGTATAACGCTTGATTAGTTCCTTTATAAAGTTCTACCTTATTTCTTAATGCATCAAAGTGATCTATCATTACAGACTTTGTAGGAACTTGGTGAGCGTGTATTGTTATACTTTTACTAACCTTTTCTGATACGGTCACCCAAGAATAAGTACTATGAGTATGGTTGGTTGTTACATTTAAATGTATTGTGTACTCTGCATCATAATATACTCCATCATCATTAACCTCTTCTAATTTATATTCTCTATCAACATTTGTAGTTCCAGTCGTTGTTTGAGTTTTTAATGTTTTAGATAAAGCAGAAACTGTTCCTGTAAAGACTCTACTTATAGAAGTAGTTGAATAACCTGCAACTGTATATGCAGGAGTTGTGTCTTTTGCTTTTAATACAGGTGTAAATTCATTTATATCCTCTACTAATGATAATTTTAATTTAGAATATTGATAGTCTACAGATTTAGTATGTACTACAGCAGTTGCTTCACCGCCTATAACAAAACTGTATTCAATTTTATAAGTGCCTTTAATAGGTTCACCATCATCAGAAGACAATGGTAGTATATAATTAAATACAGGTAGACTTCCTGATGTTCCTGAAATATCATAACCCTCCTGATAGTTTCTTATAATGCCATCAGGTCTAGTTATTTTAATCGATATGAATACGTTTGTTTGTTGTGCAGAATACGTCCCTGTATCTGATATAACGAGTTTTGGAGTACTTGTTAAATCAAATAAAAGGCTAAAATCAATGTCTACGGAACCAGTTCCATTTGTGAATGTACTCATAATTTTCTTCTGATAAAATGGCCGGATCCGGTATCAACTTTCCCCGGCCAAATTAAAAACAAACCAACAACATATTTATTTAAGCAATTTTACGATTTCTTGGTAAATAGATGCCCCATTTTTGTTACTCAAAACAAAGTTGGTAAATCCTTCCAAGTGTCCTAGTTTGCTAGATCGTGGTACTTGTACTATTGTTTCACCGGTTGAAGTCCAGGTGAAGGTGTTTGTTTCTCCATCAAAAGAAATAATGTTTTTATCTAATGCTCTTTTAATATTAGCCTGATAAGATTTGTTTGTGTTTTTAGATAATTTAATAAATTGATTTGGATCTGTTTCTGCAAGAGTTTCTAACTCATCTCTTAATACAGAAAGATCTCTTTTTTCATCTTTACCTAAAGAACTAATAAACTCTCTTACCTCAGCACCACTTAATTCAGCAGCGACATTCATAGCGTCTCTTTTTAGAGATCTACTTTTTCTTGCTTTTTCTGCTTTCACTTTAGGATTTACTAATTCAAATAATGGTTGTACAGATGTGTCTCTGTTTGGATTAGACGCATTGTAATTAGATAAAGTTAAAAACTGATAAAGATCTCTATCTCTAGCAATATTACCTTGTAAAAGTAATCTACCTGCTTTTTGTTTTGTAAACTCGATTGTATGAAAGGTTGGCTTACCTTCTATTCCTAAACTTTTGATTGCAGCAATATCAACATAATCCTCAATATCAGGATCATATACTCTGTCTTTATTTGGTGCAATAACCATAAATGGCATTTGTACTTTTCCTGGATTTAAAGGATCTTCTTTTAATCCGTAGTACTTAAATACTTTTACCTCGTCTCTTTTAAATTTTGGAGGGTTTTTTATGTTGTTGAAAATTTTTGTTTTAATCATTTTGTTGGTTTTTTAAATTAAAAAAAAAGAGGGGAGGTTAGTCCCCTCTTTAATAGGTATATTAGAATCCTGTTACAATTGCACAGTGTTCTTTTCCTAATACTTCAAGACCACAAATAGCCTCGTAGTTTACGTCAAGAACTGCATCAGCACTTGTAGGTGTTGGAGCAAGTCCACCAGTTAAAGTTTCTCTGAAAGAGAAGTTGTTTCCATCTCCTTCTAAGTATCTAACTTGTAGGTAGTCTTGTGATCCACCGCCACCAGCAACTTTTACCTGTCCTGAAGGTACTAAGTACACTTCTCCAGATCCAGTTACAGTTGAACCTAACTGAGCATGATCAAGGATTGATAATGATTTCTTGTTGAATTTTCTTCCGTATAATTTGAAAGAATCAACACCTAAATCGATATCTTTTCCATCAACACTAAATCTAGCACCTGTTAATCCAGCACTTGTTAAGTTGTTTAGGAAGTTATCCATTTTGATATTTGCACTAGTTCCTAGCCACATCCAGTAGTCCTTTGGCGCTCTTGCACTGTTTAGTGCAGCAGTCAAAGTTTCCATAGTTGTTTGAACATTAGTATCAAAAGCGTAAGGTGAACTTGAATTCAAGATTCCTCCTGCTTTTAATTCTTCTCTAAGACCATTAGTAGTCTGAACTGCATTTCCAGCAGCATCACTTAAAGCACCAGAAGTGATACCTGCAAATCCGAATGGAGATTTCTTTCCAAACATTAATGCATTAGAGATATCTCCTCTAAATCTTTGTAACGCTTCGTATGCTCCTTTATACATGAAATAAGGCTTACCCTTATACTCAACAGTTACTTTAGTTGCTTTTGCAACGTCAGAGATTCTGTAAGAGTTTTTAAAGATTTGCACTCCGTTTTCTTGCTTAGTCATACCATACTTGATAGCATCTGGAGAACCAGATCCCTCACCTTGAGCATTAGAAAATACTACTAAAGTAGAGTTAGCATCATAGTCTGAAGCAACACCTGCACCATCAACTGGTACTAGAGTTACAGTATTAGCAGCCTGTGATATTGCTTTTACTTGGTAGATATTTCCAGATGCACCCATTGCTAGGTCTCCTGGTCTTGCATTTCCTGCTCCTGTTGATGGAGCAATACTAATTCCGGATTGTGTTCCTGTTCCAGAACCCGCACCACTTGAGTGGATTGTAATCACATTATTTGAATACAATGCTTCATTCACAAAGGCGTGGTATACAGGCTGACTAGTTGGTTTCATTTTACCAAGAGCCTGCATTACGTCTAGGAATGATTCTTCTTCATTCTGTATGTCTAATACAGAAGAAAGGATCTCTCTCCCTTGCACAAAAGAGTGACTAAGGAAAGATAACGAACTTAAATATTTCGCACTTACTGACATAATTTCTATTTTTTAAAAGGTTTTACTTAATTATTTTAACATTATTGCCTCCTCGCATAATCTCACCGATTATACCCTCAACCGCACTTGTAGGTTCTTTATACTGTGGGCTACTCTTAGTAACCTTAGATGGGTTTTTAAGGTCTTTTACAACCTTTTCTTGTCCCAAACCAACACCATGCGATATCAAAGACTGGTCGTAAGTCTGTGGATCTAGTGCATATGAAGCAACTCTATACCATTTATCAAAGTCAATATTTCCTTTTTCATCTTGAAACAGTCCAAAAAATTTGGAAGAATCCAAAGCCATTTCTTTCAATTGCTCTGGGTTATCTATTTCATATGAAAAAGACTGATCGTTGTAATCTACAAGGACTCTTTTATTCTCTAAAAGGTCTCTTGTAACCTTACTGTTGTTCACAGACTCGATATATGCTTTTTGCAGTGCCTCAGCCTCACTATTATCCTCTGGCTTACTTTCAGGTTGTCTGAAGTTTTTTTGTTCGTCAACAAGCGTTTTCCTTAGTTTATCAGCATCTGCCTTAAGCAGTTCCTTACCTAATTCAACTTCATCCTCATCAAACCTATCGGCATCTAGAGAGTACTTATTAATTATATCCCGAAGGTATAACCTTTCAATAGCCCTATCTGAAAGAGTTGGGTTCTGACTTTTAAGATTATGTCTCATAATCTTTTCGTCATTCATCTCTTCAAAGTTTATTGAAGTAGCCTCTAAATACGGAGTCAAAGACCCCGTTTTGTTATAAAATTCAACAGCATCTTTTATGAAGTCATCTTTGAAGGATGTTTTTTCTGAATCTCTCAGGCTCTTGTATTCTTCAAATAATTCTTCAATGGTACTAGAAGTACCTCCTGTCAAATTTTTAACAGCATTATCTATAGACTCTATTAATTCATCACGAGAATTATCTTCTTTAGATTCTTCTTTAGATTCTTCTTTAGATTCTACAGGTTGTTCTGTTTCCTCAGAAACAGTTTCAACTTCTTCTTTAACTTCAGCAGGTTCTTCAGCAGGTTCTTCAACCTTTTCTTCAACAACCTCTTCTGAGTTATTATCTTTTACTTCTTCTGTAGTCTCTTTGGTTTCAGTATTTTCTGTCACCTCTTCTACAGGCTTTTCTTCCACTACAGGATTTGTTTCTCCTGATTCGTTGACCGTTTTCAATTGACTTGGGTCAAAGTCTTTAAAATCATCCATATGTATGTTATTGTTGGTTTTGTAAACTTATAATTAGTTATAATAAATAGTTGTAAAATTTATGATCCTAAAACAGGTTGACTTGTTTCAGTTGTGCCAGGTAAATCGTCTTGCATCATTTGCATACCAGCCTCTTTAGTAGGCAAATTATCGTATGCTGAGGCTTCTAATTTAGTTCCTGCCTTTAACTCTTCTATCTGCAATTCATGTTCATGTTTTGCTTTTTGTAATTCTAGATCTAACTGATGTTTTAATTTTTCCATCTCAGCCTTCATTTGAAACTCAACTTGTATAGTTTGCTGTTTTGCTTGTTCTGCTGATTGTGCAGCCTGCTGTTGAATTTGCCCATTCATTTGTTGTTGTTTCATGGATCTTTGCTCCGCTTCTTCTCTTTTCTTTTTAATTCTATAAGCAAGAACTTGTTGTGCTTGTTTTATATTATTTATGTTTTCAATAAATACAGCATCTTCAAAATCCACTTGACCTTGTGCAACACTTGCTTGTAATATTTGCATAAGTCTTGCTCTTTGCTCGTCAGTTGGTCTATCTTCAATTGCCACGCCAAACTCATATTTAGAAACACTTGGAGACATTTTAAAGAACTTCATAGATTTGTTCCCTAAAGATCTAACATATCCTTCGATAGGTTTTTTCTTAATTGAGTCTTGTAATCTTACAATAGTTGCTCCTGCAATTTTTTCTAATAAATGTCTTTCTCCTTGCTCTAAATGTGCTAATGCATTTGACGTTGCTTGTGCCGCAAGTTTTGCAGTAGTAGTTAAACTTCTAGCATCTGGAGTGGATCCATCTGTAAATTCATTGAGACCAGTTATCTGTCTAATCATTTCAATATTGTTTTGAATGATTTGGTAATAACTTATAGCATCTCTTCCTAATCCATTTTCTAATTCTTCTATAGGTCTATAATTTGTTGGTCTTCCTCCAGCATCATTACGTCTATAAACTAACGTACCTGTTTTGTTGAATAAATCTAAAACATCCATTGGCTTCATTTGATTACCACCAGATCCTAAAGGAATATCCTCTAAAGCACCTAGTTCAATCATAATACCTTTTGGTCTTGCTTGGTTTATAGTGTTTTGTAATCTATACCAAGATATTTGTATTTGATCTGCTATAGGTATAAGTTGTTCCATTATACCTAAAGGTTTCATGTTATAAAAGTCTGGAGCAAATAGATGGTATGATAAGTCAGTGTCCATCAAATTAGATTTTACTCTTTTCATATCAGAGCATAAACCATAATCAAAACAATACTCACTATCTACTATCCAAGATATTTTATAAACTACCTTATAATTAGATCTTAAATATTTATTTTTTCTTTTGTTTGTATCATTATATCCTGCTCTTCCGAATTTTTTATTTCCTCTTCTATCTACTCTTGATTCATGAACCATTTGATTTACAGAGAAAAATTCAAGATCTAATACTTTTATTTTAGTATCATCATACTCTTTAAAATGACCTCTATTAGAAGGGTACATTCTTGCACTTCCTTTATTGCCAGAATATTTATCCGCAATATCTTGATATTCTTTTTCATTAAACTGATTACCAGCCCTTTGCTTTAAATCAGATATTGACATTTCAGTAACTTCACCTACATGAACTTTGTCTGAAAAATCTCTTTTATTACAATGACTAACTAAAATATTTGAAGGATTTATTTTTCTGATTTTAACAGCACCATTACTGTCTATATATTCTTTGTAACCAGAAACACCATAATCGAAAAGATCTTCTAAAATACCTTTACGCTTTTCGTTAATTTCGTTTGTTTGAAATATTAAGTTTATACCTTGCTCCATCTCTATTGAGGCATTGTGTTTATAGGTATAAGCCATATGTAGTTCTAATTCTTCATCATTGTCAGGCTCGTTTGCTTCTTGCTTTAAAGGACTAAAAGTCTCAATACCAGGTATTGTTTCTTTAGCCAAATTCCTTAAATCCATTTTAGCCTTTGTCTTAGAATAATATTGTTCTGTTTCTGATTGAGCCAATGAGTCAATTGGAGTAGCGGAAATATTATATTCTGTTTTGCTAAGTTTTCCTAAAGCGATTCTTCTAAACTTTGGAACTATAGGAATAACAGACCAATCAATCGCTAGCCATGTTTCATTTTCATTTTCACTTACGTTTAATAAACTTTTGTATTTATTAATAGATTGTGATCCTTGTGCGTAGTCTTTAATTCGGACATAGTTGCCTCTATTGTTATGAAAAGATTGTGTATTGTGGTTATTATAGTCAGTCCAGGCTGCTTTAGCGTATGCCAAACACCAAGCCATATTTTTCTCTGAAGGATCTATTAAATGGTTTGGGTAGGCTGACTTACTGTTTTTTATAATCATCTTACTCTATATTTCTTAAATAAGTTTTTGGCATCTATAGTTCTTTTTTTAGCCATTTCATTTTTATATAAAATATTTTTATCTGCAATAAGCGTATATCCAGCAGCCATGGCAGCATCAAATTTTGTTGTTTTAGATATATCAAATTCCAGCCAATCTTTTAGTAGGCTTTTGAAATAAACTTTATCTATATTAGTTTCAATATAATCCTCGGTCACTTCTGCTATTTGTTGATGGGTTTTTATTGATCCACTCATACCTGGTTTATTTGATCCTGGTAGATACATCAAGAAACTAGCATAACCTCTATCTTCAAAATAATTTTTTATTCCTATTTTATTATCTTCAAACAAAACTTGACAAGAATAATAATGACAGCACTTTAAGACATCTTCGTAAAATTGTCTTGCGGTACTTGGTCGGTAAATGTATTGAACTATAAAAGAACTATCATAAAAATTTGCTATCGGATTTTGTTTCTGATATACATAAAACGCTCCGTTTGACCGCCTTTGGTCTACAGTGCTATCGTGATCGTATGGATCACATCCCATAACATACTCAAGTTTTCTTGTAGGATACTTGTTGTTTGACCTTTTTAAAACCCTATTTGCTTCTTCATTGTTGTCAAAAATATATGCTACTTTAAACCTACCATTTGACATAGGTTTGAATTCTACATGACCTGTTTCTCTATCTCCAACCCATTCAAAATTACCTACAGTATATGCATTATCAACCCAAGACAATCTATCTATTCTTTCATTTAACTTCATAGAGTTAAACAAAGATCGTTCCCCATCTATTCTGAATGCTTCCTGAATAGTGAAAGGATTCCTACGAATAATATTAGACAAGGCCCGGTCATCATTAGCAAGAGATTTACGGTCATCCAAATAATATTGTTTAGCACGATCTTCATCAGCAATACCGTATTTGTCAAAGAAAAGGGTTTTGTAAGCCGGTGTAAAAAATCGATATAACCCACTGGCGGTTCTGCCATGTACGTTTTTATTTGATTGATCACTTGCATCCCATAACTTTTTAAACGACTCACCGCCAGATTCCATTTCCTCAACAGTGGTTGTGTAAAGTAATTTTCCAATATATTCGCCATCCAATTCCGAACAGAACCTAACAACATTATGCCTTTCCCAGACATCAACTTCCATTGTTTTACCAACCTCGTCACCAAGGTATCTATGTAATTTTGTACCATCATATGCATATTTATCTGAACTTTTCCAGTCTATTTGACTTTCCAGTTCTGGTTTACCTAAATCTTCTAAGGACTTACTTCCTCTTTTTGTAGTTCTATAAAATCTTAATTCTGAGGTTGGGGTGACCCCTTTAGACTGATCATATACAGGTCTAAAAAAGTCAGGTAGTTTTTTAAAAGGACCAACTATGTTTTTTTGAAACACATTGTTTTTTGCGTCCATTGCAGTTTTAGATTGAATACCTCCGTTTTTGTTTTTTGATCTAGAAATTAAATCATACATAAACACTCCGGCTCTTACAGTTTTACCTTGTCTACGTTTAGTTAACTCGATCATCCCTAAACAGTTAGGGTTATCTACACATGCTTGTAGAAAATAAAAATACTCTTGATCTGTTTTTCTAAAACTAGGGTATCCTATATCAATCTTCCACCAATTTAAGAATAAATAATGCATTCCTGTTAAGTATTCTGCATTGCCATTGTTCATGAACCAAACACCATTAAGCCTTCTGTCCCATTCCTGAGATCTAAAGTTTTCTAATTCAACATCAAAAAAGTCTCTATCTTCAGCCTGCTTTGACATTTCCTCCATCCTCTTATAATTATAATTCTCAGGTAGTTCAGTTCTTTTCCATACTTGATCTTCTTTTTTAGGTGAACTTGTTATTATAGGTCTTTTTTCTAATTTACCTGTTATAACATTATAAACCTTTCCTTTAGGAGGTAATTCAAATTCAACACCCTGTATTTCTACTTTCATAAATTAGCAATAAATTCTGGAGTAAGTCTTTTGTCTGCCTTTATAACTTTTAGAAGTTCTTGATCTTCCCCATATAATTTCATATAGTATGAATCTAATCTTTCATTAATAGTATTTAAATCATCCATTATTTTAGACTTGATTTGTAAAGCCTGAAGAATATCTTTATCTCGGTCACCCTCAACTGGGCTAAGTAGTTTTGTTTGATATTCAAAAAAAGTTTGTTCATTAGAAACTATCATCGACCAGATTCTATTGTTTTGTTTTCTTAAAAACTCATCGACCATATTCACTAACTGATCTGACAAGAAAAAAAACATATCATTTAATTTTTGATCGTCTTTAATTAAATCAAAACCAGATAAAACTGCTGCTGCTTCCTTTCTTGTTTTTAATTCTGGAAATTGTTCTTTTAATGGAGTGTTTTGATCATACATGTATAAAACATATTTAATCAGACTATCTGAAGATTTTTCAAACGTCTTAAACATTTTAATTTTTGGATACTTTTTTTTAATTAAACCTTTGACACTAAAAGGGTTAAATATCATTTTATCAAAGTCTTCTTTATTGAAGATATCAGTTAAAGACATATGGTTGGTTTTGTGCTAAAATAAGTCATTATAATAGAATGATTATAAATATTTATAATTCACTTTTTACACAGAATGTTGAGTACAAAATTTTTATGATCGTTTTTTAACCAAATGTTATATTTACTGAAATATTTAATTATGGCTGAATACCAGGGAAAAAAGGTCACACTTAATAAAATCATGAAATCTGAAAGACCTGCTAAAAAAAGTAAGGTCTACGTTAAAAAGCCTAACGGTAAAATTACTGTTGTGCATTTTGGTGATCCAAACATGAAAATAAAAAAACACATTCCTGGACGCAGAAAATCTTTTAGGGCTAGACACAATTGTGATAACCCTGGACCTAGATGGAAAGCAAGATATTGGGCCTGTAAAACTTGGTAAAATGAATAAAATTGAAAATCCTTGTGAGTGTGGCGACATGACTGTAGATACTTGCAACTGTAAAGTATCTGGTTATGGCAAAAGAAATTTCTGAAGAAACACAATTTACGTTATCCGTAAAAACAATGGCAGGTGCTGGTATACTTATCTTCACTATGGTGGGTTTTTGGTTTTCTCTACAAGCACAGATTGACGGTAAATTAGATAGGGACGAACTCCCTGAGCC
>NZQM01000167.1 GCA_002695905.1 Parvibaculum sp.
GGACCATCGGGTGTGGATGGGGTATCCGTTACGGGGGATCCTGGCCAAGACGGGGCAGACGGTCAAGACGGACAAGACGGAGCAGATGGAGCGGACGGAGCCCCAGGCATTTCTAACGTTTGCGTAAACGATATACTACGCTATCCAAACCACGGTCTTTACACTCCAGGAGACCAAGTCCTGACTGACGTTGCTGACGGCAAAGCCTTCAACGTGTGTGATGTTAACGCTAGCGGTGAGTTTATTTACGCGAGTGCGGATATGACTCAGGTGACGAGGATGATTATACATCCCGACAACCCCATTGCCGAGCTTATGCTTTCGCACACCGATGCCGAGTGGCAGGGTGGGGCAAACTTGACCCTGAGGGGTAAGTTCGTCGATGGCAACAGCAATGAAGTTACTACTGTATGGAATCTTGGAGTAAACAGCAAGCCAACCATATTGCAACCCACAGGCGATAACGTCTCCGCTGAGGGGTCTTTGATTGTCGAAATCTCCACTGCTACTCCTATAGGTACTGGAGACTACAAATTCATAAGCGGAGGTAGTGTGGCTAGCGACGCATATCTTCTTTGCTTCCTTCTTAGGGGGCCTAAGGGAGACGATGGGCCGCAAGGAGGTAAGGGGGACCAAGGTGACCCAGGCGCGGCAGCAGGAAGCTCAAACACGTTCTTCGATAACAATGCCACAACCGACGCAGGCTTCTCGACCGATAATAAGTTCAACATATTTAACGGCACGGACATTGCCACCCACAACACCAAGGATATATCCTCAGTAGAGTTCCTTACTTGCGGGGGTAGTTCTGAGTTGGCTGCAGCTCTTCAGGGCATGACCAATGATCCAGACTCTAGAGGGTATTGGGGTCAGGCCAACATAACTATGTACGGCTATACTGCAACCACCGACGGAGGCCAAGCAGACACTAGCAGAACCAGAGTGTTCAGCTTACAGCCCACAGGGTTTTTCAATACAGACGACGTCACCCTAAACAATGGCACTGCCAGCAACAACAACGTTATTGTGCTTCCTGTGGAATTTGTTGGCTCTGGACTTGATGGAACCTCCCCAACGCACAGGTTCCTAGACCAAGGCGGCTCTTATAGGTTTGATATACAATTCCGAGGTCCTATAGGTCCAGATGGGCAGCAAGGAGAGCAAGGAGAAAAGGGAGACAACGGTGATACGGGGCAGACGGGCGAGACAGGACCTCCAGGTCCAGCGGGAGGCAAGGGAGACACGGGAGACCAAGGCGACACAGGCGCTGCTGGTCAGCAGGGAGCAACAGGGGGAGATAGCCTTTGTTCTACGGGGGAGTTTTATGTTGCTGGTCAGCAAGCTTTCTTCCATCCCTTTGGTGATGTACTGCCTTCTGCAGTAGACTTTGTGACTGCTGATACTAATGGTTCCTACGTCGACAACGTAGTCACAGCAAGGAGGCTGTATTTTTATAGGGGTGATTTTCAGCTATCGCTACAATCTCTGTTCGATTCCACCGACGCAGATCTTGACGTAAGCATATCGATTGACGGGTCTTACAAAAAAACCAGCAACAACGCTACCCAACAGAAGACTCCAGTATTTAGGTTAGACAACAACACAATATACAACCCTAGCGGGGGTATATACTATGTAGAAGTAACTCCTTCAGCTACGGATCCTGTTTATAACACCTTTGTTTCTGGGGGAGACTACAGCCTGTGCATAAGGTCCTTGGGTACCGTTGGGCCCACTGGAGCTACTGGAGAAACAGGAGCGCAGGGGGAGATAGGCCCTGCAGGTCAAGATGGAGGCAAGGGAGATACAGGCGTTCAACCCGAAGTATTTATGACTGGAGGTGTTGAGATATCTCAAGATTACTCGAATCTTAGTAGCAACCCTACTAATTTCTCTCTTGTCACGAACTCTAACAATGCCGCAAACACGCAAACACTTCAGTGGGTGCAGCCTGGAGTGAACGTGTACACCACGACCGCAGTTAGCAGGTACCTGTACATGGGTGTTTCAAGCGAGCTATACAGAAAAGTATTTAGGTTCCTTGACTTCGACACTACTGACTCTGCTTTTTATTACCAAAAAGCAATTATTCAGGTAAGCGGTGACTTCCCTGACGGGTCTCCTGGGTCCCTAGCTATTAAGGTAGTGGCTTATACACAGCCTAGTGGCTCTACTAAAGGATACGAAGTGCGAGTTGTAGCTCACTCTTTCGAAAACCCACCAGACGCACAAGGGTCTGGAATAGTAAGCGCTACAGACGGATTCTATTTCTTCTCGGCGTCTTATTCCGAGCCTGGAGGAACTGGGCCACAAGGCGAGACTGGTGATGACGGACCTCCAGGTCCAGCGGGAGGCAAGGGAGACACGGGAGCTGAAGGGCCTATAGGGCCTGTAGGGCCCGCTGGCACCACTGGGGCGCAAGGAGGTAAGGGTGACACAGGGGCTGATGGTGAGACAGGAGGTACGGGAGGCACGGGGGGTGTAGGCCCTGTGGGTGAAAGAGGTGAACAGGGTGAACCTGGGCCAACAGGACCTCAAGGACCTCAAGGACCTCAAGGAGACCAAGGACCAGCAGGACCAGCAGGACAGCAGGGCCTTACAGGAGCTACGGGTGTTGCATCAACGACCACGGCGACTACCTATAGGAGTGACATAAGCACATCGATGGAGCTGGTTGGGTTTGTTAACGGCCAAGGCAGTAACTACGGAGATACTTCTAATAACATCATTTTTGAGTGCTTCGGTGGCACGGATGGTAATTTCCAAAGCTTGGGGGTGGAGGAATCGGCGGATTTGGACAGGTTGTACTGGGGCGATGATATATCAAATCAGATAGGCATAGTGATGTCCAGCATCAATTCGGTTAACTACGAACAAGCGACTGTCGTTATACAGGGTCAGTGGCAAATCGGTGGGAGCCCTGGTTCTTCAACGTTGACATACGATGTAGTGGGTAGCCCTGGTCAAATAAGCGAAACCCTGGGCATTGGCGATGTTAAGAGCGCTAACTACCTTCCTCTTAGCTACGTTAGTGGATCTTCAAAAGCAATACCCAGAGGGAATGCAGACGGCCAGAGCTATACGGGAGAATACACGGTGTCAGTGGTTCTTTCGGGGCCTACTGGGGATGCTGGTGCTAGAGGAGCTTCGGGTGTAGACCCCAACTCCTTTACCAACTACGCTGTGGCTGGTCAAGACAATATCGTCGCTGACAACGCTGACGACACAATGACTATCGTTGCTGGGTCTAACGTAACACTTACTACCGACGCGGCTTCAGATACTTTGACTATCGCGGCTAGCGCTCCTGCAGACCTCACGGTAGACGGGGCTGGAACGATACACGCCAACAATGTCCCGACCCTTAACCAAAATACCACGGGTACGGCAGCAGGATTGTCGTCTACACTTGCGGTAGCTTCTGGCGGTACAGGTCAGACAACCCTAGCATCCAACTCAGTACTTACTGGTGACGGAGTTAATGGTGTGGTAGCAGAATCCAATCTGACTTTTGACGGCAGCAAACTTGTTGTTACTGGCCTTGAAGTATTTTCTTTCCCAGACGGTTCGGATCAGTACTACGGGGAAGCTGTTAACTTTGGAAGCGGGCCTGGCGGGGTTAATGGTGCGATTGAGCAGGGTAAGCTGTATTACTTGGATTCTAGCCAGCAGTGGGAGGAAGCAGATGCTGATGCAGCTTCAACATCTAGCGGTATGATAGGAATAGCTGTAGAGGATGATACTGCTAGATTCCTTGTTCGTGGATTTGCGCGACACACTAGCTTTTCTGGTTTGACAACGGGTGACATTGTTTATGTGAGCACCACGACTGGAGAGATAACAAATACTGCCCCTTCAGCCACTGGCGACATTGTCAGGGTGGTTGGATATTGTGTAGACGGCGCTACTCGTGTTATATACTTTGATCCAGACAAAACCTTTATAGAGGTAACCGCGTAATGGCTACAATTTATTCTTCAATCGAAGACGGAAGGCTAGGAAGCGGGAATGCTTCTACTTGGGCGGGGGCTAGGGATATCGCCACAGCAACATCATTTTCTTCTGGTGATGGCCAAGCTTCTTCTCCCGTTGGAACTAGTTTCAGCTCTGGAAGGAGCGGAAATAACTTTTCTATATCTAGAGCTTTCTTTTTGTTTGACACGTCTGGTATTAGCGGGTCTGTTACAGACGCAAGCTTTCAGATTTACGGCTATCTGTTAGATGACGCTAGCATGATTGCGGTCAAGAGCACAGCTTTTGGGGGGGATGGTAGCTCTTCTCTAGCAACATCAGAAATAGACAGCATTTCTGGGTTCTCTTCTGGGTCTAGTCTAGATGGAAGCGCAACGGTGTATTCATCAAATGATTTTTCAGAAAATACCTTTAACGAAAACGCTTACAATGACTTTGGAGGTAGCTCTTCTTTGAGGGCGGACATGCAAAACAACGACGTAGTAATAATCTGCGTTATGGACAAGACGCATGATTACTTAAATGTTGCTCCTACATCGACGTCTGACGACGGGTTTACAGGGCTAACGTTTGCTAACTACTCAGGCACAGATAGGGACCCCAAGATTGTTTACACCGAAGCCTCAGGCTACACTCATAGTATAAGCGCTGTCTCTGCGGAAAACATTGGGAAAGTCAACGATTTAGTTACGGCAAGCATAGGAAAAGTCAACACCGTCGATTGATTATATTAGCATCATGGCAAAAGCAGTAAGAAAAAAAGGAGTAATGCCCTAGATGAAAATGGGTGTTCACAAAAGTAGATCTGGAGGTCTTACAGCCAAAGGTGTAGCCGCGTACCGAAGAGCCAACCCAGGAAGCAAACTTAAGACTGCTGTGACGACACCTCCGTCTAAGCTCAAAAAAGGCAGCAAAGCTGCTGGCAGAAGAAAGTCTTTCTGTGCGCGTATGAGCGGCGTTAAAGGGCCCATGAAGAAGCCAAACGGTAAACCAACACGCAAAGCTCTTGCGTTAAGAAAGTGGAACTGCTAATGAAGCCAGTAAAGTACAAAAAGGGAGGAAAGCTCTCTGTAGGAAAAAAGAAAGTATCTGTGGCCCCACCAAAAGGGTATCACTGGATGGAAGAGTCTGGAAGGTACTACCTGATGGCGGGAGACTACAAACCTCATCCTGGGGCTGTAGATAAAGCTTCATTCAAAGTAGCGAGCCATGGCTAAAGCAGTAAAGAAGTACAAAAAAGGGGGAACCGTAAAAGATGCGTGTTACTCCAAGGTAAAAGCAAGGTACAGCGTATGGCCTTCCGCTTATGCTTCGGGGGCACTAGCAAAGTGCCGAAAGGTCGGGGTCTCCAACTGGGGTAATAAGAAGAAGAAGTAATGGCGGTAAGAAAGACAGCTAAGGGGTTGGCGCTAAAGCGCTGGTTCAAAGAGGAATGGAAGACACCTAAAGGCAAAGAAGGTTACAGCGGGAGCGATAGAACGTTCCGTCCAACCAAAAGGATTTCATCAAAAACACCATCTACTTGGGGTGAGCTATCTAAGTCCGAAAGAGCTAGGGCTGCCAAAGAAAAGAGAGAAAAAGGAAGAGTGTCCCGCTACAAGAAGCCTTCAAAATCCCGTAGGTGAATAAGTTATATATTTGCAAAAACAAGAATAATGGCATTTCCACACGATCAATTTCCTAAAGAGGTCTACCACCTGTCCGACACAACAGAAGCGTCAGCCCCTGCTGGGTCTCACTTTTTTGCAGTTATGTGTCTTGCTGGTGGGGCAATAACACTCAAGGGAGAAGGAGCCTCGTTGTATAAAGTTAACTCAACTGTTTATGAGGACGCCGCTAACACGGGCTCTGCAGTCACAATGGCTGCGGGTCAAACGATCTACGGGAAGTTCTCCAGCGTGCAATGTGCGGGGAGTGCCACGGCTGTTGCCTACGTATCTAGATAATCAATTTAATTAAAATGGAAAACCAAGAATTTAATCAAGAAGAGCAAGGGCAAGAGACCCCTTCGTTCGAGTTTGTTTCTGACGCAGAAGTCGATCAGATTAACGTCCAAGAGGAACAGCCTGAAATACTGGACCTAAGCGGAGAGAATCCTGTAGAGGAGGTATCGGAAACACTTGAACAAGAGACTCCCGTAATGGAGGAGTCACAACAAGAAACGTATGATGAACAGCAAATCGAAGAGGCTGTATTCTCATACCTAAGCGAAAGGCTTGGGCGAGATGTCGGATCAATCGATGACCTGACGATTCAACAACAAGAGGAGCAAAGAGAGCTCGATGAAAGAATCTCTGTGATTGCAGACTTTGTCGAAACGACTGGTCGTAGTCCCGAGGATTGGTTTATGTATCAGTCGCTTAACCCTTCCGAAATGGATGACGTTACTGCGATAAGATTTAAGATGTCTAACGACTATCCAAACCTTTCTCAAGAAGAGGTAAATACTTTGATCGGCGGTAAGTATAAAACCAACCCAGAGATGCACTCTGAGGAGGATATTAAGCTTTCATCTTTGCAACTCAAAATAGACGCTCAAGAAGCAAGAAACGGGATAGAGGACCTTAGAGGTTCCTTCCAGGCTCCTGAAGAACGAGCTGCCGAAGACGAGTCACCCATCACTGATGAGTGGATTGGCGAAATGGCGGAAGACCTTGACGATCTCGAAGGAGTAGAATTTGACCTTGGAGATGGAAAGAGTTTTACGTTTGGCCTGGAAGACCGATATAAGTCTCACCTAGCCGAAAAGAATGCTCGTCTTGACGAGTATTTTGATCCTTACGTTCGGGAGGATGGTAGCTGGGATTACGATATGCTCAACACTCACAGGGCTGTTGTCGACAACATGGACTCTATTGTAAAATCTATTTACAAGCAGGGACTTGCTGACGGTCAACGAGGCATTGTAGAGCGTGCGGCTAACGTAACACCCCAGTCTCCGCAAGTATCGAACAATCAACAACAAACGGACTCCGTGGCTCAACAAATAAGAGAAGCCATGGGGAACTCTAGACTAACTTTTAACATCTAAGACTAAGAAAAAATGGCAAACGCTATTACACTCGGTGGTTCAGCAACCACCAATTTGGGCACTAACAAGCCCCCAAGACTGAAGGCCACCCCAGACGCATACGTATCTTTGGGCGACCTCCTAGACTACAACAAACCAGACAACCGCGACCTCCTCGTCAACACTTTCGGAGATCAAGGCATCACAGGCTTTTTGCAGCTCACAGGAGCCGTAAAGAACGCTGGTGTCAACGACGAAGTACAGTGGTGGGAAGAAGGACGCTTGCATCCTTTCGTTCAGGTTGCTAGCATTGCAGCTATTACAACGACTGCCGCCGCAACCATGGCCGTCACCGCTCAGTCTGTAAACGACCCAGCCACAGGAGCGGCTAGCAACGTTTACCAAGTTAGAGTGAACGACGTCCTCTTGCTCGAAAACGGGCGTAGAGTCGTGGTCAGCGCTAAGGCTTCTGATACTAGCTACACAGTTAAATCGCTTGACGGATTGGATATGGCCGAACAGAGTGTAACTCAGAAGGCAGCTGTAATTGGAAACTTGTACGGACAAGGGTCTGATCAGCCTTCAGAGTTCTACCAAGTAGACGTAACCAAGCGCACCAACCCTTACATGATTGTAAAGGAGACGTATGCTGTCAACGGTTCGCAAGCTACGAATATCGGATGGGTGAACCTCGGAGGAGGTGAGTACAGATGGTACGTCAAGGGCGAGCAAGACACTCGTAAGAGATTTATGGACAAGCGCGAGATGATGATGCTCTTTGGCGAGAAGCGTCCAGCGTCTGGTGGTGTCGCTGTAGGGAACGACAATGAGTTCACTGGCTCAGAAGGTTACTTCGCGGCTGTGGAGGACAGAGGCTTGGTGGCTGACGTGTCAGGTGGAAACCAAGGCACTTTTGCTGGCTTGTCTGACTTCGACAAGATCATCCTCGAATTGGACAAAGAAGGCGCTCCTGCCGAGTACGCTATGTACTTGAACAGAAAGGCTTCCTTGGACATCGACGACTTGTTGGCTCAGGGTATTGCTACTCAGATGACAGCTGGTTTGGCTGGTCAGTTCGGTGCGTTTAACAACGACGCTGACATGGCTGTAAAGCTCGGCTTTAAGTCATTTACTCGTGGCGGATACACATTCCACAAGCACGACTGGAAGCTGTTGAACGACCCAACCACTGGTGGTTTGAGCGGTCACTACAAAGGAGCTATGGTTCCAATGACAAAAGTGACTGACGCTCGCACTGGTATGAAGGCTCCAGCTTTGGAGATGAACTACAAGGGTGCAAGCGGTTACAGCAGAGACATGGAGCACTGGGTGCGCGGATCTATTTTGGGACACACAAACATGTCTAAGGACGTGGCTGAGTTCTACTACCGCTCAGAGTGCAACCTCGTGACTCGCGCTGCAAACCAGCACGTAATCATTAAGTAATTATAAATCAGGGGAGAGGGGGGCTTCGGCCCCTCTCAAACCATAAAAAAACAACAAATGTCTAAACACGTTTTTCCCTTGATTCTTGATGGCGCGGTGCAACCGTTGTCGTCTGTTGGTTCATGGAACGGTTTGACTAGCTATGTGACGGCTGCTGGGGCTGGTGGTGCCTTTACCATCACGCTCGGTGCCGCTGAACACGCTGGAACAATCGTTACTGTAATCAAGACAGATGCAACGAATGTTGTCACAGTCGATCCCACTACGGATTTCGACTCTGGTAGCGTGGCTTCTATCGCTCTCGGATTAGCTAATGAGTCGTGTACTTTCATATGGACTGGAGAGTCCTGGAGAATGTTTACACAAGACCAGACCAATAATGCGGCATCCTTCACTGGAGGTGCTGTTGCTGACGCGACTACTTTTGCTAACGCTGTGACCGTCACTGCTGGCGGCGTGGACGTTAACGGAGGTGATGTTGATATTGCCGCAGGTACGCTTCACATCGAAGACGGTGGGGCGGTGACCCAGACTACAAGTAGAACACAGGGTGTTACTTCAGCTACTCACGCAGGTGTAATCACTGGTGACGCCACCTCGTTGGCTGCTGGAGCTTCCGCAGTACATACTGTGACCTGCGCTGCTGTTGAATCCGCCTTTGACGTAGTCATCGTAAACAAGGTGTCAGGTGATGTCGATGCCGAGGTTATCGTTGACGCAGTGGCTGCTGGGTCCTTTAACGTAAAGGTTACCAACACTCACGGTTCAGCTGCAGATACAACTGCGCTTGTTTACAACTATGTTGTAATTCACGGAGCTAACTCCTAATAGACTAATCGGTAACTGGGCAGGGGAAAAGGTCCCCTGCTCTTTTACTACTTTTGTTCAATAATTTAATTCATTAGAAATGACAACGAAGTCAACACCCGCCAAGCGCGGAAGAAAGCCTGCGGCCAAGCCCGTAGCAGAAACAGCCTCTCCTAAGAAGGCTAAAAGATCTATCCAACGTAAAGAGATGCCACAAGCCTTGGAGTATGAGGCTGTCAGATCCAGAGGCGTGATGATGCTTATGCAGACAGGCGTAACTGTTTACGACGAAGAGGCGGACATGGTTCGGGAGATACGATACTGTGAGAACGAGCCAAGCATATACAAGGATGAGCAAAACGAAAAGTCGGTAAAGACCCCTATTGTTTTCCGCTTAGGAAAGATGATGGTTCGTAGAACCCAACCAAACCTCATGGAGTTTATGAGTAAGCATCCAGACAACGAGAAAAATGGAGGCTCTAAGTTTCGAGTCGTAGAGAAAGAAAAGAAGGCAGAGGTAAGCGTGGACCGAGAGTTCTTGGTTATGGACGCTGTGTCTCTCATCAGGACAAAAGACCTTGATGACTTGCTGGCTGTGGCTATCTCTTTCAATATCAATATTGATAGGGCTGTCAACGAAATCAAGCACGACCTTATTGTAAAAGCGAAAGCAGCTCCAGATACGTTCATCAAGGCTTTCGATAATCCTATCGTGGCTATGAAGGCGTCAATCAAGCAAGCTGAGAAGATGCAGATTATTAGCATTCAAGAGGATTCTATTCGTTGGTTCGACACCAACAAAAACATCATAACCGTGCCACCTGGCAAGGACCCCACAGACACCTTTGTTCGATTCTGCTTGACAGAGCAAGGATCGACAGTAGCCGCAGAGATGGAGCGGCAGTTGAGCTAACAAGAAGGCCACCGAGAGGTGGCTTTTCTTTTTCGTATATTTACCACATGGTAAGCGTAGAAACCGTATATGAAACGCTAAAGGACCTTCTGAACAAAGATCAGAAAGGGATGATTACGCCGAGCATGTTCAATAACTATGCTCAGGTGGCTCAGATGCGAGTATACTCTCGGATTTTTGACAGCGTAGAAGTTGGGACACTAAAGAAAAAAGGAGGTGTTGATGCTGGGGGCGGATACTCAAGAACGAAAGTAATTAGAGAGGATCTATCTCACTACTCAAAGGCAACCACTTTAAGCGACAATGATGCTGTATTTTCCAAGCCTAGTGATATGTTTCGACTCATTAGCGGTGAAACAGCTGGAGCTCTTCTCATGGGCTTTAGTACTAGTCGCCCTGTGGAGTTGTGCTACGATGAAGAAAAGATAGGCCGTATATTAAACAGTACGTTGTCGGCGCCTTCAGAGGAATACCCAGTAGCGCTTGTGGCTGGAGACATAGAAATTTTTCCTAAGAACATAAAGAAGCTTAGGATTCGATACTACAGAAGGGCTGGCAGTATAGATACAGGCGGGACCTTCCAGACCACCTTGCCTCAGTATAGCTACACTACGGTTTCTAATATCGAGGTATTTGACGCTACAACAGCAAGAAACTTTGACTTGCCAGACAGGTATCTTAATGACGTCGTCATGGAAATGGCAGAGCTTGCGGGAGTCTCTATGAGGGATCAATTTGTAACCTCTTATGCCAACGCAGAGCAAGCATCGCTAAAACAAGAACAGATTAGATAATGGCGAGGAATCACATACACCTGGATGATATTGTTGCAGATATCATGCTTCTCGTCAACGATGAGACTTACCTAAACAACACCGCAGAGAGCACGATTAGAAACCTTGCTCTTCGTGGTATTAGAGACATAGGATTCGATATGATGAAGAGAGTAAAGTCTCTGAAGTTAAACATCGACACAACGAACAATACGGTGCCCCTGCCCGATGATTTTGTAGACTTAATCAAGATTGGGGTTGTGGGTGGAGATGGAATCGTAAGAGTCATAGGCGAGAACAAGCACATAAATATGTCCCAAGTCTACGAGACTGACTCTGACGGAGATACGTTTGACTCAGACGGAGACGGCGTTAGAGACCTTGTCGACTCTAAGACGGCTACAGGCTCAACATCCAACATAGGAGATCCCTTGGGTGAGACCATGGATTCTTACATCTTTAGAAATTATATCTACCAAGGAAGTTCTGGGAGGTTGTATGGGTTTGGAGGTGGACACCACGGGGCGCAGTACAGGTTAAATCATGATCAAGACCGCATAGAGATGCTTCCTGGCCACGGAATTAATCAAGTGGTGATAGAGTATGTCTGCGACGAGGCTAGGTCCTTAAACCCGCATGTACACGTTTACGCTGAAGAAGCTATTAGGTCTTACGTGTACTACAAGCTTATTGACAAGAAGTCTATCGTCCCCATCTCTGAGAAGCAGAGAGCTAGAGCTGAATACTACAACGAAAGAAGACTGGCTAATTCAAGAATGAAGTCGTTCTCAAAGGAAGATGCTCTGACAGTTATTAGAAAAAACTACAGACAATCTCCTAAGTTCTGATGGCTATTGATAAGATCATACCCAGGAAACTGGTAAAAGATATTGATGAGCGGCTCGTTCAGGAGGGCGACATGATCGACGCTCTCAACGTAACCATGTCTGAAGGAGGCGAGGGCACGGAGGGTGTTATTAAAAACAGCTACGGCACATCAGCGGCCATTGGGGTTATTGAAAACTCTGGAGACTACACAGTGGTTGGTCGATGTGTAGATCAAACCAACTCTGTAGTGTACTTCTTCGTAAGAGACAACTCTAGTACGGACCATAGAATTATCAAGTACAAGGCCTCTACTCACTCTTTTACAACAGTCCTTGCTTCTAGTGTCCTGAACTTCTCCTCCGATCACACAGTAAAGGCTGATGTTATTTCTTCTAATTTCTCTGGAAGTAGTACCATTCAGTCATTGTTGTATTTTACTGACAACAGCAACCCACCTAGAAAAATCAACGTAGACAGGGCTTTAGCGAACGATTACTCTGTTTTGTCGGATGCTGACCTAAAAAAATCCTTGTCCGTTGCGAAGCCTGCACCGCAAACGCCAATAGAGTTTGCATTCGAAACAGATGAAGACGTTCAAACAAACAACTTTAGAGATAGGTATTTTCAGTTTGCTACTCAACTGGTGTACACAGACGGCGAAGAGTCAGCTATATCTATGTACTCCAAGCTAGCCGTATCTGACGCCTCGTCTTACGACGGCTTAAACTCTGCAGGTGCAGCTCAACCAGCCAATACTCATAACGTTCTTAGGTTATCCCTTAACTACTCTCCTGCGGCTGGAGATGACCGATATGTTCCTGATGTAAAATACTTAAGAATCCTTGCTAAGGACGGAAACGATGGGGTTTTCGTAAAGGTAGATGAGTTCGATCCTTCAGAGTCTATAACTCAACAAATATACGGGTCGTCTAGGACTGTATACGACAGCAGTGCTGGCACCTACTTGTTTTACAATACAAAAAACTACGGAGCTGTCGATCAGAACACCGTAAACAAAACTTACGACAACGTACCGCTAAAAGCCGAGGGGCAAGCAATTACAAACAACAGACTCTTTTACTCCAATTACGAAGAGGGTAGAGATAAGATCTCTATTGATTCATCAAAAGTTACGCTGTCGGTACAATACTCTACGGATGAAGGGTTCAAGGATGTGTTTGACAGTACAGCCAATATAGCTACAGCCTCAGGCGATGAGATTACAATAGATCTTCTTGCGGGTGACTCTTTCGACGATTTCGAGCCTGGGTCGACGACGGCAGATAAAGAAACCTTGGTTCCAACGGGGACAACCATCAACGTAACCTTCTCGTATGACCCAGTAGGAACAGTGTCAAAATCAGACGGCCCTGTTGCTAGCGTGGATTTTGATCACCACATCGCTTATGAATACGACGATGACAGCGGGATTTGGAATGCGTTTTCAGATCTTTTTTCCTGGGCTCTTGGCACCACAGATAATGATGCTTGGGCGAACACTACAAGAAAAGACACAGTAACATTTGGTGACGCTACGTCGTCCGTAACCAACTCACAAACCTTACCCATAGGAACCTCTGTTGATGGGGCCATTGTAGTTTCCGCAACTGTAACCACGGCTGCTGCAACTACTGTTGAGGGCATAGGGAAACAACTGGCCGACAAGATAGAGTCTATCTCTGGTCAGAAAAAGTGGAGGTCTAGAGGACTTGGAGCACCTGAGATATACGGTCAGCTTGGGACGGAGACTGAGGTGCAATTTTCGGCAGGGAACCAGGTGAAAATAAGCACTCTCGACTACCTGACTCCAAATCCAAGCCAGTTTGATTATCTTAACAACGATACTGATGCTTACTCGTTTGCTACGTTTAGTAACGATGACATAACCCCAGACGCGACTCACGGGTATGCCACATTCACTGTAAAGCCTAGACTTACGGACATAGACATGACTCAGCTTTTAGAGGACACTACTCTAAGGCCTATAGGTCAACTGGCCGACAATCAAACGGAAGAGGTGAGTACCAGCCCTTCAAAGGGCGTTGTGTTGTTGGGAAGCAATCAGGCGGCCCTTACTTACGTCTACAACGGCACCCAAGACGCGCAACAGACGTCCACCGACATTACTAATGGATTTAACTTCTCGTACACAGCAGGGGCCTCTTCTGGGTACAGCCCTACAGTTGCTTCGGGATTTAAGTCTGGCTCAACCTATGACGTAGGAATTGTGTATTACGACGAGTACGGTAGATCTAGCTTTGTTTGTGAGCTTGGGACAGCCTACATAAAGACCCCAGCGCAAAGGGTGATAAACAGCTTAGACCCTTTCGGGTCCGCCAACATAAAGGTTTCGTTCGCCTCCGACACCTCAGACCCCCCGTCATGGGCTAAAAGATATCAGGTCGTTGTTTCTGAAAACAATAGCTATCAGGACTTCGTGCAATACACGACAGGCGGAGCTTACGTTCCTGTCGATGAGCCAGGAACTTCTAACCCTACGGCACTCACGACTGATACCAAGGTATATGTCTCGCTAAAAACGTTGGATATATACAACGAGAGATCCGATAACGCAAGGGATTACTCTTTTACCAAGGGCGACAAGCTAAGGGTGTTGCAGTACGACAACAGCACTAACGCCACCGAGGCAATGGTTACACCACAAGCCTTTGTAAATCAAGGAGGCCAGAATAATTATGGCCACCCTATAGAGTTTGATATTACAGGCGTAGAGACTTATAGCAGTGCAGCAGATAACCCTTGCTGTAGTGTCGATCCGTCATCTCACCCAGCGCAAGCGAAGCAATTCGAAGGAACATTCCTTATACTGTCTGCACCTCAGATAGATGCAGGAACTGGGCCTTTTGGTCAAGAAAAGTATGAAGGGTTTGACTTCCAGCATGTATATCATGCTCAAACAGGAAGTCAAATCTCATACCCCTCTGGAAATGGAGTGTCTGAGTCGTATAATTACTGGGGTAGAAAAAGCATCGTAGAGATACTTACCCCGAGGAAGTCTATGGGTGACAAGTTCTACTACGAATTGGGGGAGTCGAGAAAGATAAGAGAGTATAAGAACTACACGCTAAGTCAGTACGGACCTGATGTGGTTCTTGACGGTGATGTTTGGCTTAGACCTGTGTCTCTTATTACAGGCAAGTATGACGCACAAAACAGCGACTGGGATAGCCCCTTCAACCCAGGGGAATGGAGCTATATAGTGAGAAGTGTTGAGTCGCTAAAACCTTCGGAGGCATCACCTTCTAATAACTGGTCCAAGGGACGAGCGCATTTACCATTTAGAAATGAGGCGCCAAGAAAGATCCAAAACGGAATTACATATAGTGACGCTTTTGTGGAAGACTCAGGGTTCTTGGGATTGTCTTCCTTTAACGCTTCTTTGGCTAACTTTTCTAGTTTAGACAGTCAATACGGGGCGGTAAGATTTATAGATAACTATGACGACTCTCTTATGGCTATACAAGATGAGAGAATGTCGTTTGTGCCTGTAAAAAAGAACATTGTCGAGTATGCAGGAGGGTCGTCTGGACTTGTGGTGTCTACAGACATTACAGGACAGCCTACTTACTACTCAGGAGATTATGGGTGTGGAGACAACCCTGACTCAGTGTTGTCTGTTGACGGAAAGGTGTTTTTTGTCGATCCGTCAAGACTCAAAGTCATGATGCACTCAGGGGGGCAGCTCGTGCCAATATCGGACACGGGTATGGCCTCCTACTTTTTGAACCAATTAAGCCTAGCTAAAGCCGCTGGAGGAGTAAAGGTAGCTAGTGGCTACGATCCTAGAACAGATACTTACTATGTAACCATAAAACCAGTAGGGTCATACGCGGGGACTACGGTTTCTTACAACACTAGGTTTCGGGCTTGGCAGAGCACACACTCGTTCATTCCCGACGAGTACGCTACAATAGACGGCGACATGCTTTCGTGTAAGTACGTGACAACTACTATTAGCGACGACTCTGTGAGCGCTATCGTCCATAAGCACGACAGGCTGGTACCCAGGAACAAGTTTTATGGGAGTTCAAACAACTCAACGGTAAGGGTTGTTTCCAAGCTAAACCCGTCGCTGGAGAAGTGCTTCGACGCATTGTCGATTGAAGGAAGCAAGACGTGGACCTCGACAGCGATAACCACAGACTCAGGTCAAACTGCTAATGCACATAACTTTGTAGAGAAAGAGGGACAAATGTATAGCTCTATAGGGGGCGACACATCTTCTAACAGTTCTTCTCAAATAAGGTCTGCGGGACTTGTAAATGGCACTCCATCGGCAGGTGTTTCAGCCGTTACCGTGTCTAATATAGATCTAAACAAAAGCCCTATACTAGGGATGGAGCTGTATGTTTTGTCTGGGTCAGCGCTGGTCAAAGCCTCTACAAGCGGAACCACATGTGTAATAACATCGGTTTCTGGAGGCCAGATAACAATCAACGGAACGCTCGATGAGTCTGTTGTTCTTAACGACGCTAAGTTATTTGCCCAAGGATCGAAGCAGGTAGACGGAGACAAACTAAGAGGCAAGTACGCTATAATAGACATGTCTAACAGTTCTACCTCAGCCACAGAGCTTTACTGTATAAACACTCACATAACCGAATCTAAGCTTAATCACGCATTAGGCCAAGAATAACTATATTTGCATTATGGATCCAATCACTATAGGTCTTATGATGGCCGCCAATATAGGCGGATCCATGTACTCGAACAGTCAGGCTAAGAAAGCCATGCAGGCTCAGCTAGGGTTTGCCAATCGAGAAATGGCGGACGCAGAGAAAGGGCTCTCTGGCTTGGGGGATATACCTAAGTACGAATTAGGAAGCGCGTATCAGAAATACATCAGCGCGATGAAGGAAGACCCAGCGTCAGACTTTCTAAGAAAAGAACAGCTTCAGAGAGAGGCGAATACAATCGCAGCATTAAAGGGCGGCGGGGCTAAAGCAGTATTGGGGGGTGCACAAAAGATGAGTTCCCAAGCCGCTGCAGAGCGGGAACAGATAGAGATTGGAGCCTCTCAAAGACAACAACAGGCGCTCGGCGAGGCGGCAAGACTCCAGCAGGGTGTGGCGGATAGAAACGTGGCTCTGGAGCAACAACAGTACATGGCTGAGCAACAAAGACTTAGAGGTCGTCAAGACGCAGCTCAGCAAGCCATATACGACGCTCAGTTGGCTCGTATTACTGGGCAGGGTCAAATGGGTCAGGCCATAGGCCAGACTATCGCCACAGGAATAGGGCAAATGGGCAAGAACGGCATGGTTACCCCAGGTGAGTTCAGTCATGAGACCAACCCAATCGACCTCGTGAGAAATGGCGAAAAGGTAGGGGAGGCTACTGGCGGTGAGGTTATCTTGAACCCAGAGCAGTCTAAGGCTGTCTCTAAAGAAAGCCCCGAGTTCAGAAGGTTATTGCGTAAGTTCACTGCCAAAGCAATGAGCAAGTAATGGGTTTGTTTAGCAGAAATTGGGCTGGCGAAGCTATGGCAAAGGCGGCTAATGCCTTGGCTGGGTTTAGGTATTCGTCGAAAGAAATGACCGAGGAAGAGAAGCTAGCCGCAGAAGAAGCCAAGGAGAAAAGTCAAAAAGAGAAAGAAGCCGCTAAAAGGGAGCGTAAAGACCTTCGAGCAAAAAGAAAGATAAACTCAGACGCTGGTTCACTCGGTGAGGAAGACACACAAGAGCTCAAATGGTTTGAGGAGGGCGGTGTTGTAGAAACTACAGACGAGGAGCTTATAGAGGCCGCTCACAAGGTTTACACTGACGAAGCCACTATGTTTGGTAGAGACAGAAAGATCGCCAACGACTGGGCTTACCAGTTATCAGATGAGTCTTTTATAGAGGGTATGGTTTCTTCCGACGCAGGAGAACAGGAATACATACAACTCGTTGAGATGCTTGCTCAATTCATTGAGATGAGCAAGAAATACTTTAGAGAAAACTATGGAACGCCCGAAGACCCTATAGAGAAGGGGACGTTCATGTCCGCGTACAAGCGGTATAAGTCAGGGAAGAACGTGTACGAACCCAAAGGGGTGAAAGACGCGATGCCTTGGCAAGCTTACGAGCAGTCCCTGATGGGGCTAGAGAGTTCTGATGTATCTTTCAGGATCGAATCTGGAGTGCCTACAATTAGTAGAAAAGGAGTGATTATGCCATTGGCGGAGGACCAAAGAAACCCCCAGCCATTCATGCCACAACTAGCACAGATTCAACAACCTGAAAGTAACATAGGATGAACGAAGAGAATAAGTTTCTAAAACAGATATACGAAAACCTCAACCTTGAGGAGTCTCAGGACCTAAGCTTTGACCAGTTCAAGCTTCAGATGAGCGACAGAGACACCGCGAAAGGAGTATACGATCGTCTTTCAGACAACCTTATTTATGGGGAGTCAGCGATTGATCAAGAGGAGTTTTCCTTTGACGACTTCTACCAAGCCACGGACATCAACTCGTGGTATAGATCTTCAGACGAAGAGACAAGAAACAGCTTTCTGGAGTCGAATGAGATAGATGCTAGTAACGCTACTGTCTTTGACTACTATGACTTCACCAATAACTCTTTCGACCTTGAGTCTGTCCGTCAGAATGACAGCGACGCTTGGTTGGACTTCGTCGCTCCTGGAATAGACCATAGCGGCGAACAAGCTGAGCTGTACTTAGCTGCTTACGACCCCAACAAAGAAGGAGATGTAAAGTGGGACGTTGAGGCCCTAAGAGACTTCACGACTTCGCTTGATTTCGCCCGACAAGAAGCTTCACAGACTCTTCTTCGAACCAGAGTAAGCAGTGTGGGTGAAATAGTTCCTGTGGAGACGAGGGATGATGTCGAGAACAGAACTCTTGCCACTCTTTTTCAAGAGGTCGGACCTGGGGGCAAGGCTGAGTTGCAGTCGATAGACGCAATAAAGAATGCCGCTATACAGGCAGACGACCTTGAAAAAGAAATAGGTCTTGATGCTTTGGCTAACCAGGGCAGTCAGATGGCTAAAGCTTTTGAAGAGGATGTCTCTTCGAGGGTGGAAAGATTTAAGGCTACTGAAAGATACAAGAACACAGAAAGGAATCTGAGGGCTAAAATAGGTAAGCCTGCTGGCTCAAACTACGAGCCTATGACCGATGGCGGAGGCACAAGAAGGGTAGCTTTTCTTTATGACGAGTCTATGTTTCAAGAAGATCTTAGTCGTTTCGTAGAGGCCGAGATGGCTAGCGAGGTTGCTCAGGCATCTCAGACCATAGCCCAGCAGTGGATGCAATCAAATGGCGGCGCATCTTTGTCTGACGAGCAGAAGACACAGCTGAGCGATTACTACTACAAGAACTGGGGGTTGGACTTGGCTTTGGATGGAGACAACAGATATCAAGAGCGAGGAGTTGTAAAGGACTTCATGGAGTCTTTTGAGTTGGGCATGAATAATTACTTCATGAACCCTCTGTCGTATGCCTTGTCTGGTTTTGACGAAGATGAAAGGCTTTATGGCGTCTACTACAATGAAGTAAAGAGGTCTAGAATGACTGCATTTGGTCAGAACATGACTCAGTCTCTAACCAGCGGAAACTTCCAGGACTTCTTCAGGCAGCAGGCAAACATGTTGGCTGAGTCAGCACCACTTATGCTCGCAGCAAGCGTCCCTGGAGGGGCGGGAATAGCTGGCCTTGCTTTGGCTTCGGTTGGTGCTGGTATTTCTGATTTCGCATCCAAGAAAACAATCGACGAAGAAAGAGTCTCTCAGGGCTTAGAGCCTATATATGACGATGACACGGAGAGAACATTGTCAGCCGCAGGTACTACAGCGGGTGAATTTGCTATGGGAACCGTCGGTAGAGGCATTCAGGGTCTAAGTGGAGGTGTTTCTTTGTCAGGAAACCTTGCGGCTAGGACTAGCGCCTCAAGAGCTGCATTTGTTCAGGCGGGAGGACTGTCTAGCGCTCAGGGTCGTTCTGTGCTGAGGAGTTATGTTTCAAACAGGCTAGCACTGTTTGGTGTAAACGTAAATTCCGAAGGGTTTGAAGAGGTGTTTGCTGAGGCTGTAGCGACGGGGACAGATGTAGCCCTAGGGGTGGAAGGCCCAAGTCTTGAAGAATTTGGAGATAGCCTGGTTGAGGCCTGGATTGGCGGTGCGGGACTGGGTGTAGGATTTGACGGGATGGGCAGCTTAAGAAACAGCGCTCGTGTAGACGCACAGTCTAGAGTCGATATTGTTACTGGCACCTCGGAGACTATGGTCCAGCTAAAGCAGCTAGAGGATAGAATAAAGAACGCATCTCCAGATCAGCTGTCTGGACTTCAAAAACAAAAAACCCTTCTTGAGTCGCGTAGACAAGAGGAGTTAGACGCTCGCTCTGACTGGTGGCTGGCGCTGAGCTTTGCCGATAAGAAGAGTTACGATAGGCTAAAGAAACTGAACTTGCAGTACGTAGAGCAAGTAGGGATTGCCAACGACACCGAGTCTGTTGAGGCCAACGATAGAGAGGTGGCTGCTAAAAAAGCAGAATCTCTGCTCTCCAAGGCGAGGGAGATACAAGAGTCAAATTCGGACATAAATACTAAGCTTACTCCAGAGCAAAATCAAAAAGTAGCTATAAGCACAATAGCCTCAAGAGAAGCTAAACTAGCTGTAGAGCAAAGCACCCTTGAGGCGACCATAGAGGAGCAGCAGGAGGCTGGAGACAAAGAAGGTCTTAAAAGATCTTCTGAAATGCTGAACGAGTTTAAGGATCGATCGGAAAAGCTTAAGTCAGCAAGAGTGAGTATATCGACTCTGACGAAAGCCTTTGAAGCAAACCCGACTAAAGAGACGTGGGACAGACTCCTTGACGCCAGACTGGAGGCGGCGGAGCTTATGAACACTAAGACAGATGTCGTTCATGGTAAGTTCGCTACTACGAAGTTCTCAGAAGCAAAGCAGATAGTAGAGAAGGGAGCTACGGCTATGGAATCAAAAGGCGTCTCCGCCTCTTGGTCGGCTAGCGCTCAAGTTAAAGATCATAAGGCGGACCCAGACATGCAGGGTTCTACGTTTAAGTTA